>JAXHMJ010000003.1:600000-786763 GCA_034521575.1 candidate division KSB1 bacterium
CACGTTGCTCTCACTTGTGATTCAGCCCTTTTCCCAGGATATTATTTATCAGATCCAGAATTACACGAATGATCCGGATATTGAAAATATGCTGAATCATATCAATCCGGAAATGCTGGCCAAAAGTTTTACACTGATTGCATTTATCAGTTCTCTGGTCATCAACTCATTATTCGGGTTGCTCGGCGGGGTGATCGGCATCGGTATCTGGGGAAAACCCAAATCCGGTCAGCCGGTTCCCAAAAAGCAATCTGACAAGGCAGTGGTGTGGAGCGATCCCTCAAGATCATGAAAATCAGGATCATATTGATTCTGATGATGACACGGATACGGATAAAGAATAATTCGGACCAAATTATGAGCGATTCGCTTGTCATATATGTCAGAGACAGCCGGCAGCCGGTCTCGTCACTGGAACTGGCGAAAAATGTGCTAAGACTGGAACTCGAGGATCAAGCAGTCGCTGACCGCCTTGTCGCGCCGGTTCTGTCCAAAGCGGACGGATTCGGCGGACAAAGGATGGATGCTGGGTTTCGGAGATACAAGCTGAATCTGAAACCGGAACCGGATATACGCTCTGCATGCTTTTTCCCAATCAAGTTGAACATTGGGGAAAAGTGCGGGAAATACGCTGCGCCGGTCTGGATTCTCAGCCTGAGCTCTATAAGATTGATTCGGATACTGTATCGCATCAACTAAAACGTGTGTTCAAACGGATCAGCGGCGTACTGGTAATGGACGGTGTTGGAAATCAGCTCTCTATGTTGCGACAGCTGCTCTATCACATCGGTGTACCTTTGCAGCAGCCTGTTGTGAGTTTGCGGAAAATTGTCAACTTTCTTTATCCGCATCAAACGGTGACGACATTCTCTGATTTGGCCCGAATTTTGAGGGTTTCGGTGCTGGAACAGGCCCTTCCGGACGTCCGATTCCGTCTGTTTCAGGAAATGACGCAAAATTGCTGGCACCTCTTACACAGCCGGGATATACGGCCGGAGGAGACGCCGGTTTTGCAGTGCAAAGCCGATTTTACGAATTATAATTTCGATGCCGCTTTTATTCAGAATCTTTCAGTCCGCCCCGGCGTTTATATAATGCGGGATCGCAGCGGCAATGTGATTTATGTGGGAAAGTCGAAATGTCTGCGGCAAAGAGTTTGTTCTTATTTTGCGGATGCCCGTATACTTGATGAAAAACAACAACGCATTCGTGATTTGGTTTTTGATATTGAAATTCGGGAAACCGGCAATGAACTGTCGGCGCTTTTACTGGAACAGCAAATTGATCGAGTTCTATCATCCGCTGATCAATCAGCAGATGAGGCTGAATACGCGACCTCAACGGTCCCGGGAACGCTATCCGCGGTTTATCCTGCTCCCGTCAACAAAAAACCGGGTGCAGATTTTCGCTGTAAATCCGGGTCATCAGGTCATTGAATTTTGCGGTGAACCCGAAGAAAAACAGTTTGATCATAAACTTGCTGCATTTTTTCGGCAGGCTGCTGAACCGGAACGCCGGGAAGATAAACGGGAAGAATTGATCTATTCCTGGCTGACACAGAACAGGGACCAGGCGCATTCAATTGATATGCGCCAGATTGCGTCGGTGGAACTGGGCGTTCGTCTTTTGCATCGGCATGCGAAAAGCGTGCTGCAGGGTGAACAGGTTGTGCATGTATAAACCATGGAAGAATTATGAAAAAAGAGACCAGCCCCTATGTAGAGAGAAACCGTTCGTGGATTATCAAGAATGTGTTGTCTGCTTATCTTCGCGCTGCAAATCTTTTTGAGGAAATCTATCAGTCTTTTGAGGGTTCCGACTATCAGAATATAACCTTTGATCATCTCAAGCAGTTGAGCGACATTTTATTTGACGCCAAGGAACAACTGCGTCTTATTTACAAACGGTCTTCATTTATGAAAGGTAAACCCCGACAGTTCGGCCGTTATAATCCCGATTCCGTGGAATTTAAAGTGATTAACAACATCGGTGTTCTTTTTCACAAAGCCACCATTGCCCGGGAGTTAAAGTATATGGTGGAGTTTTATCAAACAGATTCCGAGGATTATCACCAGATCAAAACATCGCTTGCCGATTATATTGAAAAAATACATTTTTTCTTTAATGCCGGCAAAGAGGCCATGCTGCCTTTTTTGAAAAAATTTAAAGATGACGTGATTGTCTTGTCCTATCTGCTTGAAAATGAGCATTATGTAAAAGCCACATTGGAGATAGATATTGAACAGTTGCTAAAATTTTTCGGTTCAAAGCAGGGTGTTGAAAATTATTATCTTAAAGTGATTGATTTTTTTCTCGAAAGCGGCTGGATGCCCCGAGCCAAAAAGATGATAAAAGCAGCATACGATCTTAATCCCGAAAGTGAAAAAACCGGACAGTTGTTTAATCAGTATATGTAGTAATTAATGCTTGCATCCGAGTTAAAAATAGTGTAATTTTTCTGTAATATAAAACAACAAAAGGAGTGCAGAATGGCGATTAAAGAAAGCATGAAGGGAGGCGTTTCCGTCCTTGAATTGAAAGGAAAGATGATGGGAGGTCCGGAAACAGCCGAAGTTCACAAGCGCGTTAAAGATTTGGCCACAAATGGCGTTAAAAAAGTTGTCATCGACCTGGGCGGTGTGTCCTGGATGAACAGTACAGGCCTGGGTGCCTTGATGAGCTCGCTGACAACCATGCGCAATGCCGGTGGCGACGCAAAAATCGCTCGTGCAACTGAAAAAGTAAAAAGTCTGTTTATTGTAACCAAGCTTATCACCATATTTGAAGCGTTTGACAGCGTAGAAGAAGCGATCGACGCGTACAAGGAATAATGAATCGGTTTCAGGGATCAGCATATTGTCTGATCCCTTTGCATTCCGGGGTAATCATGAGGTTTTTGCGATGAAAGTAAAATGGCTTTTTTTATGCCTGGGTATCTTGTGGCTGCCCGGTATGGCATCTGCGGATTTTCCGCGCATGTACGATGTGATTATGCTGACGGGCGATGATTTTCCCCGGTTTTTACAACAACCATTGGAGGAGATCAAAGCTTGGTCCTATTCATCAGCTACAGACACCTGGTCCGCAGCGACTTTGCAAATTGATCAACTTGACGACGGTACGTCCTATTTCAGCAGCAAAAACGGCTTGCTGGATCCTGCGGATGAGGTGCTGATCGCTGCTCAGGAACTGGGGGACCAGGCCGACATAACAGGCTGGCCGCAAGCCGGTGTAACTCAGCGCCATGAACTGGCGGTGACGGATCCGCATTCCGGTTCTGTCGGGTATCTTTACTTTTTTCAAACTTTGGATCTCGCGGCGAGTGAAGAACAATGGGTTTCAGTCCGCAATGATACCGTGTATGGCAGAACCTATACGATGGCGCATGACAGTCTGCTCGCAAGCGGACTGCCCGCGATGCTGAAAATCGGCGAGTCCAATGTGGACTTTATGGATAAATGGCGGTTTCAGCTTAAAATCACCAAAATTGAAGCGACATTTGAGGGTATACCGATTAATTTGAGCCAGGATTTTTATGTCACCGAGTCCATTGACAAGTCTTACACGATCAAACAAAGCGGCATCACCATCGGTTCGATTCACATCAAAGCCTTCCAGGACGGTTCTCCTCAGCTGATCAGCGGCCCCTTGCGGGTGACTCGTAAAATACGCATCACCGTTGAATTCAGCGGCCTGATGGAGAGTGAAGCGCAATTGCCGTTGACTATACAATATTATCCCTATAATACTGAATTTGCGCCGGATTTCAGTCTGGAATTTCCTGATATTGACAAGCTGAAAGGTCCGTACCTGGAATTTTCCAAAGCATTCAACGACGCAGCCCTGCAGATGCGGTTCCACGGATACCATTATGATTTAAAATTTACGGATGAAACCGACGATCATATTATCAATGACAATAATCTGGATATCTTTGATCACGAGATAAATGAAGCCGAGTGGGATAATCCGGATTCGCTCTGGTACGGATTCAGCGGTCATAGTTCCAGCCTGGTTGATCAGGTATCGTCTCTGCATATGTTCTTTCCCGCTAAAGAGTATTTGAAATACGATGACGGACGTTCGCCGGTTCTGTTTTATTTCGATAAAAAGGTGAACGGCGATTATGGCTATGAAGACTATCAGGTGTTTGGCGTCAACGGTCTGCGCATTCAGGACTGGGAAGTGGAAAAAAATGACTCTTTGAATTTAGGCGGTCGTTTTCTCGATTATTATTTTCCCGAAAACAAAACAACCGGCGAATTAGAGTCGCTTTACGAACAACAGAGGCTGGCTTTACAATCGGTTGTCACTTTTCAGGAATATGACAGGATTCCGCCTGCTTTTGTGCAGGATCTAAACGTTAACTCGGTAACAGATACGTCTGCCGTTCTGGAATGGACTGCTCCGGGTGATGACGGCCAGAGCGGCGGACCCGTGAGCCGTTATGAGATCTGTGTCAATGATCAGGCCCCGACAGCGAGCCAAATGGGGCCGAATGAGATGGACTATTATTGGTACACCCTGGCTGACAAGCTGTCCTATACCGGAAGCGCCGGCGCCGGTGAAACCGAACTGTTTGAGGCGCCCGGACTGCAGTCCGGCGTGACTTTTTACTTTCGGATCCGAGCCGTTGATGATGATAATAATTGGTCGGGAATCTCCAATACAGCCTGGCAGGCAACCACTCCCGTCGAACTTGCCGCATTGTCCGCTCGTGTCACGGATGCCCGGGTTGTACTGAGCTGGTCCACGCAATCGGAGACCAATAATCTCGGATTTGCTGTTCAGAGACGCAAATTCGGTCAGACTGACTCTGACTGGCAGACGCTGCGGTTCGTCAATGGCCGGGGCACCACCAGCAAAACAGTTCACTATGAATTTATCGATAAAGTGACAACCGGACACTATGAGTACCGTCTCAAGCAAACCGATACGGATGGAGCGTTTTCCTATAGTTCAATCCTGCGTGTTGAGGTCTCTGCTCCCAAAGCATTCGCATTGCAACAAAATTATCCGAATCCGTTTAATCCCGAAACGGTTATCCGTTACGAACTGCCGGCTCGGGTAACGGGACCGGTAACCCTGGTGATTCATGATATGCTGGGACGTATGATCAAAGTGGTGCGTGAACCCGCACAGGCGGGTTATCACAGGTTTGTGTGGGACGGAACCGATGCATCCGGTACCCAGGTGAGCTCCGGTGTTTATTTGTATACGTTAAAAGCCGGGTCTTTTGTAAAAACCTGTAAAATGGTTAAATTACAGTAATCTATTGCAGCTGATTAAACTATATGGATTTCAATATGCCAATGAAAAATATCGTTATACTTTTCTGTTGTCTGTGTGTGCTGCCGGTATTTGCCCAGGATTTCCCCGATCATACCGGCAATGCCGTGAATGATTTTGCCAATGTTATACCGAGCCGGTATCAGGAGCAGATGGAATCAATTTGCCGTGAAGTTTATCAAAAAGCGGGTGTGGCAATTGTTGTCGTCACCATGGAATCCATCGGCATGAACGAGTATACTGATTATGCCGCTCGTCTTTACGAGCATTGGGGAATCGGCAGTTCTGATACAAATGAAGGGGCGCTTATTTTCAATGTGACAGATGTACGCAAAGTCCGGATTGAAGTCGGCTATGGCATGGAAGGTTATTTGAATGATGCGCGGGCCGGAGATATCTATCGGGAGATTATTCGTCCCCGCTTGGCAGAGGGACAGTATGGCCCTGGTTTTCTGGCGGGGGTTCAGACTATTGCCGCGCTTGTTGCCCAGGAACATAATATCACGGTAACGGGTGCGCAGAACGTCCAGCAAACAACATCCCGGTCAACCGGCCGCAAAGGAAGCCCGATCTGCTTTCTGATCGGATTGTTTGTTCTGTTTTCCATCTTTCGGCGCGGCGGCGGCGGTGGACTGCTGCCGCTGCTGCTGTTAGGCGGAATGATGGGACGCGGTACCGGTGGATTTGGCGGCGGCTTTGGCGGCGGTGGTGGTGGCAGTTTTGGCGGCGGCTTTGGCGGCTTTGGCGGTGGTATGAGCGGCGGCGGCGGCGCCGGCGGCGGATATTAAAATTAAAATTTACGGAGGATCAGTTATGGCGAAAAAACCCAAATCGCCAAAAGACATATTTGCGGAATTTACTGATGATATCAAACAGGCGTTTCCTGAACAGGTTGTCGCTATTCATTTGTACGGTAGCGGCGCCAAAGGTGAATATGATCCGAAACACTCGGATATCAATTTTCTGGTGGTGTTGACCGATGCCGGTATTCAGAATATTGATCAGTATATGCCGTTAATGAAAAAATGGGACAAACGGGGCGTTGCGGCGCCTTTGTTTTTAACCCGGAACTATATCGAATCTTCTCTGGATGCATTTCCGATCGAGTTCTTAAATATGCAGAGATACAATCATCTGGTCTATGGTGAAAATGTTCTTGAACCTTTGGAAATTGATCCCAAAGACCTGCGTTTAAAATGCGAAGAACAGATCAAGGGCAAGTTGCTGCATCTGCGGGAAGAATTTTTGCGCACCGGCGGCAGAAAACGTCTGCTCAAGCAGCTGTTGGATGCCACTGTCCCTGCCTTTTCTTCAATTTTCACGGGGTTGCTGCATCTAAAAGATGTAACGCCTCCTGCCCGCAAGAAAGATACCTTGTTGAAATCGGCTCAGGAGTTTGGCCTGGACGAATCTGTGTTCAATAAAGTGATTCAGGTCAATGCCCTGAATCCCGGCAAAGATGAACTTTATCAACTCTGCAAACATTATATCGAAGAGATTAGAAAACTGGCAAAAATCGTGGACAAATGGTAGAGGGAGACACAATGTCGAGAAGAATATTTATTATCGTACTGGTCGTGATCCTTGGTATCGTGCTGCTTTCATCGTTCTCATCCTATAATCGTTTCGTCGCATTGGATGAACAGGTGAACAGTTCATGGGCCCAGGTTGAAAATGTGTTACAACGTCGTATGGATTTGATTCCGAACCTGGTTCAAACGGTTAAAGGGTATGCCAACTTTGAACAGGAAACACTGACCCAGGTGATCCAGGCGCGCGCTCAGGCCACTCAGACCAAGGTGGATGCAGGACAAATGACAGATAATCCGCAGCAAATGCAAAAGTATCTGAACGCTCAAAATTCATTGTCCTCCTCACTGGGACGCCTGATGGTCGTGGTGGAGCGCTATCCGGAGCTCAAGGCCAACCAGAATTTCCTGCGTCTGCAGGATGAACTCGCCGGGACGGAAAACCGCATCGCAGTGGAACGCCGGCGCTACAATGAAGCGGTGCGGGCTTTTAATCAAAAAATCCGCACATTCCCGTCCAATATCTTTGCAGGGCTGTTCGGCTTTGAACAGCGTCCGTATTTCGAAGCGCCTGAAGAAGCGCAGACGGTCCCACAAGTTGATTTTGGAACGGACTGAGTGATTTTGATTCAAGGGCGGGGATCCCCGCCCTTGAATTTATCTTCCAAGATGACCTTTTCAAACATATCGTTTGATCCGACAATCGTCTATTCTGATCACTTTGCATTGATAAAAATCAAAGATGCAAGACCGGGAGGCAGGGCATTGGGTGTATTGTCTTTTGCTATGTCAAACAACGGATAAAATTTGTAAATTTTTTAGGCTTTACAGTGTCGGTTATCCGATTCCTGTGGAGAAAAAATGATGGTCAAGACTCTGTTGAGAAAATCTGTAAAATTGACGCTGCTTGAAGCCAGAATCGCGATTGTCGCCAATATCCTGTTGTTCGGCTTGAAATTATGGGCGGGTACGGTTGTGGGCTCTATTGCCCTGATCGCTGACGCATGGCATACTCTCTCCGATTCAGTGTCTTCTATCGTCGTATTGTTTGGCGTCAAGGTTGCGCAGAAACCGGCGGATCACGAACATCCCTACGGGCATGGCCGGGCTGAACTCATTGCCACTCTGGCTATCGGTGTGATGCTTGTAGTGGTCGCCTGGTCTTTCCTGCGGGAATCCTGGCTGCGTCTGCAGGGCGGCGAAAGTGTGGTTTTTGGCGCACTTGCTATTACTGTAACCGCGATTTCTGTGGTCGTGAAAGAAGGTCTGGCGCAGTTTGCATTCCGGGCCAATAAAAAAGTGACATCCAATATTCTCCGGGCGGATGCCTGGCATCACCGCTCCGATGCCATCAGTTCCGCGGCATTGCTGGTGGGGATGTTTCTCAGTTTCTGTTTTTGGTGGATGGACGGTGTCCTCGGTTTTTTGGTGGCCTTGATGATCGGTTATGCCGCCTTTGAGATTATTCGTGATTCCATTCATCAGTTTCTTGGCCGCGCCGTCAATCCGGCTACTCGGGAAAAAATCCGTGATATTTGTAAAGAATACGGCGTCAAATCCGAATCTATTCATCATTTTCACAAACACGAATACGGCGATCACATGGAACTTACATTTCACCTGCGTTTGCCCAATAATATGACCGTTGAGACAGCCCATGAAATCGTCAAGGATATTGAGCAACGAATCCGTGATGAGTTGGATATGGAAACCACGGTGCATGTTGAGCCTTTGGTCAGATAAAAAGGGCTCGAGCGACGAACCTGAAACAAAGGAGATTAGCTATGAATCGGCGTAATTTTTCCAAACACATGGTGACTCTGGGTGTCGGAGCTTCGGCTTTGGGTTATGCTGCAAGATCAGGAGCACAGGAACCCTCGGGCGAAACCTATACCGAACCCGCTAAAAAGCTGCCGGTGCGGCATTTTGATGTGGTGGTAGCCGGCGGCGGCACAGCCGGACTGTTTGCGGCCCTGGCAGCGGCGCGTCAGGGCGCCAAAACCATGCTGATCGAGTCCAAGGGATATGTGGGCGGTATCGCTGTGGAAGGCGGAACGGCCATTCACAGTTTTTACAACCTGTATACCGCGTTTGAGAACTGTGAACGGCGCAAAGTCGTGCAGGGCATTCCCGGCGAATTTATGGACGAACTCACCGCCCTGGGCGGCGCCACCGGATATCCGGAAATGGAGACCGGTCGCGGCTATGACTCGGTGTGTACGGCCGTCGATGTGGAAAAGTATAAAATTCTGGCGTTCCGAAAATTGGAAAAAGCGGGCGTGTTTGTCGCGGTCAATACGCTGCTGGTGGACGCGATTATGGACGGCGACCGCATCAAAGGCGTAATCACAGAAAGCCGTTCCGGACGCGAGGCGGTCATGGCCAGGAGCTTTATCGATTCCACCGGATATGCTGATCTGAGCGCCTATGCCGGAGCGGAATTTACCGTTCCCAATGACTATGCCAGTTGCAACAGTTTTGGATTTGCGAATGCGTCTATTGACGATTATCACAAGTTTCTGGAATCGCACGATGCGGTGGGACAGATGTGCCGCGGACCGCGCAGCGGTGAGGACGGCAAATTTGTACGCATGGGCGCGGAACGTCTGGATATTCCCGGTTTTGTCGATAAAGCACGGAAAATCGGCATGTCCATGGTGACCACCACCACACATGACAATTACCTGATGTACATCAAGTGCAATTACAAAATCCCCGGCAGTGTGATCAATCGCGATGATGTGGCCAAAGCCGAGATCGAGATCCGCAAGCGCATGGAAAAAGCTGAGGCGCTGTACCGGGAATTTGTGCCTGGATTTGAAAAAGCATTTATTGCGCGCACCAGTCCGTCGCTGGTTATCCGCCGCGGACGCCAGGTGACCTGCGATTACGATCTGTCGCATGAAGATGTGATCAACGCCCGGCATTTTGATGATGATACGTTTGTATACGGATTCCACGATTCCGCCCCCCGTTACCAGATCAAGGACGGCGGCACCTATGGAATTCCGTACCGCGCTCTGTGCGTCAGGGGTATTGATAATCTGTATGCCGTGGGCATGATGATCACCTCGGATCACCGCGCGCACATGTCCACGCGCAACACTGTCAGCTGTATGGGGCAGGGTCAGGCTGCGGGTACGGCGGCCGCTTTGTGCGCAGAAAAGAATATCGGTTCCCGAGATCTGAAATACCCGAAACTGCATAAAGCTCTGGAAAAAGGCGGTGTGTATTTTGAAGCCTAAACAGTGGATGATGTTTCTGTTCATATGTATTTTTCAGTCCGGTCCGGGCCGTACATTTTATATTTTTCTGCCTGTGAAAAGCTTTGCTGAATAAAGCGAAGAAACAGCAGCGGGCAGATCAGGTGCCCGCTGCCTCGAGTTTATTTTAAAAGCAGCATTTGTTTGCTTGAAACCTTATCCCCAGCCTGAATTTGATACAAATAGGTTCCGGATGGCACCTGTTCACCTGTCTCATTTACGCCATTCCACAGAATACGATGAGAACCTGTATTCTGCATACCCTGATCAAAACTTTGTATCAGCTGACCCTTGATGTTGAATATTTTTATGCGCACTTCGGAAGGTTCATCAAGTGAAAAAGTGATCGTGGTGCTCGGATTGAACGGATTCGGCGCGTTAAACGTCTCAAAATTGTCGTCATTCATCTCTGTAGCTTTGTTCAATCCCTGAAGCCATTCGCGCACTGCGGCTCTGATCTCCTGTCTGGACAAGCCTTGCTTTCGCAGAGACCGGATGTATTGCCGCAATTGTTTTTTCTCAATTCGGGACAAATCCTTTAATCTTTTCGGTCGTTCCAGTCCCCAGGACTCGAACAGTTCCGCAACCGCCTTGTGAATCTCTTCGCGTGAAGCGCCCTGTTCGCGCAGGTCCTGTATCGTGGATTTGAGCGTTTCCCGCTGTTGCTCGGTCAACTGATGAAATTGCGGACCGTGACCTCGTCCGGGCCGTTCCGGCAGTTTTAGTCCCCAGGATTCGAACAGTTCGGCCACCGCCGCGTGAATGTCTTCGCGCGAGGCGCCCTGATCACGCAGGTTCTGTACGGTCTCCCGAATCATCTGTTGCTGTTCTTCCGTCAGATTTTCATTCAGAAAATGTCGTCCTTGATGCGGTTGTGCCATGGTCAATGCCGCAGTCAGTAAAATCAGGGGAAAAGCGCTGTGAAAAATATATGATATCGTTTCATGATCCTGCTCCTTGGTTAAAATAAGAAAAGAACGCGTTCCTGATGAATTCACCGGTTTGACAAAGCTGGTTCAGTTTTATTCCAAAAAAAGTTTATTCGGGGGGCTCGGTTTATCCCGGTCCTTGTCTTTATAAAATCCACTATCCGGTTCCGGCCGCGGTTTTCTGTTATGAAAATGCGGTCGTTTGTCCCGGTGACGGCGTTCTTTCAATCGTTTGATCTGTTCTTCGGTCAGGAGAGGCCTCATTTCCTTGAACATCGAGTCCAGAATGGTTTTGGTCTCTTTTAAAACCTGTTTATGATTGCTTTCAAGCTGTTCACGGTACTTTTGCCAGATGACTCGCAGCGTATCAGCCTGTTCCGGGGTGGGCTGAACCACCCGCGCGAACAGCTTTTCGAACATGAGATCGGCACGATGGTCTTTAAATTCCCGGATACGCTGCAGCATATAGACCCGGTATCCCAAAACCCCAATAGCCATGCCGATTAATAAAGTGACAATCAAAATTAATGTGCTTTTTGATTGTTTTTTCATAGCAAATCCTCCAGAGATTCGGCAAGATTCGGCGTAAATGTTTCTTCCACCGTCATATTTGAGATCAAATAATTATAGATCACCGGGTACGAGTGGTTCTGCATGATATTGATGGATATCAGCAAGGCAATGATCAACGAAGCCGCGATGGCCAGCCGCTTGAATTTGCTGTAAATCAGTACAAACAGGTCGGGCGGGTCCTGAACCGCCTTGTAAATCCGCTGGGTTACCCGTTGCGCAAAAAACGGCTGGAATGAGAACTCGGGCGCTTTATCAAACCATTGCTGGGTTTGTTCCAGCATAGCCCGATCCGCTTTGAGCTGCGGATGGTTTTCCAAAGCGGCATCTAACCGGCGCTGCTTTCTGTCGGAAAGTGTGCCTTCAAGAGACCGCAATAACAATCTACGCCATTTATATCGCATTATATTCACCCATGTATGGTTCCAATACTTTTTTGAGTTTTTCCTGTGCGCGCGCCAGTCGTGAGAGCACCGTACCCTGGGGAATGTCCAAAATTTCCGCGGTTTGCCAGGTGCTGTATCCTTTTAAATAACGCAGCACCACCACAGCGCGGTGTTTGGCATCCAGAGCCTGAAGCGCCCGGTGTACTTGCTGTTTGCGCTCTTTTGCATCATAATCGGGCGGATCACCGGTCTGGTTGTGCGCCTGTTCCAGAGGCAGATGCACTTTTTCCATGCGTTGTCTGCGCTTTATCGCGTTCAGGGATAAATTGATCGCGATACGGGTCAGATAGGTCGACAATGCAGAGTCGCCGCGGAAATTCGACATGCTGTTATAAAACCGGATAAACGCTTCCTGACCGACATCGTCCGCTTCCGAACCGGGGCCCAGCATTCCGATGACAGTAGCGGCGATCTGCGATTCATAGCGTTCGACCAAAAGTCGAAACGCTGAACTGTCTCCGTTGATGGATGCCTGAACAAGTTCCTGGTCCGATGGCGCTGACATTCTACCTCATGGTTTTATTGATTAGACAATAAAGTATAAGAATTATTCCCTGGTATTACCAGGTTTTTGTGTGTGAGTACAGCCGGTTTGCTGATGAATGTTTGCTTGTTTTTCCGGATATTTTTGTTAATTTACGAGTATACGACCGTAAACACCAAACGAGCAGGACCATGCCCGCACAATCAACCAAAAGGAGATTTTTGTGACCGCACTGGTAACCGGCGCTGCCCAACGCATCGGCCGCGCCATCGCACTGCATCTGGCATCCCGGGGCTGTCAGATTGCCCTGCATTACAACCATTCCGCGGATGCTGCCCGCGAGACACAGGCGGAGATAGAACGCGCCGGTGTAAGCTGCCGACTTTATCAGGCGGATCTCTGCGATATGCAGCAGACCTTGAATCTGATACCCGGGGCGCTTGCTGATTTTCCGGATCTGGGTCTGCTTGTCAACAGCGCCTCGACCTTTGCAAAAGGACGAATAGTAGAGACTGACCCGGATTATTTTGATAAACATTTCAGCATTAATTTCAAAGCGCCCGTATTTCCTGTTGCGCGAGTTTGCACGACGTGTGGGGAAAGGTCATGTGATTAACATGCTGGATACGGAAATTGACAACAATCTCTCAGAGTACAATGTATATCTTTTGGCAAAAAAATCAATGGCTGAGCTTACCCGCATGGCTGCCCTGGAACTGGCGCCGGATATCCGGGTGAACGGTATTGCCCCCGGACATGTCTTGTCCCCGTCCAACCGCGATGATACCTTTGAACAGCGTGTACGCGACAAGACACCGCTGCGGCATCTCGGCAGTCCCGATACCATTACCCGTACTCTGGATTTTTTACTGGACACTGAATTTGTGACCGGCGAAATTGTAGTGGTGGACGGCGGGTACCGGTTGTGAGACTGAAAAAGTGCTCAACAGATTCCTTGAATCGGTGCAGGCAGAAATGTCTCAAAATTTGATTTTCCCCGAGCTTTAAGGTGTAAGAATTTTATGCTGATCGAATTTATATCCGTCATTAGGAGTGTTAGTATGCAATGTTTTAAAAGTGTATTGTTTTTTCTTTTTATGATTATTGTCCTGAACCCTGCTCAAGCGGAATTCAAAGAGTCTTTTCAAAATACATCCTTGAATGGCTGGAGCTGGTTCACCGGAGACGGGGCCGTAACTATGGATTTTGTCCGGAAAGACGGGTATGCGCGTATCAAAGTAGACGCCACACAGGATCGGCACAACGTGTGGTGGGCGATCATAAAGCGCAATGTCGCTGATGATGTGGATATGAAATCATTGCAAAAGCCTGGATATGAACTGCGCGTAGAGGCCAAAGTGCGTTTGAGTTGTGCCCCGCGGCGGATCAATTTTATGGTGAACACTCAGAGAACCACCAATTTTCACAAACAGTTGCGGGAGTACGATATTGCTGATACCACAGACTGGCATGTCATCAGCATGACCACGCAGGATTTTGATGCCGTGCCCGGGGATTCCGTGTTTGTGCAGCTGGGTGTAACGGATTGGGGTGTCGGCCGTTATCATGTGGATCTGGATTATTATCGCGCCCGGGTGTTGAATGTGAATCAAGCTGAGCCAGACGCAGGAGAACCCCTGGTATATCACCCACCCATTCCTGAGACGAGTGCGTTTTCCAAACATTTATCTGTGGCACAGGATGCGGTCATTCATTCCGAATTCCCGGATGTCAATTTTAATGACTGGCATGTGGGTGGACAGGATAGCGCGCGCGTATTAACTGTGGACGCCGATCACTGGGTGTTGTTGCGCTGGGATTTTTGTTCTTGTGCCGGAAAGAGAGCGGAAAACGCCGGTTTGCTGGAACTCACAACCTATTCTGTGCTCAGGGGCGGTGATTACATTGCACCTTATGGATGGGATTTAGGCATGGAATTTGATAAAGTCCGGGTGATCGAGATTCCGGGTGGTGATCCAAACTGGCAGCAGCAGAATGTGACCTATAACGATTTTATCAATGGGCAAGACTTGTCACAGGTTTTCAACGGCCAGATGATATATGATTTTGAACCGCAGGAAACCAGGGACAGTCGAAATTTCATTACCATTTCGCGGCCCGTGATGCAGCGTCTTCTGGACGGCACAACCAAAGGATTGCTCCTGCGTCCGTTGGGTGCTATCCATGCTTCATTTTATGATTCTCAGAATAAATCGGCTGCGGGTCCGAAACTGCATTTTAACGTGATACAGCGCTGAGCCGTAATGATCTCATGATGTATTGACGTCTGTATCCCGATCGCCAGGACATTTACCGGAATAATCTGCACATTAACGCCGGACTGTCGATCCGATGCGTGCGGGATTGAAACGCAATCAACAGCTTTTAAATAATTTCAACGGCAAACGATTAACTGCGCTTTATTGTTTGTTGGTTTTTTAAAGCATGATCGTCTAGCGGTTCATGCGTCTGGTTTAACGTGCTTTTTTGCTTGAATTACGATATGAAAAAAATTCTATTTGAAAAACGGATATGATTATGGACGAACAGATTAAAAAATGGGTGAAAACCTGGAACGCAGCCGAATCTGCTATGCAGAATATCAGGAAAAAAGAGATCAGCGCTCCGGATTATTATATCAAAAACCGCGATATTTTAAATGATATGCTGTGGTACGCATGTGAGCACGCCACTGTCCGTAAAACAACCGGTCTTGTCGAACAGCAATATTTCTTCAAATTGATTCATGAAAAGCAGAACGATCCGATATGAATAATCAATCTCTATCCGTTAATCCATTATTCAAGGCTGCTTTGGAATTACAGTACTTTTTTCAACTGAAGAACTGGAATTACTGCTTTATTGGCGGATTGGCTGTCATTCGATGGGGAGAAATGCGCATGACGCAGGATATCGATATTTGTCTGATGTGTGGATTTGGCGCTGAAGAGGTCTATGTACGGGCACTATTACGCGAATTTCGCTCGCGTCTCACAAATGCCCATCAATTTGCAGTTCAAAACCGGGTTCTTTTATTGTATGCTTCAAATGGCGTTTCAATCGACATCTCTTTATCAGGCTTGCCATTTGAAGAAAATATGATTGAAAGAGCGAGTTATTTTGAATTTCTTCCAGAATATTCATTACTTACCTGTTCTGCAGAGGATTTGATTGTCTTAAAAGCCTTTGCTGACCGGGATAAAGACTGGGTAGATATTGAGGGAATTATATCTCGTAATAAAACCGACATTAATTACCACTATATAATTGAACAATTAACTCCTCTATGTCAAGCCAAAGAGGCACCGGCTATTCTTGAAAGATTGAATAGATTATTTGGGGAGTAATGATAATATTAAATCTATGAAATTAATTCGTTTTCTCAAAAAAAAGGGAGGCTACCAGGCAATCGATTTTAACCAGCAGTTCCATGACACTTGCCTGTATTTTCACCATTCTTTCACTCGTGCTGTGTGTCCTGCAGATCATTTTACGCAAAAAAGTCAATCTGATCACCCTGTGCCGGGTATCTGTATTTCTGCCGCTACTCGCGGTTTTGATCAAAGCAGCGGCGGATTGGGGTAAAGCCTGTGCGGCGATGTCAGCCGCTCATGGTCTTCCCGAGGGAGCTATGACATCCAGACACGCAGCCATGCTGAATATGTTGTCCGTCGGATTTCTCTTTACGCTGGGACTATTGATTGTCTATGCAGTGACAAAAGTAGTTTTTGATAATACGAAACCCAAATCCAGTCAAATACAGAGTTGAAATTTATACGTATAAATAAATCAAATGATTACGTATAGCCAATCATTACGTAATGAGATGATAGTTGATTACGTACATGTCTTTCAGACAGGTGAACGAAATCTCGGGTCATATGAATGGATTCAGTCTGGAATAATTCTCCGATTGCGGTGTATCATTGTAAACAGTGCAATATACAATCAAGGAGAATTGCCATGCCGGCGACCAAAACATCACCCCGCTTTCCTGATTCTGTTCTTTATAGAGTATACATAATCCTGTGGATTCTATGTGCTCTTTTGGCGCTGAACGTGCATGATATCATGATGGAATATGCTCCCGGAAAACTAAAAACTCCCCACGACCCAATAGACGCATTAATAATAAAAAACCCGGAGCCGCCTGGCTCCGGGTTTTTGCTGAATCTTACAGCGTCGTCTTCAGACTGACAAACACATTCCTCAGAGCTGCCGGAATATAATATCCGCTGCCGCCCCAGGCGTAGCCGCTGACCTCGTATTTCTCGTTCAGCACATTGTTTACATGCACGGACAGCAGCAGATTCACGCCGCTGAATTCCGGCAGCTGCAGTCGGGCAGTGGCATTGACCACGTTGTATGGAGTGATCGACAATTGTTCTGTTTCTGAATTGTCCAGATAAATGCGTCCGATGTGCTGGCCGTGCACGGACAGATACAGGGGGCCGAATGTACGACTGGCGCTCAGGTTGACCATAGTTTCCGGAAAACCGGAAATGGTGTTGCCGTCACGACTGTACGCATCATAACCGGTATAATCGTCGTTCCACAAGTATTCCGTATAATCGATAAATGTATTGTCGCTCCAGGTGAAATTACCTGCCAGTGTCACATCGCCGGAAATGTAAGCTCGGGCATCGAACTCGATACCGCGGTGCCGTGATCGGTCGGCGTTGCCGTAGATGGGATAGCCGTCGTCTGTGATGCCGCCCGTGGGCACGATTTCGTTGTCAAAATCCATCCAGAATGCGTTGAATTTCATGCGCAGACGAGTGGTCTGATAGCCCCAGCCCAGTTCATAATCGCGCAGGGTCTCGGCCTCAATGTAGGGGTCTTTGTAAACGCCTTTTTCCAGGTTCATGGTGCGGAACAGGGGAGCGGCATCCGGATCGTTGGCATCGTAAATATCCGAGTCCTTGGGCTCGCGATTGGCCATGGAAGCATTGACAAACACGTTCAGAGCTTGATTGATATTGTAATTCACTCCGAGGCGTGGTGTCAGAAAATCATAGGTCAAATCATATTCGTGTCCCGGGAACGCCCCCATTTTTTTTTGATCAAAATCTGTATACAGGTGCTTGTACTGCAGATCGAATTTCAGGAACAGAGAGGGAGTGATGCTGTACAGGTCATTGAAGAACAGGGCAAACGATTGTTTCGCGCCGTTGTGTCGATAGTAAACATGATTGGGCGGTACATCAGACGGCAGGCGATTTCCCCATTTGACCTCGCCCCAGTGTTTTGATGTAAACGTGCTGAATTCGCCGCCGATTGTGAGGTCATGCTCGCGCCAGTTGGTGTGCACCTGGGGAATCCAGCCGAACTGCTGCTTGTCCACCCATTTTTGTTCTACCAGATCTGTTTCTGTCACCGTTTCACCGTCGATTTCGGCGCTGTGCATGTTGTAATCGGTCAACGACTTGCCGGTTTTGTACTGCTCATAGTAGCCGTCGCCTTTGATGAAAAACAACGTCGATTCGATGGCGAGATTGTCCAAAGGCGTCCATTCATTGATCAACTGATAATGCGGTTGATGGAACGAATCCTTGGCGTCCTCATATTGGTACGAATTGTAGGTGCGGTCGGTTTTAAGACGTTCACGCGTAATACCGTTCCAGGCAAAATGCGCTTGCATGGGGCCGCCGAACAGGTTGATGGTGGTTTTCACGTTTTCATCATAGCGGCTGGCGCTGAAAAAGTACGACCAGGCGTCTACCCAGGACTTGTCGCGGTAGCCGTCTGTGCTGATTTTTGAAAAACGCCCGTGAAACGTATATGTATTATTCACCAGACCAGAGTTCAGTGACACGGTATGCTTGCGGGTGTTATAACTGCCGAATCCCGCCGTGTACTGAATTTTGCGTTCATCCGCAGCCGTGCTGGTTTTCAAATTGACCGTTCCGGCAAATGCCGCAGTGCCGTACAATGAATTGGCCACACCCCGTTGCACCTGAATATCCTCCAGATTGGCGCTGATGTCCGGTAGATCGTAAAAATAAGTAATGTGATCTTGCGGATCATTCAGCGGCACGCCGTTGATGGTGACGCCCACCCGTGTGGCGTCAAACCCGCGGATCTTGATCTCGGAATAGCCGATCGGGCCGCCGGTATTCGAATACGAGTATACACCGGGGACCTTGTCCAGCAGCAGCGGCACTTCCTGGCTGAAATACTCGCGTTCGATCTCTTGAGCTGAAATATCCGTAAAGGCCACCGGTGATTTGCGTTCCACGGCACGATTGGATACCACCTGGATCTGCTGACCTTTGAGGACCTGCGGCTGCATGTCTATAGACAACTGCAGATTTTCGTCAACTGTGATCTGTTGTTTGTACACCCGGTAACTGATATGTGATACGGCCAGGGTATAGGTGCCAGTCGGCACATTGTTCAGGTGAAAACGGCCCTGTTCCGAGGTCGCGGCGCCCTGTTTACTGTCCAGTAAGGTGACATTGGCGCCCGCCACCGGAGCGCCGTCTTTTTGGTCCGTGACCGTACCGGTGATGGTATACGAATACAATGGAATTGTTAAAAATACGAGTGTAATAAAAGTGAGACTGCTCTCATAGCGAACTCCTTTCTACGAGCCTCGCCAGAGCAGGGAAGGCTTACAGCGGCTATGAAATACTGCGCTTGCTGCCGTTTCCCTACGCTAGCATTACCTAGTTCAGGTTTCAGGGTATGATCTCAGGTCGAATGACCACCCCTAACGGGTTATAGATTATTTTAATATACTAAATGCTTTGCTTATTTGCAAGAAGGAACAGCATCCCGTTTTTGATTATTCCGAATATCTCCAGAAATACATTGCGTTTTTTTTTCTATTTTGATACATTGTATAACTGGATTGATATAACAATTAATTGTTCAGTCTGGGATTAAACAGAGAGGAACACTATTGAATTCATTAAAAGAAATACTGGCTCCATTTGAAGGGGAACGGTTGCTTGAATGGTTCACGGATCTCATAGAGTTATGGCACGATACCGCCCCTTTGAAACCCAATGATACCCAGTCTCCCAAAGGAATGACTCAGTGGGTGTTATACAAGAATTTTCTGGTCTGGCATTTGGAAGAAATGATACGAGACAAGAATGTAAGCGCAGAAAAGATTCCCCAAATTGAACGTGCGATCGATAAAAATACGCATATTCGCATGGATGTGCTGGAACAAATTGATATCTGGATCGATAATGTGCTCACCACGGCGGGTGTCCAAGTAGATGAAAATGCACCTGTGCACTCTGAAACACCGGCCAATATTATCAACCGATTATCTGTGCTTTGTCTCAAAATTTACCATTTGAATGAACGTTTAAGAACCGAATCAAGGGATCATGATACCAACACAATGCGCATCCGTCTCAATATCCTTGAGGAACAGCGCCGGGACGTGGCACATGCGTTGGATGAATTGGTCAAAGAGCTGCGTTTGGGGCAAAAGAAGCACAAAGTATACCGTCAATTTAAAATCTATAATGATCCGAGTTTTCATCCGGAATTATTTGAGGATAAAAATAATAAAGGGGAATGATATTGCCCTTTCATGTTGTATTAAAAGGGAATGCCTTGCTGAATGATTGGCGTACAATGGGACAGAGACATTAACTATGAATGTCGAATTTAAATATCTGAGCAAACCGCAGACAATTTCTCTGCCTGACAACACACGTATTCTGAATACAGAGAACTTTGAACTCGTACAGGATACTTATATTGCTATTATCAAATCCCTGCTGCAGCCGCTTGGATATGAGCGATCACTGTTTGATATGGCAAAATCTGTTGATACCGCGTGTGTGACGATCGATGCAATGATTCCGAACCCCATTCTTGATATGGTGCTGCGGCCCGTGCTTAAAACGCTGCACGCTGCCGGATTGGCCTATACCGATATCTGTATTCTTTTTGCAGCAGAATATCCGCTTGAAGTTAAAAAGTCAATGGTTCGTAAAAAGGTCAGCAAAGATATTCGTGATTCGTATCATATCGAATTTCATGATAATTTTACACTCACCAACCATCAGCTCGCCGGAGACACGTCGCGTCAGACTCCGGTTTATATGGACCGCCGATTTCTGCGCACCCAGATGAAAATTGCCATAGGACGCGTTATACCACATTTTGCAGTGGGCTTGTTTGATTCTATCAGCGTTGTGGGACTCGGATTGACGAGTCCGGATACCCTGAAAGCTCTGTACGCTCTGGCGCGACAGGATATTCATGAGAACGGCACCTTTGATACTGTGATGCACCGGGATATTGTTGAAATATGTGATTTGGCACAGGTCGATTTTATTGTCAATATACTCATGAGCGCTCAGGAACGCGTCATGAATATTTTTTCCGGCAAGATAAAAGATACGTATCAAAAGACCGAGTCTGTTTTGCAGTCCCAATATACCGCAAATCTGAAAGAACCGGCAGACGCCGCCGTGGTAACCAGCGGACTGACCGGCGTGGAAAAATGGTATTTGCTTATCGAAACTGTGTGCAATGCTGCGCCGAGTGTCAGGGAGCACGGGAGTATTGTTTTGCTGTCCGATCTCCTGTATCAGATGGATAACGCCAAAATCCGCGCATGTACGTCTTTGGAAGATTTTTTATCTATTTTTCTGGAACAGAAACGCTGGATGGGTATTTTTGAAATTCTTGAAGAAAAGTTAAAAAATAGAACCGTATATTTTCCTATTGGTGTTTAGAAAACCATCCAAAGCGACTCTGAAACCGGTCCTGTACTGTGCTTTACCTCTTCAATTCGTTCGGCATTGAGCCGGATAGAAAAACAATACGGAACGGATTACCGTTGTCTGGCTCTGCCTGAGGGGTTGTCTACCTTTATTTTTGCTGCTTAGGAACTTGTTCCATCCAATTTCGTTTAATTTTTTGTGGATAATGATCCCGATTTTGGAATGTATTCGTTTGCTTTTACGTTAATATTACTAAATATAGTCCGTTTTTATGGAGGTATATATGCACAGGATTTATGCCATAGAACCCCTGGAAGCTCTCAAAATGTCTATACAGTCTGAAAAAGAGATGACAGAGTTTTATAAAAAAGCACAATCATTGTTTTATAACGATGAAGCCGAATCCACCCTGAAACAGATGCTGAATGCGTGCCTGCAAAACCGACAAAAAAGTATCAGCCAATACAGCCAGGTAAGCGGAAAACGGATATTGTATTTGAATTTGGACCGAAAACACCGGCTTAATTCTCTCATGCACTGTGGCAAAGACAGCCGGGAATCCATTAATACGGCAAAACGCAATGAAAAAGAGCTGGTGGATTTTTATATGACTCTGTCCCGACGGTTTCTGGATGCTGATTTGCGAGCTTTTTTCCGGAGTTTGGGTGACGAACATCAGGATCATCTGCACAAACTCGAAAAACGATTCGAGAACCCGGAATTGTTTGATGAATCGGCAGAAAAACAGAATGCCGAAGCTGCCTGACGCCTGATCAAAATTTGATCTTTTGGGCTCGCAAGATTATTTCTTGCGGGCTTTTTTTTTCTGCAATTGCAGTAATCCTTGCTTTTAATGCTAAATTCAATTATTTTATTAGGTTTGGATAGATGAGGCTTTATGAAACCAGTATATATGGATCATCATGCAACGACCCCGGTCGATCCGGATGTTTTAGATGTGATGATGCCCTTTTTTTCTCAGGAATTCGGCAATCCTTCCAGCAATACACATGAATATGGCCATCGTGCCAGAGAGGCTGTTGAGCTGGCGCGGGTTCAGATCGCGGAATTGATCGCTGCATCATCTCCCGATGAAATTGTATTTACAAGCGGGGCGACCGAGGCCAATAATCTGGCTGTAAAAGGCAGCGCCCGATCCGCGCAACAGCGTTCCGGGCGCAATTTAATCACGCTTCCGATCGAGCATAAATCAGTGCTGGACCCTGTCGCCCGCCTTGAAAAAGAAGACGTAAACATTCGCTATTGCCGGGTCAATCAATACGGACGCATCGACCTGGAGCATCTGCGTTCCCTGCTAAATGCAGATACAGTCCTGGTATCTGTACAGGCAGCCAACAGCGAAATCGGCACTTTGCAACCACTGACGGAAATTGCGGCTATTGTACGCCAATATCCTGCGCTCTTTCATGTCGATGCAGTCCAGGCCGCAGGACGTGTGCCTCTAAACGTGTACCGGGATTCGATTGATTTGTTGTCGCTTTCGGCACATAAAATGTACGGCCCCAAAGGCGTGGGGGCATTATATGTACGCAAAGGCTTGCGTTTGACGCCGTTGCTGGATGGCGGCGGTCATGAACGCGGATTGCGCTCCGGTACCTACAATGTTCCCGGAATTGCGGGAATGGGCAAGGCGGCTGAACTTGCCGGGCGTAATCTGGACGAGCACAGCCGGGCAATGCGCGCTTTGCAGCAGCGGCTGTGGAATGGTTTGCTGGAGCAGATTAAAGATATACAGCTGAATGGACATCCCGAACACCGGCTTGCGAATAATTTAAACATTGCTTTTACCGGCGTGGATGGCGGATCACTTGTCCTTTCATGCCCGGATGTGGCGCTTTCGACAGGTTCAGCCTGTACCTCGGCATCGCCGGAGAGTTCCTATGTGCTCAAAGCGCTTCAAATCCCGGCAGCCCGGGCTCGCTGTTCGGTGCGCTTTGGTTTGGGTAAAGGAAATACTCAGGAACAGGTGGACACTGTGATTGACAGCCTGAGCCGTGCCGTCGCCGGCATACGGCAGAGATCAATTTTACCGCAATTCAGATAAGCTTAATACAGGAGTAAAACTCGTTATGAAACCATTTGAAATAACATCGGATGTTTACTGGTGCGGCGCACTGCATCCGGACTTGCGCGTGTTTGATATCATAATGCAGACCAAAAACGGTTCCACCTATAACAGCTATTTTATCAATGATGAGAAAAAGGTCGTTATTGATGCCGTGAAATTGAAATTCTCGGATCAATATCTTGAAAATTTGAAAACATTGGTCGACCCGGAAACCCTGGATTATATCGTCGTTCAGCACAACGAACCGGATCATTCCGGCAGTCTGGTTCAATTAATGGATGTCGCTCCGAATGCCCGCATTGTATGCTCCAGGGGCGCTGTGAAATATGTGCAAAATACCGTGAACCGGGATGTGGATATTATTCCGGTGCGCAATGGCGAAACGCTTGAACTCGGCAGCCGAACCCTGCAGTTTGTAGTCGCTCCCAACGTGCATTGGCCTGATACCATGATGACCTACAGCGCAGAGGACAAAATATTATTCACATGCGACTTTTTAGGCGCTCATTTCTGTGACAGCCGCATGCTGAATACCAAAATTACGCGCGATATGTGGCCTGATTTTAAAGACTATTTCGACAAGATTATGCGACCGTTTAAAAAGAATGTGCGCAGCGCTCTGGAAAAGATCAAAGAACTGGAGTTTGAGACTGTTGCTCCGTCACATGGGCCACTGCTGCAAGGTGATCTTGGAAAATATATTTCCGCTTACCGGGAGTGGTCGGCCGCGTCGCCGGAGAACGATCCGCCTAAAATGCTCATTTATTATGCCAGCGCTCACGGCAATACCGGAACCATGGCCGAGCTGATCGCTCAGGGCGCTAAAAAACAGGCGGATGTTCAGGTGTACAATGCCGAGGGGCTTGACCCGGAGACGCATCTTGATCTGATTGAGACAGCCGATGCGGTTGTCTTGGGATCTCCGACACTTAATAATGACGCCGTTAAACCTGTTTGGGATGTGATAAACAGTCTGGTTACTATCGACGTTAAAGGCAAGCTGGGCGCAAGTTTCGGGTCTTACGGTTGGAGCGGGGAAGCTGTAAAAATGCTGGATGCCCGGCTGGCTGACCTCAAGTTCAAGGTCCCGCACGAAGGGCTGAAAGCTGTTCTGATCCCGGGGCCGGAAGAGCGCCGGGCTTGTATTGAATTCGGAGAAAAACTGGCGAACGAATTGAGCAAATAAACGGGGAGGATCATGCAAGAACACGAATACAAAGTGCTGGATCAGGGATTTGTTCGCCTGGTTGATTTTATGGGCGGCGATTATGCCGTGGTTCAATCGGCGCGTGTGTCCTATGGTAAGGGCATTACTCATGATGAACGCGATAAAAAGCTGCTGTTTTTTTTGCTGGCAAACGGACACGAAACTCCGTTTGAACATTCGGTATTTAAATTTCATGTAAAATGCCCGTTGTTTGTCGCACGCCAATGGTTTCGGCACCGCATTGCAAGTTATAATGAAATGTCCGGCCGCTATACAAAAATGAAAGAAGAATTTTGCCTGCCTGAACGGCTGCGTTCACAAACCGCGGAAAATTACAAATATATTGATGTTCCTGAGGAACTCAATTCCGAGCTTTTGGGTAAAATAGAGGAGCATTACCAGAGGGCATTCGAGCTGTATCAGGAATTGCTGAACGCCAAAGTCGCCAAAGAACATGCGCGTATTGTCCTGCCGCTGGCGTTGTATACCCAATTTTATTGGAGTGTCAACTGCAGAGCGTTGATGAATTTTTTGAGATTGCGAATGGATGAACACGCTCAGTACGAGATTCGGGAATATGCCAATCGGATTGCCGAGCTTTTCCAACTGAAAATGCCCTGGACGCACGACGCGTTTCAAAAATATGTCATCAAGAATGAGAATCTGGGATCAGAATGAATCATAAAGCAAAACCCAAAGTCCGACTGCCCAGCGGAGAACAAGCGCAGGTTGTCAGAAAATTGATCCAGTCCAGTCAGCTGCATACGGTTTGCCAAAGCGCCCGGTGCCCCAATATCGGCGAATGCTGGAGCCGCAGAACGGCCACGTTTATGATTATGGGCGATGTCTGTACACGCAACTGTCGGTTTTGTGCGGTTTCGTCCGGCAAAGTCGGGCCGCTGGATGCTGAGGAACCAAAGCGGGTTGCCCGCGCCGTTGAGTCGCTGGGATTAAAGTATGTGGTGGTGACATCCGTCACCCGCGATGATCTGCCGGACGGCGGCGCCTGGCATTTTGCCGAAACCATCAGGGAAATCCGCAGTCAGCAGCCTGAATGCAAAATTGAGGTGCTCATTCCGGATTTCAAAGGCGACCGAAACGCGCTGGATACGGTGTTTGCGGCACAGCCGGATGTGCTGAATCATAATTTGGAAACGATAGAACGACTGTACCCGCAGGTTCGCCCGCAGGCGGATTATCGGCAATCTCTGAATTTACTGGCCTATGCGCACGAAAAGGGGATGACCAGCAAAACCGGCATCATGGTGGGACTCGGAGAAACCCGAAAGGAGATTGATACGCTGCTACAGGATGTGATTGATGTTAACTGCAGACTGTTGACGGTCGGCCAATATCTGCAGCCTACGGTGCAGCATGTGCCGGTTGACCGCTATGTGCCGCCGCAAGAATTTAGAGAGATTAAAAAATCCGGACTTTTTCTGGGGATTAAGCATATTGAAGCCGCTCCGTTGGTCAGAAGTTCTTATCATGCCGACGAGCAGTATAAATCAACAAGAGTAAATGACGATTAGAGGATATAAATGGCAGTAATGGATATTATCACATACGGGCATCCGACATTGCGAAAACAAGCGGAAAAATGCGATGTCAATCATGTTGATCAGGCATTTATCAAAGATATGATTGAAACCATGTATCTCAAAGACGGGGTGGGGCTCGCTGCCCCGCAGGTCAATGTGTCAAAACAGTTTTTGGTCTGTCAGGACGGAGAACAGGAATATATTCTGATCAACCCCAAAATCATTGCACACAGCGAAACCCGCAGCGCAGAGTATGAAGGCTGTTTAAGTTTGCCGGGACTGCACGCCAAAGTCCCAAGACATGACAAGGTGGTGGTCGAGGCGTTTAACCAAGAGGGAAATAAAGTCGAAATCAAGGCCAGGGGGTTGCTGGCGGTTGTGCTGCAGCACGAAATCGATCATCTCAACGGAGTATCGTAGATCGATCGCGCTGACTTGCAGACCCTGTCCTGGACTGATGCAGAGTTTGTCGAGCCGGACCTGCGGGAAACCAAAGCCGATATAGATACCCTGCAACGCATTTTTTCTGAACAAAACAGGGATTTACCCGAACTCGAATTTGAAATCCTGCCGGGTCACTGAACACAAAACCAACGGAAACCGATATGAAAGCTATTGTGCTCGCAGCCGGATACGCGACACGCTTGTACCCCTTGACCAAGGACCGCCCCAAACCCCTCTTAAGAGTCGGGGAAAAGACCATTCTGGACTATCTGTTAAAAGGATTTAACCAAATTCCGGTATTGGATCGGGTCTATATTGTTTCCAATGCCAGGTTTGCATCGATTTTTGCAGAATGGGCCCGGATTGTCAATCAGTCCGATCGACATCCCGGATTTCAGGTGGAGGTTTTGAATGACGGATCGCTGGATAATGAATCCAGACTGGGTGCTATTGCTGACGTACAGTTTGCTATCGATCAGGCCGGCATCGAAGAGGATTGTATTGTGGCGGCGGGAGACAATATTTTTCGCTTTGATTTTAAAGATCTGCACGAGACATTTCAAAGCCATGATGCGGATACGATTGTGGTTCAGGAGCTAAAGGATCGGGAACGGCTCAAACAACGCGGTGTGGTGTCCTTTGATGCCAATTGTAAAATTACGTTATTTGAGGAAAAACCGCAAAAGCCGCAATCAACCTATGTATGTCCGGCGCTTTATATGCACAAACAGTCGACATTACCGCTGTACAAAGTCTTTTTAAACGATCATACAACAGCGGACGCTCCCGGGCATTTCATCAGTTGGTTGTATCAACAAACCCCGGTCTATGCGTATGTCATGTCCCGGCCGGCGCTGGATATCGGCACGCTGGCGGTTTACAAGGAGATACAAAAAAAATATTCGATATAGATATTCAAAGCGGAGTTTACTGATGAGCAAGGAGAGAGAATTTTTTGCAGGACTGGATCTGGGCGGCACTTTTTTAAAATATTCCCTGGGTACCCGTAAAGACGGGATGCTGGTCAAAAAAAGACGCCGAGCAAGGCGGATCAATCGCAGGACGCCATTTTCAATGTTATTTTTTCAGCTATTGAGGATTTGCAGCGTTGCGCCAAAGAACGGGATGGCCAACTCGTGGCTGTCGGTTTGGGCAGTCCAGGCGCTATTCATTTTGAGGATTGCCGTTTGATGGGAGCCACTCCGAATATGCCGGAATGGACAGATGCTCCTATCCGGTGAACGTATTCAAGGACAGTTTGGAGTTCCGGTGTGGGCGGATAACGACGGCAATCTGATGGCCTTTGGTGAAGCGCGTCAGGGTGCGGCCAGGGGTAAAAACATGTCCTCTGTGCAACGCTGGGCACCGGCATCGGAGGCGGCATTTTGATCAACGGTTCTCTGTACCGAGGCAGTCATTATTCGGGATCGGAGATTGGACATATTTCTATTGTGCATAACGGCCGATTATGCAATTGCGGCGGCCAGGGCTGTTTTGAGCAGTATGCCTCGGCGACATCCATGATCCGGCGCTATCAGGAACGTATGCTGGAAATGAACCGGCCCGCCCCGGAATCCGGTGGAACCAGGCTGATTTTTGACCGTGCAGCCAAAGGTGAACCTATTGCAGACGAAATTATCTCGGAAACCGTGGACTATCTTGGAACCGGTTTTGCGAGTCTGGTTAATGTGTTTAATCCTCAAGTGCTGGTTATCGGTGGCGGCGTAGCCGAGGCCGGGGACGAATTTATCACCCGTGTTGAACGCGCCATTTACGGCAAGGCGATGAAACCTGTTCTGCGGGACCTGCAGGTGGTACGGGCACAACTGGGCAATGACGCCGGAAGTATCGGCGCTATCCATATGGCCGCGGAAATGTATGAAAAATCAAAATAAACCTTGCATCTTTTTTCAATCTGTTTTATCTTTAAGGTGTTAAACCGGAGAAAAATATGTACTGCCACCATCATTCACATCATCATCACAGCAAGATCCTTTCGGGAGGTGGGTAACGTACATTGACATTGATTTTTTTTCAAGCCTTCCGAACCACACGGAAGGCTTTTTTATTTACTACACGCAGGATCGGTTCCGGATTCGAATCTTTCCGAGCCTTGTTTCAAGACAATATCAGAGATTATCAATAACAGGAGTGTTTATGGCAAGTTTGAAGGATTTTACAGACGATGTTTTGAAAATCGGATTGCCCAAAGGCAGTCTGCAGGAATCCACATTTCGGCTTTTGGCCAAGGCTGGTTATCATTTTTCAGTGAGCAGCCGTTCGTATTTTCCGTCTATCGATGACGATGAGATTCAGGCTATTTTGATTCGCGCTCAGGAAATGGCCAAATATGTTGAGGACGGCGTGTTTGATGTCGGCATGACCGGCAAAGACTGGATTCTTGAAAACCGGGCCGATGTCCATCAAGTGGCGGAACTCACGTACGCCAAACAGACCCGTCGGCCGGTGCGTTGGGTCCTGGCCGTGCCCAAAGAGTCTGATATTCAGTCCGTTCAGGACTTGAATGGCAAACGCATTGCCACCGAAATTGTCAATCTGACCCGGGACTATCTGAACGGCCATGGCGTAAACGCCACCGTCGAGTTTTCCTGGGGAGCCACGGAGGTGAAAGCGCCTACATTGGTAGATGCGATTGTGGAAGTGACCGAAACAGGCAGTTCGCTGCGTGCAAATAATCTCCGGATTGTGGATACATTGCTCGAATCACGCACCATGCTGATTGCCAATAAAAAAAGCTGGGAAAATCCGGCAAAACGCGAGAAAATTGAAAATTTTAATCTAATGATCCAGGCCGCGCTTGCAGCCGAGGATAAAGTCGGTCTGAAAATGAATCTGCCGGAATCCAAACTCGATGAACTCATGAAGCAGCTGCCGGCGATGAAAAAACCTACGATTTCGCATTTGTACGGCGGCGACTGGGTGGCTGTGGAAATTGTTGCCGAAGAGGAAGCGGTGCGGCGTCTGATCCCTGCCCTCAAACGGGCGGGCGCAGAAGATATTATTGAATATCCGCTGAATAAAATTATATATTAATACCGGACTAGTTATGAATATATATCAAAAAGATCAGCTAACGGATTTTATGCATAAATTTGAATCCCGCCGCCTCGAAATTTCTCGGGACGTTGAAAAAGCGGTGGCGGATATCCTGCAGAACGTGCAGCAGTATGGAGACCGGGCGCTTGTTGAATACGCACAGCGCTTTGACCGGGTAAATCTGAATGTGCATCCATTGCGTGTACCCGAGGAAACCCTGCAGCAGGCACACGCGCAGCTTGACCCGGAACTTTTGGATGTTTTGCGCGGTTCGCGTGATAATATCAAACGCTATCACGAAAAAGCCATCCCCCAATCCTGGCTGACCTGGGAAGACGACGGTGTCGTGCTGGGACGGCGGGTGCAGCCTTTGGAGCGAGTGGGGGTATATGTGCCCGGCGGACTGGCCGCCTATCCATCCTCATTGCTGATGGGGGCTGTGCCGGCGCAGGTGGCCGGAGTTGCACAAATTTGCGTGACCACACCCTGTAATGCGGAAGGAAAAATGAATCCGTTGATACTGGCCGCAGCCTGGGAACTGGGCATTGAGAATGTATATCGGGTGGGCGGTGCGCATGCTGTGGCCGGCATGGCATTCGGAACCGACACCATTCCGCGCGTAGACAAGATTGTCGGACCGGGAAATATCTATGTGGCCACTGCCAAGAAAATGCTGTATGGTCAATGCGGTATTGATATGGTGGCCGGGCCCAGTGAGGTATTGATCATCGCGGATGAAAGCGCGGATCCGGCTTTTGCCGCAGCGGATCTGCTGGCGCAGGCCGAACACGATCCGCTGGCTTCGTCCATTCTGGTGACACCTTCTTCCGAGGTGGCCAAAGCTGTGGCCATAGAAACCGAACAACAACTGCTCAAACTGGACCGGGTTGAGATTCTGAATTCATCCCTCGCCGAATACGGGGGCATTCTTTTGCTCGACAGCATGCAGGAATGTGTCGAGATTTCCAACCGGCTGGCCCCGGAACATCTGGGACTGCATGTCCGTGATCCGTGGACGCTGCTGGGGGACATCAAAAACGCAGGCGCCATATTTCTGGGACATTATTCACCGGAAGCTGTCGGTGATTACTGGGCCGGTCCCAATCACGTTCTGCCGACCAATGGGTCGGCGCGCTTTTTCTCGCCCTTGCGCACCGAAGACTTTGTCAAGGTGAGCAGTTTGATTTCCTATACCCAAACCGCTATGCAGAAACACGGTGAAAAAATTCGACGATTTGCCGAGAGCGAAGGACTGGATGCGCATGCCTCCGCCATCGAAAAACGAATGGATTCATTATGAAACAGTATTTCAAAACTTCAGTTTTAGATCTGGACGGCTATTCCTCCCCGCCGCAAAAAGAATTCAAAGTCAAGCTGAACCAGAACGAGAGCCCTTTTGATGTGCCGGAGGAAATCAAAAACCGCTGTATACAGCGCATCGAACAGCTCGCCTGGAACCGCTATCCGATCAACAATTCTCAACTGCTTCGGGATAAACTGGCGGCCCGGCATGCCGTGTCTGCGGACCAAATACTGCTCGGCAATGGCTCCAATCAGTTGTTTCAAACGTTGTTAACCGCTGTCCTGTCACCCGGAGACGGCGTTCTTCTGACACCGCCGACGTTCTCGCTGTATCAGTTGTTTGCAAAGATTTATGACGCTTCTATCATCGAGGTAATGCACCCGCCGGATGAATCGTATCCTCTCGACAAGGTGCTGGAGAAAATCAAGCATGAATCACCGCGTCTGGTCATCGTGTGTTCCCCCAATAATCCCACAGGAGCGGAAATTTCGCTGCCGGATGTTGAAAACATTTGCCGGAATGCGCCGGGACTGGTGCTGTTTGACGAAGCGTATGGTGAATTTTCCGATCGTGAAGCGGTTTCCCTGGTACAGCGCCATGAAAATCTGGTCGTTTCGCGCACGTTTTCCAAGGCGTTCAGTATGGCGGGGTTGCGGTTTGGCTATTTGATCGCACAGCGTCCCGTCATTCAGCAGCTTGGCAAGGTGAATCTGCCTTATAACGTCAATGTGTTTACCGAACAGGTGGCCATGGAATTACTGAATCATCAGAGTGACTTGATGCAGCACGTTCAGTATCTGCAAACAGAACGAGACCGCGTCTATGCACTCCTTCAGCGGCTCTCGACTGTGACTGTTTATCCCAGTGCAGCCAATTATCTGCTGCTGAAAGGTCCGGATGATCTGGATCTGTTTGAAGCCTTGAAGAAACATGGAATCCTGGTGCGGGATGTCGGTTCTTATCCGCTGCTGCAGGGACATCAGCGGGTCACCATTGGCTGCAAAGAGGAAAATGATCTGTTTCTGGACGCTTTACAGAGGGTTATGCAGGAATATCACTCATACTAACGGAGTGTATTATGAAACGCAAGGCACATATGGAACGCAACACCAAAGAGACTCGGATCCAGTTGTCTCTGAATCTCGATGGGTGCGGTGACGGTTCGGTTTCTACCGGGATTGGATTTTTTGACCACTTGCTGGATGCACTGCAAAAGCATGCCGGCTTTGATTTGAATCTCAAGGCAGCCGGAGATTTGCATATTGACGGGCACCACACAGTAGAGGATGCCGGGATTGTGTTCGGGCAGGTGTTTTCCGAGGCTGTGGGCGATGCCGGTGGCATCCATCGCTTCGGCTGGGCCTATTGCCCGCTGGATGAAGCCCTGGCCAGAGCGGTCGTGGATATTTCCGGTCGTGCTTTTTTCCGCTATTCGAGCGAGCTGGAACTGAGACGCGTTGGCGGGTTTGACGGCGAATTGTTTACAGAATTTTTGCGCGCTTTTGCGGATAATGCCCGAATCAATCTGCATGTCACACTGATAGACGGCAGCAATCATCATCATGCCATGGAAGCGATGATCAAGGCAACGGCGCGCGCACTGCGCATGGCGCTCACCCGGGATGACCGGGAAACCGGTATACCGTCAACCAAGGGGTATTAAAGTGATCTGTGTCATCGATTATAATGCAGGAAATTTGCGCAGTGTACAGAAAGCATTGGAAATCTGTGGCGCAAATACGATAGTGAGTTCAGAACCGGATGATATGCGCAAGGCGGATAAAGTGGTGTTTCCCGGAGTCGGGGCGTTCGGCAAAGCCATGCATACTCTAAAAGAACTGCAGCTGGTAGAGCCGATCCGGGAGGTAATAGACCAAGGCAAACCGTTCCTGGGTATTTGTCTGGGACTGCAGCTGCTGCATGAAACCAGTGAAGAAAGTCCGGGCGTAACCGGACTTTCTGTGATTAAAGGGCGTGTTAAACGCTTTTCCGATCAGCTCAAAGTCCCGCATCTGGGCTGGAATGTGCTCATTCAGCAGCCTTCTCCACTGTGGAACCAGGTACCGGATGAGAGTTATTTTTATTTTGCCCATTCATATTATATCCAGCCTGCCGATGAGGATATTGTCACAGGTGAAAGTGAATACGATGGACAATTTGCGGTGGCTGTTCGGCGGGATAACGTGTTTGGACTGCAGTTTCATCCCGAAAAATCACAGAAATACGGATTACAAATCCTGAAAAATTTCATTGAACTATAGGAGGCGTTTGTGCAGATTTTACCGGCCATTGACCTGCTTGGTGGAAAATGTGTAAGACTGAAACAGGGGGCTGAAAAAACAGCCAAAGTCTACAATGAGGACCCCGTGCAGCAGGCGCGCTTGTGGGAAGAGCAGGGAGGAGAGGTGTTGCATATTGTCAATCTGGACGGCGCATTCGGCCGGGCAGCGGAAAATGTACAGGCCATTGAAAGCATTGTTAATGCGGTCACGTGCCCGGTTGAGCTGGGCGGCGGTATCCGTAACATGCAGGACATTGAGCGCTGGTTGGAGCTTGGCGTGACGCGGGTCATTCTGGGAACGGTCGCAATTACAGATCCCGAAATCGTCGACTCGGCTGTTCGAACATACGGCGCTGAAAAGATTATTGTGGGGCTGGATGGACGTGATAATAAAGTGGCTATTGAAGGCTGGGAAAAACAGACGGATACCGGAATCTTTGACTCTCGCCGTCGAGATGCGCGATAAAGGCGTACAGCGTATTATCTATACGGATGTGCGCCGGGACGGTGAACTGACAGGCCCGGATATTAAAGCCACAGACCGGTTGAGCCGTGACACCGGCTTGAAAATTATTGCATCGGGTGGATTTTCCAAACTTGAACATTTTGAAGAATTATACGCTTTGAATAATCCCAATATCGAAGGCGCAATCGTGGGGACCGCGCTGTACGAAAACAAGCTTGATTTGAGTGACCTGGTCAAGCGTTACCGTTAAGCAGAGGAACTGAACATGCTGGCAAAACGTATTATTCCCTGTCTGGATGTCAAGGATGGACGGGTGGTCAAGGGTATTAATTTTTTAAACCTGATTGATGCCGGGGATCCGGTTGAACAGGCCAAATATTATGATGAACTCGGCGCAGACGAACTGGTGTATCTGGATATCACGGCCTCGCATGAAAAACGCGATATCATGCTGGATGTGGTGCGGCGCACTTCGGAACAGGTGTTTATGCCCCTGACTGTCGGAGGCGGTGTGCGCACCCCGGAAGACGCGCAATTGCTGCTTAAAAGCGGTGCGGACAAGGTGACCATGAATACCGCGGCGGTTCTGAACCCGGCAGCTGATCACAAACTGTTCGGAACGCTTTGGCGCACAGGCCACCGTGCTGGCAATCGACGCCAAATACAAAGAGAACGGCCATTGGCAGGTCTATATTTACGGCGGACGCGAGCCGGTTGAACGGGATGCCCTCGAATGGGCATTAGAGGCGGAAGAACGGGGGGCGGGAGAAATCCTGCTTACCTCCATGGACCGTGACGGCACACAGGACGGGTTTGATCTTGATTTGACATGGACGATCTCCCATGCTGTAAATATACCGGTCATTGCTTCCGGCGGCTGTGGAGCTGTGGAACATTTTTATGACGTTTTTGCCAATGGCGCCGCAGATGCAGCGCTTGCGGCATCGATCTTTCATTATCGAAAAAACTCTATAGAAGAAGTGAAACAATATTTACAGGAAAGGAATATTCATGTCCGAAATTGAAGTGTTGATCAAAAAGGATTTTATTGCTCATTTGACGTTTGATGACCGAGGACTCATTCCGGCGATTGTACAGGATGTTAATGACAATACGATCCTGATGCTCGGATATATGAACAAAGAAAGCATTGAAATGACATTTGAAAAGAATAAAGTGACCTTCTGGGAGCCGGTCCCGAAAAAAATTCTGGACCAAAGGTGAAACCTCGGGCAACTATCTCAGTGGTGGAAATGTACACAGACTGCGATACGGATACAATTCTGGTAAAAGCACAACCGTTTGGTCCCACCTGTCACACCGGCAAACGTTCCTGTTTTTCCTGGAAGGTTGATGGGTAATGCTGAATGCTTTTCAAAAAGCCTTTATGTTTGTTGTGCTGATTCTCGCCTGCAATTCTGTTCACGGACAGACGCCTTTTAAGGAAAATACGTTTGATGAATATGCGTATCCCGGGTGTGTCAAGGATGAACAGTATACGCGCATTATTGAAAAACGCTCACGCCAGCAGTTTCCCAACGCAAGAACTTTGTTGGTTGCAAGCTTTTTGACCACGGACCGACCGCGGCAGGTTGTGTCTTATTATTCAAAACTGTCCGGACAGCGTTTTTTTAAATACGGCAATTTTTTCACTTATGTTTTTTCTGAAATTGATGGAAAAGCAGCCACCCGCATTGATGTGTACCCGGTTGAAATTGCCAAAACCTACAGTTATTTCTGGCCGACCCGAATTGATTTGTATATTATCCGTTATCCTATACGGGTGAAATTTCCTCAGGGACTGGACCAGTCGAAAGAAGAGTTAAAGCAACGGGTCGGACGTTTATATTTTGACGGCAGGTTACGTAAAGATATCGCCCGCCTTGATATGGAGGAAATCGGTCCGGACGCAGAAGTGTATGTCATCGAGACCGACGAGTCGTTTTATAAAGTAACCCAGTTTTTCCGTCATCGATATGGGCGGATTGAAGTGATTCAAATGCGGGACCAGAATATGTGGGTTCGTCAGGCTGAGTTTGATGCCAGCTGGGCGATTCGGCTTGAAGCAGATGAAATTCAGCTGGTTATCCGCATCGAAGAAAATCCTCTGGTCATTGACCGGCACGGCAATACCCAGTTGTACAAAGGCAAGGTTTTTATAAAATATATATTCTGGAAGCAGGAAGAGTAATATTCGATTATTGGATGTGGTGTGAAACATGAGGCTGCCGATGCGATATATGATTATTGAAAATCCTTACGCTGCCGGGGGCGAATCAAAAAAGCATTTTCCACATATTGAAAAACGATTCAGAGATTGTGGAGTAGAATACAAAGCGGTTGAGACCCGGAATGCGGCGGATGCTGAACAGCTGGCGTATACTGCAGCGAAACAATTTTACGACATGATTATTGCCGTGGGCGGCGACGGTACGATCAATCAGGTTGTCAACGGCATTATGAAAGCGGACGCTCATGCAGCTCTGGGTATTATTCCAGCCGGTACTTGTAACGATTTTATCAAATCGGTCGGCATTCCGGAAAGTATCAGCCGAGCCTGTGATATTATTCTTTCCGGAAAAACTCTTCCGGTTGACGTGGCGCTTGCGGGCGACCGGTTTTTTATCAATGCCATCGGTATCGGATTTGATGTCAAAGTCGTCCAGGACCTGGCGCTATACAGTTATCTTCCCGGAAAACTTGCTTATTATGCTGCTGTGTTTAAAAATATATTCAGGTACAAAGCCTTGCCGCTGGATATTCATAGCAAAACGGACCGACATCAGATGGATATGGTGATGCTGGCTGTGACAAACGGGCAATATTATGGTGGAAGCTTTCATATCGCACCGACCGCGGATGTGATGGACGGGATGCTGAATGTTGTTATGGTGCATGACTTGAGCGCTTTTAAACGTGTTTTATTCCTTCCCAAAGTGGCCAAAGGCACACATCTCAGCGCTCATAATGTAGATCATTTTACGACAACCGAACTGTCTATCCGCTCATCAACCCCTTTGACTCTGCAGATTGAAGGAGAGTTGATGCAATGGCCGGAGCCGTTCATATCCATTTCCAGCATCCATCGCGGTCTCAATGTCGCTTGTATGGGCGATGCTTAATAGACCAATCATCCTGTTTACGGTATCGACTCTCACTTGTATGAGATATTGCTCTGTTTTTCCTTGCAACGAATTTCTAAAATTCGTATGTTAAAATGAGCTTTCTTATAAACTGACCCGTATAGGGCAAGTTTGCATTCTGTTTGAATTGTTCCGATATCAAATATTAAAGAGAATCAAAACCGTATGAAACATACAACCGAGCAATATCTACTGCCTCGAAAACAATCTTCCCAATTCCATGTCGGGCTGGCTCTGATTGTATATTCAATGTTTTGTTTCCTCGCCTTATACGCGGCCAGACTGGCTTTTCCCGTTGAACGTTTCGGCATTATGCCGCTTTCGCCTAAAGCCGGTATTTTACTGGCCGGGTTTTTGCTTTTTTCCTATAAATATTGGCTGGTTTTGATCATCCTGCTCGGTGCCGCTTTGCTGGGAGTCGATTATGCGACTCTGCAGTATGATGCAGTCAGCTATTTTAATGCAATCCTTTTGATTGTGGCCACTCTATTGTCCGCTGCATTGATAAAACGATTTTCCAACGGGAGCCGGTTTTCGGAACGCACACGTTATACCATTGGTTTTGTAGCCAGTGCAGCGCTGGGCGGCATTATTGCGTCACTTTTGAGCTGCTTTCTCATAGCCTATTGCACCTGGAGTGATTTTAATTTCAATATGATTGCCTACAGATTTTCAGCTTTTTTTGCCGGTCATTTGTTTTTTACTCCTTTTATTTTGAGTTTTATTTCCCAATGGAAAGACCCTGCCGCGCCCGGCAAACGACAGTATATTGTCGCTGAAATACTGCTGTTTCTGCTATTGTTTGCAGCGACTGCGCTTCTGACTGTTCGTATCGATCCCGACTCTTTGCGTTTGTCATACCTTGTTTTTCCGTTTGTCATTTTCAGTGTGTTCCGTTTCGGGGCTTTGGGTGGATCTTTTACTCTATTTTTGTTTGCAGGATTTGTTCTGCTTCGTATTCAGGTATTGCCGCATTTTCAACCGCAAGAATCCCTGGCGGCACCTCAGGAACTCTTGATTCTCCAGGTGTTTTTGCTGGTGGTTGCCTTTACCAGTTTGTTTCTGGTCGCCATGCAGTCCGAGCGTATACGCACTCAGGAGGAAATGCAAACCAAAGAGGAACGTCTTCGTCTGGCCAACCAGGCTGTGAATGACGGCATCTGGGACTGGCATCTGCCAAGTGGAAAAACATACGTCAGTGATCGATGTTATCATATGCTGGGTTACCGTCGCGAAGATTACAATTCCTCTTTTATTACCTTGATCCGCCTGCTTCATCCCGCCGACCGCTGGAAGACCTTTGAGCATATAAAATCCGCAATGCGGACCGGCAGTCGTCTTGATATTATTGTGCGTTTTGTAACAAAATGGGAGAGTTATCATTGGGTTCATTTGCGCGGACAATGTGTGGCCTATGACGATAAAAAACGGCCTGTCCGTCTGGCGGGAACGATCAATGACATTGACCGCGAAATGGAAGCCAAAAAAGCGCTGGCGCGATCGGAAGAGGAAAAAAAGATCATTTTGGACCATATACCGGACAGCATTCTTTATCTGGACAAGCAGATGCGAATCGTCTGGATCAATAGACTCCCGATTGATACACAGAAAAACAGCGTCGATCCAAAGACATTGATCGGTGAGAGATGCTTTAAAGTAATCTTTGATCTCGATAAACCGTGCAATGACTGCCCAATGGTGGCCTGTCTGGTTTCTAATTCACCGCAGAGCGCTGAAATTTCTACTGATGACGATCAGTATTATCTGATTCATGCCAATCCGGTTTTTAATGCGGATCGGCTGTTGGTCGGCGGTGTGGTGTATTTACAAAACCTCACCCAAACGAGGAGTTTACAAAAACAATTGCTTCAGGCCCAGAAAATGGAAGCAATTGGGCTTTTGGCCAGCGGTGTGGCCCATGATTTTAACAATATCCTGCAACTCATGCTGGGCTACAGCGAGTTGATGCAGATGGAACTGGCCAAAACATCATTTGCCTCGCGTGATTATATTGACCACATTATCAATTCAGCGCAACAGGCAAAGTCCACTGTCAAACAATTGCTGGCATTCAGCCGCAAAGACACACGCCTGAACAAAACCGTTATCAGTATCAATTCACATGTCAATAATCTCATTAATCTGATCAAACGTTTGATAGGCGATCATATTCTGATCACATTCAATGAAGCTAAAGATCTGCCGGATATCAAAGCGGATGGAGGACAGCTGGAACAGGTGCTGCTGAATCTTTGTATGAACGCCAAGGATGCCATGCCGGACGGAGGCGAACTGACCTTGACAACGTCATCTACTTTTATTGAGAGCCGCCACAGTCAGTACTATGATCTGCCGCCCGGCCCATATGTGCTGTGCTCCGTGTCTGATACCGGTATGGGGATGAGCAAAAAAGTTCAGGAACGCATTTTTGAGCCGTTTTTTACCACCAAAAAGGAACGCGGTACCGGACTGGGGCTGGCGATGGCATATGGGATTGTCAGAAATCATGACGGCGCTATCCATGTGTACAGTGAAGAAAATAAAGGCACGACATTCCGTATGTATCTGCCCGTTCAGCCGGCGCTCAGCGCTACCCAACCCTCTGATGCCGATTCGGAGATTGATTTTACACCTTCCGGGGAATTGATTCTGCTTGCAGAAGATGAGAAAGAAGTGGCACAGTATGCGAAAACCATGCTGCACGAGGCGGGATTCCGTGTGGTGCTGGTGCACGACGGCAAACAGGCTGTCCAGGCGTACAACCGATACAGCGATAAAATCGATCTGGTTCTCATCGATGTGATTATGCCACACATGACCGGTGTGCAGGCAGCCCGTTACATACGGCAAATTAATGAAAATATTCCTGTTTTATTCAGCACCGGGTACGATGCCGAGATCGTAAAAGGATGTGATCCCGAACAGATTCTTGAGAAACCCTTTGAAAAACGCGTGTTGTTGAGAAAAATTGCGGCGGCTCTGAAACAGACCAAACAGGAAGCCTAAAGGTCAAAAAAATTATTTAAAAATGTTAACGTTAACACTAACAATCATTTGGAGGAAAATGCTATGAAAAATGTAGTGTATTTTGCAATTTTACTCGGCATCATCAGTGGCATACCTTTGTCCGCTGTTCACGCCGATTCAGAGGTCGAAATTGCCGGCGAGTTAAAAACCTGGCATCCCGTCACTTTGACATTTATGGGGCCCGAGGTGTCAGAAATGGATAAATTTAATCCTTTTATGAATTACCGTTTGACCGTGATGTTTCAGCATACCCGCACCAAAAAAGAATATATAGTGCCCGGATATTTTGCCGCGGACGGAAACGCGGCTAATACTTCCGCTACATCCGGAACTAAATGGAGAGTGCATTTTACACCGGACGAACTGGGCGAATGGAAGTATTCGGTCGATTTTCGTAAAGGCAACTGGGTTGCAGTCAGTGATCGAAATAAACCCGGCGAAAGCGGCGGATACTTTGATGGACTGACCGGCTCATTTCCAGTTGGAGCCTCTGATAAAAGCGGACGAGATTTCAGAGGCCGGGGGCGTTTGCAATATATCGGAAAACACTATTTAAAATGTGCGGCAAATGGCGAGTATTTTCTCAAGGTTGGCGTCGACGCGCCGGAAAATTTTCTCGCCTACGCCGACTTTGACGGCACGTTTCACAATGACGGGCACAAAGATGATCTGGTTAAAACCTGGGAACCGCATTTGCAGGACTGGGATGAAGGTGATCCCACCTGGCAGGGGGGAAAGGGTAAAGCGATCATCGGCGCCCTGAACTATCTGGCTTCCAAAGGGCTGAATGCTGTTTCATTCCTGACTATGAATATCGAGGGAGATGACCGCAATGTCTTTCCCTATGTGGATTATAACACCTATGACCGGTTTGATGTATCCAAGCTGGATCAGTGGAATATTGTGTTTACACACGCGCAGGAAAACGGACTTTTTCTGCATTTCAAAACCCAGGAAGCTGAAAACCAGGGACTCTTGGATAACGGGGGGGTAGGAATGCAGCGCAAACTTTATTATCGCGAGTTGATAGCAAGATTCGGGCATCATTTGGCGCTGAACTGGAACCTCGGAGAAGAAAACGGCGACTGGGTTAAAAACCATAAAACACCGCCGCAGTTCAAATGGCAGCGCCGGTCCATGGCCGAGTATTTTTACAATCATGATCCCTATCAACATCATATTGTGATCCATAATGGTAACGCGTTTTATGATCTTTTGGGAGAAGAAAGCAAGCTGACCGGCCCGTCCGTGCAGACCCATCGGATGGATTTTTCACTGGTCCATGACGAGGTGATCAAATGGCGCAGGTTGTCGCGCGCCGCAGGCAAACCCTGGGCGGTTTCCGTGGATGAGCCGGGCGATGCGCAGCATGCCCTGGTACCCGATTCGGATGACTCTCTGCATCATGATGCTCGTAAAAACGCCTTGTGGGGCGCTTATATCGGCGGCGCCTGGGGTGTTGAGTGGTATTTCGGCTATAAACATGATCATTCCGATCTGACCTGCGAAGATTTCCGTTCCCGCGATCTGTTCTGGGATCAGTGTCGCATCGCCAGAGAATTCATGACCGGAAATGATATCCCCTATTGGGACATGCAGCCGCACGATGACCTGCTCGATGGAACTGACAACTGGTGTCTGGCAGTACCCGGTGAAATCTATGTGCTTTACATGAAGAACGGCGGTGAATCGAAACTGAACCTGAAACGCAAATCCGGTGAATACAGCGTAACCTGGTTCAATCCGCGCACCGGCGAGCGGGTTGAAAATGAATCTGCTCAGATCACGGGTGATGAGATGGCCCCCGTCGCTGCTCCTTCTGACTCGAAGGATTGGGTGGCGCTTGTAAGAAAAAGGAACTAGAGAATTTAGATTATTTTGATGTTGTTTGTTTTTTACGCATTCACGGTGTAAAAATCTGTGCACGCAGAGCAGCAGAGGTCGCAAAGAAAACAAAAAGGTAAATGATGCTCTCTTTTGGTTTTCCTCAGTGATCTTTGCCTTTGCGTGCAATTTTATATTTATAGTTCAATCGTTTTCCGGAACTGCCGACATGCTGAAATCAGCCTGTTTATTTCTGTGTTTGCTTGCCTGATTCTTTTTTTGACAATTTCTTCTTTTTTCCTTATGTTATAAAAAAAGTATTTAATCGAATCCGGAGTGATTATGCTGTATCGTGAGTTTGGAAAAACAGGAAAAAAAATTTCAGCGCTATCTATGGGCGGAATGCGTTTCCCGGAACCGGAAAAAATAGACGAAATGGCGCAGATACCGGTGGCGGCTGCAGAAGCGGGCGTCAATTATTTTGATACGGCGCCGTATTATTGCAACGATCAGTCCGAAACCATCATGGGGGCAGCTCTGGCCGAGATCAAGCGTAAAGGCTATTCTGTTTACGCCGGTTCAAAAACCAATTCAAAAACATATGACGGGGTCTGGCGTGATCTGGAAAAAACATTGAAACGGCTGGGACGCGATACAATTGATTTTTATTATTTATGGTGTATTATCACCGATGATATTTTTGAGGAACGCAAGCAGGGCGGTGCGCTCAAAGCCCTGATGGAAATCCGTGAACAGGGGCTTGCGGATCATATCAATGTATCCTCGCATCAGGACGGCGACGAGATTCGCGACCTGGTGCAGACCGGGCATTTTGACGGTATTCTGCTCGGATACAATATTCTGAATTTTGACTATAGAGAAACCGGTGTTCATGCCGCTTACGAAAATGATCTGGGTGTGTTTATCATGAATCCGCTGGGCGGAGGACTGCTGACCGATTCGCGCAATGCGGAACGGTTTCAGAAATTTAAACTCTCGAACGATCAGTCCATGCTGGAGGCATCTCTGCATTTTTTGCTGCTTCATAAACAAATCACCGCTGCACTGGTGGGATTCACATCCATTGAGGATGTTCAGACCGCGGTAAAGGCGGTCGAATCTTTTGAGCAGGTCAAAAACACGGACCTGGCTGCCTATAAAGACCGAATCCGCGAAGGCTTTTCCAGCTTGTGCACGGGATGCCGATACTGTGAATACTGTCCGGAAAACATTCCGGTGTCTAAACTCATGGATACCTATAATTACTGGATTCTCTACCAGGATAAAAAACAGGTACGTGAGCGTCTGAAATTTCACTGGAACCTGGGCACGGATGAAGCCATCGAACTCATCGAACGCTGTACCGAATGCGGAACCTGTGAAAGCAAATGCACGCAGAAACTGCCGATCATTGAACGACTGCAGGAATTGCAGTCCGTACTGTCATAATATCACTGGCAATCTCGTCCCTGGCCTCCGGCCGGGGACGGGTGGCGACCTTGGGATGGGGGAATATTTATCCTGTGATGCTCCGCAAAGTCAAAGACCGTACATGAATATGAACTTTACAAGGCTGAAATTTGACGCTTAATTTATTCAAGATATTGCAAAAGTAAATTAGCTTAATATTTAAATTGGAAAAACAGGCGATGCAGGGGGAATAAATCTTTTTATTTTAGATGAAAATCGATTGTTAGCTTTTTACAACTCTCGGCAAAAGAAATTGCAGATTCTGACCGACGCAAGCCAAAGCGCCCCGGCACCCAGGGGGCTAAAGCCCCCGATCGTGGGTGTGTGTTCGCTTTTTCTCCCCGAGCTAAAGCTCGGGGCTATGAAAGCCAGTCTAGCAAAGAGGAGCGAAGAATCGGGCTCCCATAGCTCTGGCCGCCCAACGCGGCACGATCTGGTTCAATCGTTCCGTCAGTCTCAATTTCGTCCCCGGCCTCTGGCCGGGGATGTGAAATGTTTTTTGATAACCGGCAGTATGTACTATAGTACGTTCTGTTTTACAAATGCTATTCAACCCTTGTTTTGCTCATTTGATACACAATCAGACCGTTTCGTCTATGATTATATCCTGACCGAGTTTGGTCAACTATGATTTTTACAAGTTAGCTGTCCCCGCATCCACACCGCCAGACCCGGAGTTCTGCGCGCTCCGGCTGTATACCACTAGACAGACCGTTGCCGGGGTTGCCGAATTCATCGTTCATCGGTCCGCGATTGCCGGTGCTGTTTTGATTAATATCCAGCATCTTTTTCTGTGTGATCAGTGAAAGCGTAAACGTATCGAGCTGGGTCGGGTCCATGCCCGGCCTCAGGGGAGAACGATAAATCGACCACAGGGTCATCAATGTGTATTACTCGGGACGTGTGAAACGCGTGGTTCGGGCACCGTGTCCGCGCTCTCGCAGATATTGATCACACCGAGGGGGATCATGTTACAGTCCGCCCAGTGACCGGGACCTGTATGTCCCTGAAACATGCGGCAGCGGTTCAACATTTGTTTGAGTTTCGAATTCCGACCTTTGTCGTGTACATCATCGGCGATGGGTTTAAAACTGTCGTCGGTACAGGAGGGAAATTTGTTAGGCGCCGGGATAAGCCTGCCGTACTCGTCGATTAGCTGTTTGGGAAAGGGTTCTTTGTATTTCTCCTCCACAGCAGTCGCTTCCGCTGCATATCAGGCGATATCGATGACGATATATTCGTAACCATAAGGTTTTAGATGTTCCGCATATAATCGGCCATGACTTTGACTTTTTTTCCCTGACATCAGCGCCAAACACATCCCAGCTGTTCAAGGCCATGGGCGGTTTTTGAGCGATTTTGTTGATCGGGAAAATGGCGTAATTGATACAGAGCACAAGATGGATCTTTTTGAAAAATTATCGGTACATATACCGATAAATCATGAATATCGGTTTTCAAAGCGATATTAAAATTAAGGCTTGACTTTTCATAAAAATTTAAATATATTTCGATTGTTAACGAAATGAAAAGGTTGCTATGGAACAACTCGTACAACTATTCAAGGCGCTCTCGGACAAAAACCGGGTACGCATCCTGAAAATGCTGGAAGCGCGTCCCCTGTGCGTGTGTGAAATCACCGAAATTCTGGGACTGGCTGCGTCCACAACGTCAAAGCATTTGCATATTCTGACGGATGCCGGACTGAGTTTCGAGCAAAAGGACGGAAAATGGGTGAACTATCACCTGAATCGGGCTGCGCAGCAGCAGTACATCAAGCAACTGCTGCCGTTGATGCGGGAATGGATCAATGATGATCCGGTTGTGGATCAGGATCGCAGAAACATGCAGACCACGGATCGGGTTGACCTGCGCCGGCCTGTGCGGAAAAACAATTCGATAACACGGAAAGTGAATACTCATGAACTGGAAAAATCAATATAAACCTCTGCTATGGATGGTCGGTCTGTTTCTGGCCGCCTATTTTCTGCCGGTGGAGCAGAGCCGCTTTCAACAGGCGGTTCACGAATCTCTGGCGCTGGCCAAATGGTACGCGCGCGAGCATGTGATTCTGTGCCTGCTTCCGGCGTTTTTCATCGCCGGAGTCATCGGTGTGTTTGTCAGTCAGGCTGCGGTGATCAAATATTTTGGCGCCCGTGCGAAAAAATGGCTGGCGTATCTGGTGGCTTCGGTGAGCGGCACGGTACTGGCGGTGTGTTCCTGTACGATTCTGCCGTTGTTTACCGGGATTTATCGACGCGGGGCGGGCATTGGCCCGGCGGTCGCGTTTTTGTATTCCGGCCCGGCGATCAATATCCTGGCGATCATTTTAACGGCTCGTATTCTCGGATTTGAACTGGGTGTGGCGCGAGTGATCGGCGCGGTGCTGTTTAGTGTGGTCATCGGACTGTTGATGCATTTGATCTATCGCAAAGAAGAAGCGGAAAAAGCGGCGGCCCAGGCGGTGATGCCGGAACCGGAAGAGACGCGTCCGCTGATTCAGACGCTGTTTCTGTTTGTCACCCTGATCGGCATTCTGGTGTTTGCCAACTGGGGACGTCCTGTGGCGTCATCCGGATTGTGGCATGCCATCTGGTCACAAAAGTGGATAATTACCGGCGGATTCGGCGTGCTGCTGGCGATTGCCCTGGTTACGGTGCTGAAACTGAACTGGAAACATGTAGGTTTGGCGGCAGCAGTCACTGTTCTGACCGCTGTGATTTTCCCGGGGAATCCGTTGATCCCGTTTTCGGCTGCGATTTTCGCCGTGGCCGTGCTTCTCAGCCGACAGCAGGGTGAAGGCTCGGAGTGGATGTCGTCCACCTGGGATTTTGCCAAACAGATTTTGCCGCTGCTGGGCGCGGGTGTGCTGGTGGCCGGGCTGCTTCTCGGGTCTCCCGAGGGCGCTGACGGACTGATCCCGTCGCGCTGGATCGCCTCGCTGGTGGGCGGCAACTCGCTGTTTTCAAACTTTTTCGCGTCCATTGTCGGCGCGTTTATGTACTTTGCCACCCTGACCGAAGTCCCGATTCTGCAGGGTCTGATGGCCAACGGCATGGGCGACGGTCCGGCGCTGGCGCTGCTGCTCGCAGGTCCGGCATTGTCCCTGCCCAACATGCTGGTCATCCGCAGTGTCATCGGCACACAGAAAACCACGGTGTTTGTGCTGTTGGTCGTCGTGATGGCCACGATATCAGGTCTGATTTATGGCGGAATCATGGCTGGATGAGCGTTGAAAGGTTTAATTGTTCAAGAGTTGAACAGTCGAACCTTTAAACGTTGAACTTTTTTATGACTTTTGATTCTGGAGGTATAATGAAAAAACTACAAATATTAGGCACAGGCTGCCCCAAGTGCAAAAAGCTCACAGAACTGACGGAACAGGCGGCCAAAGAGCTTGGCATCGCATACGAGATTGATAAAGTCACTGATATCAACGAGATCATGGGATTTGGCGTCATGATGACACCAGGCCTGGCTGTGGACGGTGAGGTAAAGGTGGCGGGTAAAATACCCGACGTGGATGAGATTAAAAAAATGTTAATGTAAACCCCGTTGAACAAAAAGGTTGAAAACGTTTTACAATCGAATGCTGTGACAACCAAAACCATGTATGCATGCAATAGCGGATTTAAAGCAATAAAAGCCACGTCGCGGCTAAAAAAAGGTGAATGGAAGATTTAGGGTTGTTAATCCGAATATTGAATCTGGTAATTTGAAGGAGAACCGAAAATGAAAAGATGTAAAATTATTTATCCTCTCGCGATTTTACTATTACTACAAATTGGCTGTTCTGAAAAAACGCAAGAGGAACCCGTCGCCAAAACAGAAGCGCAAACTTTATCGCCGGACACTTCCTCAAAGGATGTAAAGAAGGATTCGGTTTTAGTTACATTCATCGAACTGGGATCGGTAAAATGCATCCCCTGCAAGATGATGCAGCCGATTATGGATGAGATTGAAACGGAATATGCGGGACAAGTCAAGGTCGTATTCCACGATGTCTGGACAAAAGAGGGGCAACCCTATGCCCAAAAATACGGTATACGAGCGATTCCCACTCAGGTTTTTCTGGACAAAGAAGGCAATGAATATTTCCGGCATGAAGGTTTTTTTCCGAAAAAGGAGCTGGTCAAGGTTTTGGAAGAACAGGGAGTAAAGTAATGGATACTCTTTTTGTCTGGTTATCAGAAAAATTAAGCGGTTCAGCAGAGCTGGCATTGACCGCTTCTTTCTTATGGGGCATCCTGAGTATTCTGCTCAGTCCTTGTCATCTTGCCAGTATTCCCCTGATCGTGGGCTTTATTAACGGACAAGGTATTGTCACAAAGAAACGCGCCTTTATTCTGTCAGCCCTCTTTTCTGTCGGCATTCTGCTGACCATTGCTGTGATCGGGCTGATCACCGGAATGATGGGCCGTATTATGGGTGATGTGGGAAAGACCGGGAATTATATTGTAGCTGTGATATTTTTTGTGATCGGACTGCATCTGCTTGAAATTATCAATTTGCCTTTTCCGGGCATGTCCAATCAACCAAAGATGAAAAAGAAAGGCGCCCTGGCCGCGTTTGTGATCGGTCTGCTTTTTGGTATCGCATTTGGCCCTGCACGTTCGCCTATATGGCGCCTATGTTGGGAATTGCTTTCAATGTCGCCTCGACCCGTCCGGTTTTTTCCGGCTCCTTGATCCTGGTTTATGCTGTTGGACACTGCTCGGTTATTGTGCTGGCCGGAACGTTCACCAGCATGGTGCAGAAATATCTACAATGGAACGAACGCTCGAAAGGTGCGGTGATCCTGAAAAAAATCTGCGGGATTCTGGTGATCCTGGGAGGTATATATCTGATCTGGAGCGTGTATTGACATGATTTTTTAAATTCAGGAATTTGTCATGACTCTAAAATTCATGAAATTGAGCGGTGGCGGGCGGGGCACCGCATTGTTGCTTATCCGCCTGAAAAGTCGGAGATTTGCCTGATAAAATCGTTGTTGCCGATCCGGATGTCTGTCGGCATTCCGCCATTAAAATAATCACAACCGGAAAAGCACACTGTACGATGGAAAATCGCCAGGCGGCCATATCCGATCTGATCGTGTTGACCGTACATCCGCCTAATGCGGATTCCGATTTGAGCGAATGCAAAACGGTGTTGAGATATGGCAAATGACGTCTACAGCAGAACATTTTCAATTTGATAGATGAAAGGAACCAAATATGAGATCATTTTCTCTCAAAATTTCAACTTTATTCCTCACAATGAGTTTAGTTTTAGCGATCGTTAGTGTTACTCCAATTTTGGCACAAACCAGCCAAGCCAACCTGAAAGTTTCACCAGAACTTAAAAATTTCGACAATATGGTGCTGCAGAGCCGGCAGGAGATGCGGAAATATTGCGCCATCGTGCAGGAATTAATCAAACAAGAAGATACTCAAAAGCAGGCGAAAGGACTGGAACATATCCTACAGTCCACGGCGTTATGGGAAAACGTCCAGCAAAACTTTCAGAGCCAGCCGCCAGCGGAATATCAACAGGACGAAAAATTTGGTTCCCGATTGGATGCGATTCATCAGGGTATGCAGAATATGGAAAACCATCTTGCGGATGGAAAATATCAAAAAGCCCTTAAAGTCTGCGGGGCAACCTGCGCCTTGTTTGTAAAAATGCATGAGGAAAACAACCTTGTCTACGCGGCGGACCGGCTGTTTCATCTTCGCAAGATGGCGAAACAGATGATCAATAAAGAGCATGATTCCGGGTTGCCAGCGATTAAAGGTATGACAGGTGATCTGTTAAATCTGCGGAACAATGTTTTGGTAGCGCCCTGTCCCGCTCCCGATAATGAAAAACAGTGTGAAAAATACCAGGCTGCCCTGAAAAATCTTTCGACTCAATTAGATGATCTGGCAATCAATGTGGTGAATAATGACCGGGTGGCAGCGGAAGCTATTCTCAAAAATCTCGTGTCAGCCATCAACCTGGCTTACGGGATTGCGTTATGATTGTAAGACGACAGGGTGAACAGGATAATCAGGATTCTCGTTTGTAAAGTTTGATAGCTTTGCAAGGGTCTTTATGGTTCAGAACGGGTTGACGAAATAGAAAGATTTGAATTTTACCTGCTAAAAGCCTCTGTCCTCCTGTCCATTGTCAAACAAGCAAATGTGTTATGTTAATAACAGGAAAAGGTGTTGCATGAAATGGATTCCGAAAAGCGCACTCCGACAAGGTATCGCAATAACTGCTATTGCCGCGATCATCGGGCTGGCAGTTAATGCGTTTCACCCTCGAAACGTGCAATTTTCTTTTACTCGACCGTCATTGGAATATGCACCTGATTCGCTGCTGACAGAAGACCCTTTATCGGACAATATCGCCGGGCAAAGTGATTCTTTGACCATGGCGCCGAACCAGAGCGGCGAGTTGATTGTTATCAGCACAAAACAAGTGCGGCAGCTTGTCTCTCGGGGGCAAGCTGTGCTGCTGGATGCGAGAACCCGGGCTGAATATACAGCAGGACATCTTCCCGGAGCAAGACATTTACCGGTGGAGTTTGTTTACGAGTATGAAAACCAGATCACGGCGTTCCCCAAAGATAAATGGCTCGTCTGCTACTGCGACGGCCCTCCCTGTGACCTGGGCGAGTTGTTGGCGTACGAGCTGATGCTGCGTGAATTTAACCGGGTTGCCGTGTATCAGGACGGGTTGAATGATTGGAAAAAACGATATCCGATCGTGAAAGGAAAGGAGGCGGGCGATTTTGAAAAGTGAAACGATGAAATGGTTCGTATTGGCATTACGCTGGATTGTGGCGCTGCTCTTTATTTATTCCGGTTTTATAAAGATTATGAACCCGGCCGCGTTCGCTGAACAGGTCGATAACTATCGCCTGGTGCCTTATTTTTTGGTCACCCTGACCGCGGCAATCCTGCCCTGGCTGGAACTGTTTTGCGGGCTTTTGTTGATTTTTGGCAGATGGCTGCATGGAGCCCTGCTCATATTAGTGGTGTTGAATCTGGTTTTTCTCTTTGCTGTTAGTTCGGCGCTGGCGCAGGGTCTGGATATCAGCTGCGGCTGTTTTTCCACCGGCAATGAGGGCACGCGCATCGGGATTAAAAAACTCATTGAAAATGTAATGCTGGTGCTGGTTTCGATTGCGCTTTATTTACAAGTTGTATTCAAAAGTCAAGACCGTCTAATAAATAACTGACTTTTACTGCTTATGTAATACGTTGAAATACAGAGAAAGAGGAAAAATGATAACAATTCTCTGTTTCCGGCTTTTATCACATCAATCAATGGATATCATATGAAACGAAAAATTGTCATCTTTTTATTTGCTGTATTTATACCGGCTCTGCTTCCGGCGCAGCGGATGCAAACGGATACTGTCGCTATTTCTTTAAATGATGCGTTGCAAGAGGCGCTTTCCAATAATGAACTGTTGAAAAAAACTGCGGCACGCACCAAAGCCGGTCAGGCATCGCTGCAACAGGCAGAGGGAGAAATGCTTCCAACGATTGACGCCAATTTCAGTTATGGTTATCTGGATATTGTGCCCGGTTTCAGAAAACAGGTGCTGGGTAATATTCAACATGATTTATTCCCCAGCCTTTCTATCAGTCAACCCATCTATACGGGCGGAAAATTAAAGCATGCCAAACAGGCGGCAGAGGCGGAGGTTGAAGCGCTGGAACAGGCATTTATGACTGAACAATTGAATCTCAAGCTGGCCGTGGCCCTGCGTTATTTTCAATTGCAGTCGCTGATTCATCAAAGGCGGATTCTGCTGGAAAATCGAAAGCAACTGGAGACCCAGCAGCGCTACGCCCGACTTTTGGTGCAAGCCGGACGCATGTCGCAACTGGAGCTGCATCGCATCGGTGTGGAGATTGCCGGCAGCGATGGCCGCCTTCTTAAAATTGATAATGATTTTCAAACGGCTTCCTACGAGCTCGGCCTGTTGTTGGGGAGAAAGCAGCCTCAGCTCTTGCTGCCACAGGATTCCCTGCAGGCGCTCCCTTTTGAGCCGTACCTTGAAGTTTTGGTGCCGACCGCGCTGGAGCATAATCCCGTATGGAAACAACTAGAGTTCGATCTGCGCAGAGCTGAAGCAAAGGTGAAACTTCAGCAGGCGGCCCGACTGCCGCAAGTTTCTGCCCAGGCGTATTACGGTTATGAATTCGGATTTGAATCCTTTTCTCTGGATAAGAACAAGCGCTACTTCTGGGGTCTGAACATCGAAGTGCCCATCTATGACGGCAACGTCATCGGAGCAAAGATCGATGAGGCGAAAGCTGGACTGGAACAGATCCAGTGGCAACGGGAATATTTTCGAAAAAATCTGGCAACCCAGGTGCGGAACAGTTACGCACGGCTCAAAGAAAAAGAGCAGCAAATCGCTATTCAGCAACAGGCGGTGGAGCAGGCGCATCAAAGCTATCGGTTGGCCATGATCGAGTATCATGCCGGGAGGCGTTCCAATACGGATGTGCTGGATATTCAAAAATCTCTGCTCAACAGTCAGTTCACGTTGGATCAGGCGACTCTGGATTATAATATTGCCCGCGCCCGGTTGCTGGCGGTGATGGGTATCTTTTAAGAGGATCAATTTATGAACAGCACAGCAATTTTCATCAACGGGCTTGCCCTGATCTGTTTGGTTTTATCGCTGATTTTTAACCGGCAAAAAATCAAACAAGCCATAACGGCAGCAACAAGATCGTTCTTGAGGATATTGCCCCAGGCGCTGCCCATCATCGTGCTGATCGGTCTTTTTAAAGTGTGGGTGAAAAAGGAAACCGTGGAAAAACATTTGGGTCAGCGATCCGGACTGCGCGGGCATTTCTGGGGCATTCTGCTGGCGGGAACCACGGTGGGTGGATTATATGTGGCGTTTCCCGTAGCTGCCGCATTGTATCACAAGGGCGCTCGCCTGGCAGTCATCTTTTCATATATCAGTGCGGCTGCCATTGTACGCATCCCCATGACCAATTTTGAGGCATCCTTTTTAGGAATAAAATTTTCTCTTTTGCGTTTGGCGGTTTCTTTGCCCCTGCTATTGCTTACATCGGAATTATTGGGCACGGTTTTACAAAAGAAAAACTATGCACCACAACAAAATTAGAGACAGTATGCTGATATTTTTTTACAGCGGTATTGAGTAACTCGTTAACTTCTGGGAGCAGATTATATGAAACGAATATTTTTAGTAACGGCTGTTTTTATATCGTTTTGGCTGATTCACGGCTGCGGCTCAAAACCGGAAAGCCCGGCAGAAGCCAAAAAATCCAATGCCAAATTGGTAAAAGTGCAGACCGTTCAAACGCGGAAACTGACTGAAAAATTGAAATTACCCGGCACGCTGCGTGCCGAAAATGTCGCCAATATCCTGGCCACAGCCGAAGGAAAGATTTCCAAATTATTGGTACGCGAAGGGGACCGTGTGCAAAGCAATCAAGTGGTTGCCATGCTCAGCTCGCTGGTGCGCGAAGATATCATCAATTCAGCGCGGTTGCTGGTTCAGGCAAAGCAGGAGGCGCTGACAAAAGAACCCAATAATTCAGAATTGCAAAGAGAACTGGAACAGGCGCAAGCGGACTATCAATTTGCTCTTCAACAATACAAAGAAATTCCGGTGACGTCACCCATCGCAGGCGTGGTTTCCCAGCGCCGGGTGGATCTGGGCGACATGGTGCCTGCAAAAACCAAATTATTCGAGATTCAGAGCAGCGCCAGGCTCCTGGCGGATGTGCCGGTGTCGGAGCTGGATATCCGCAAATTAAAGACAGGACAGACGGCAGAAATACTGGCGGATGCCTGCCCGGAAAAACGATTCCACGGAGTCATCCAGCGCATCTATCCCCAGGTAAACAGCCAAACCCGCAACGGCATCGTGGAAATCAAGTTAAAAAATCCGTGTTCGAATTTGCGGGCAGGGATGTTTGTACGGGTGTTGTTTGTTACGCAAACGCTGGAAAATGCCCTGGCCATACCGGTGCGGGCGATTATCGAGCGACCGCAGCATAAAACCTGCTTTGTTGTCCGTAACGGCAAAGCCGAAGAAAAGATTCTGCAAACCGGACTGCAAACCGACGGCTGGCTTGAAATTCTTTCCGGTGTAGCTCCTGGAGATAAAATCGTAATCGAAGGACAACAGCAATTGAAAACCGGGACGGTTGTGAAGATTCAGGTGAATAAATAGCCACAGAGGCACAGAGAAATTAATATTTATAAACCACTGTGAACTCTGCTCTTATGGTTAAAATAACCAAATAACAAAAACAAAGAGAATCAAAATGGAGCTGAATAAAATTACCGAAAAAATTATCGGCTGTGCCATTGAAGTGCACAAAACGCTGGGTCCTGGATTACTGGAATCCATCTACGAAAAAGCGCTCTGTATCGAATTAAAAGAGGCCGGTTTAAATTTTAATTCACAAAAAGTTATTCCCTTGAATTACAAAGGTCACTCCATCGGAGAATTCAGGATTGACTTGGTGGTGGAGAACGCCGTAGTTGTTGAAATAAAAAGCGTGGAACGACACGATCCAATTTTTGAATCACAGATTTTGAGCTACATGAAATTGGGGGATTACAAATTAGGTTTATTGATCAATTTTAATTCTCGTTTACTGAAAGAGGGTATAAAGAGGTTTATCTTATGATTTAGCGTCACCGAAACACGGAGAACCCAGGTAAAAAAAATTAAAAAAATCTCTGTGCACTCGGTGTCTCTGCGGCTGTTAAAAATGGAGTATTAAATGAAACTTACATCTATCGCCATCAAGCGTCCGGTAGCAACCATCGTATTGATTGCTACGGCGTTACTGCTCGGTTATTTTGGCTATTCCCGCATGCCCACGGATTTTCTGCCGGAAATCACCTATCCTATGATTAAGGTATATGTTTACTGGCGCGGGGCAACCCCCGAGGAAATCAATGACAATATAGCCGATCCGCTGGAACGCACTTTAAGCACTGTGGATGATCTCGACTATCTGGAATCATCCAGTATTGAGGGTATGTACACCTTGCTGATCAATTTTGAATACGGCACGGATGTAGATGTGGCCTATCAGGATGTGGTGGCGAAAATGGGGCTGGCAACCCGCAAGCTGCCGGCCGATGTAGACCCCCCGATCATGTTCAAGGCCGATCCGTCGCAGTTGCCGGTGGTGCAGCTCATCGTACAGTCAGATGGCAGGGATATGGTGAAACTGCGCACCTGGACGGAGAACGTGCTGCAGGATCAGTTTCTTGCCGTCAAGGGCGTGGCCGGCACCGAAATTGTGGGGGGCCTGGAACGGGAAATCCGGGTGCTTTTGGACCCCGAAAGGCTCTCTGCCTATGATTTGACCCTGAATCAGATTATCCGTCGACTACGGGAAGAAAATATTGAGCGCCTGGCAGGACGGGTGACCGAAGGCAGCCGCGAATTCATTGTGCGCACAACCGCAGAATTTCATAGCATGGAAGATATTCGCAATGTGGTTATTGTTAATAACAAGGGTTCGATGGTGCGTTTGAAAGACCTGGCAACCGTAGAAGACAGCCACGGGGACGAGCGCGTCGTTACCCGGTTTAACGGAAAACCCGCCATTAAACTAAACATTCTCAAGCAGGCTGACGCAAACACGGTGGATGTCGCCGAAGCCGTCAATGTGTTAACCCGGCAGCTAACAAACACAGTCCCGCCGGACATTCGTTTCAATACCGTTGAAAATCAGGCAGATTACATCAAAGGCGCCATCTCGGGCGTGAGGGATTCTGCAATTGTTGCGGTGCTGCTGGTCATACTGGTGATATTTGTTTTTCTGGGGCACTGGCGCCAGGTGCTGGTGATGCTCATCGCCCTGCCTGTTACCATCCTGTTCAATTTTTTCCTGATGAAGCTGGGTAATTTTTCCATCAACATATTTTCCCTGGGCGGCCTGGTGGTGGCCATGGGCGTGGTACTGGACAACTCCATCGTGGTGATCGAAAATATCACCCGGATGCATCTGGAAAAAGGAAGAAGCAGTGACACAGTAGCAGACAAGGCCACCAGTGAAGTCGCGCTTGCTGTGCTGGCGTCCACTTTGACCTTTTTGGCCTTGTTCCTGCCGTTTCTGCTCATTCCGGGTCTGACATCACTGTTGTTTAAAGAATTGATTCTGTCAATTGCCGGAATCGTGATTGTATCGTTACTGGTAGCGCTTACAGTAACGCCCATGTTAACCCACTATCTGGTCACTGCCAAGGGGCATCCCCGTGAACATCGCAGCCTTGCCGACCGTTTCATCGAAGTGATCGACCGCTTCTATCGCCGATTACTTAATGTTCTTCTGATGTTCCGCTGGATAGTGGCAGCTGTATTTGTGGCGTTGCTGGTTGTCGCTGTCTTTTTCTTTGGCAAGATCGGCAGCGAATTCCTGCCCAAAATGGACGACGGACGGGTCATGATCAAGGCGATTTTGCCGACCGGTACCTCCGTAGCCCGAACCGACAGCCTGATGACGCGGCTGGAAAAAATCGTCCAAGACGATCGCTATGTGGACAAGTATTTTGTGCTGTCCGGCGGAAAAGTTTGGGGGCTCATTACCTATGAAATCGCCAATGAGGGGCAGATCGATGTTGAACTGGTCCCCAAAGCAGAGCGTCCCTTTTCCTCCAAAGAGTATATCGCGAAAATCAGACCGGAAGTGATGCGCCACATGATCCCGGGCGCCAAGCTTGTTGTCAAGCAGGCAAAGATGAAAGGCATCCGTAAAATGGGCGAATCGGACGTGGAGATCAAAGTGCGCGGCATCGATCTGGAACGATTGAATGAAATCGCCCATCAGGTGGTTGGTCGTCTGAACCGCATCGACGGACTGACCAATATCCGTGTGGGTACCCAGATCACCAAACCCGAATATCAAATTCAGGTGGACCGCCTGCGTTTAGCCGATCTGGGCATTTCTACCGAATCTGTTTCCAATACTGTAAAAAGCCTGATTGACGGCGCGGTGGCGTCGCAGTATCGGGATCAGGGAGAATATTACGACATTAGGGCGCTGGTGTCCGAACAGCAAATTACATCGAAAGAAGACATAGAAAATTTATTTATAGACGGCAGAAATGGACAAAAAGTGCCGCTGCGCACGGTTGCCAAAGTGATCCCGCGATTGGGGCCGGTGGAAATTGTCCGGGAAGACCAGATGAAGCAGATCATCGTGTCAAGTGACGTCACCGCCGATGCAAGTATTGGCGATATGGCAGCGGCAGTCACGAAGAGTCTGGCGGATTTTCGCTTGCCGGAAGGTTACTCGTTTCAATTTGGCGGCCAGGTCTATCTGATGCAGGAAAGCCAGAACGTTATGCTGCAAATTATAGTGTTTGCTCTGTTTTTCGCCTATGTGATTTTGGCAATTCAGTTCAATTCGTTTAAACAGCCTCTGTTGATTTTGCTGGGCGTGCCCTTTGCTTTCGCGGGAGTGATTGCGGCCTTGCTGCTGACCGGTTTTCCGGCCGGCGCCACCGTACTCATCGGCGTGATCATCATGGCGGGCGGCATTGCTACCCAGGGCGTGGTGCTGATCTCTTTTATCAATGAATACCGCCGCAAAGGCCTGGCACTGCGGGAAGCGATTCTGGAAGCGGCCCCCCTGCGCCTGCGCCCCATCCTGATGACCCAGGCGACCACTATTTTAGGGCTCACACCGCTGGCGATCAACCTGGGCGAAGGCGGCGACATGCTGCAGCCCATGGCTATTGCCGTCATTGGTGGACTATTTTTCTCGCTGTTTGTAACCCTGATGTTGCTGCCGAATTTGTATTTTATTTTTGAAAAAAAAGCAACGAAAAAATAACGACATAATGTCAAAAGACCTTTAAGAGGTGTTATGATGAAAATTGCAATCATTGGCACAGAAAACCCAATGCAAAGACAACTGAAAATATACGTTGAAGATATTATTCATGAATTGGGACTTGAATGCAAGCTGGACATTATTCACAATATTAACGAAATTTTGGCTATTGAGGAAAAACAAATTGTGCTGACTCCGGCTTTAATTGTCGATGATAAAATTCTCTGCCAGGGGCACATTTGGTCAAAAGATGAAATCAAGCATTTTATGCAGCAGTTCTGTTCAAAAAGTAAAGCCGATAATGCCAAACTGCCGGATAAATTCGCAACCTGGAAAGGCATACCCAGAGAAGAGATTGACTGGGCGCCGACCATTGATCCGGAGCTATGCACCGGCTGCGGAATGTGTGTAACCTCATGCGGCAGAAATGTGTTTGATTATGACTGGGACCACAAAAAAGCTGTTGTTGCCCGACCGCTCCAGTGCATGGTAGGGTGCACATCCTGCAAAGTCTGGTGCGTTTATGATGCCATCCGTTTTCCGGATAGTGACAGAATAAGAACGCTAATCAAAAAACGCGGCGTCTTAAAGGTCGCTAAAAAAGGTCTGGATCAGCGGAAACGGCAACAGCAGCAATAGCGCTTTTGTTCCGAAAAATGCATATAACACGAACAAATTCCAAATCGAATGATGGATGAAATAAAATGAATTCACCAAAAACCATACAAACAGACACAATCCCGGAAACTCCCGAGATATCGACACCTGATGATTATTTTGCGACCTTTAAAGCAATTTCCGATCATACACGGTTACGGATTCTCAACCTGCTGTTTCACAGGGAGTTGTTTGTTTGTGAAATATCCGGATTGATCCAGCATTGTGATTCAACCATTTCTGCTCATCTTGCCATACTCAGAGATGCCGGCTTTATTATATCTGAACGGGATGGCCGTTGGGTGAAATATCGAATCAATCCCCAGCCAACGAATCCCTTTACCAAACACATGCTCCGTTTGTTAAAGCAATGGCTGGACCACTATCATTTTTATGAACAGGATATAAAGGCAACAGAAAACATCAATGTTCGCCACACCTGTTGAGATTTCAAGAGTACGAACAAAAAAAAGGTGCTGTTATGACACATACAAAAAAATATGCACGGACAATAAAAGATATTCTGGGACTGAACAGTTCTGCTGTTGGCGTCAAGTTTTATCTCAAAGATGAAACAATTGATGCCGATGCCCGGCGATTGGTCCGGCACCGCTATTGTCAGGCTTTGATGAAGGCCAGGCACGGCGAGCATGTGCTGCTCGATGCGGAAGGGATTGCTTGTCCTGCGGCGGCGGCTGCATTTGGATTCAAGCCGCTTGCACAGGGGTTGCAGACCGGCAAGGGCTTGCAGGGGTTCGGCATTGTTCAACAGGCCGAAACGGGCAAACGAATGTTTGAAGGCATGACCACCCTGGAGCCGGGCACGCTGCAGGCGCTCTATTTATTTCCACTCGAAGAAGCCTCAATTGCGCCAGATATTGTGGTTATTGAAGACGAGATCGAAAAATTAATGTGGATCGCCCTGGCCAAGCTGAATTTGCAGGGCGGCGAACGCATTGAAAGCACCACGGCGGTGTTACAAGCCACCTGTGTGGATGCGACGTTGATTCCTTTTGTGAAAAAGCAGTTCAACATGAGTTTCGGATGCTACGGCTGCCGCGATGCCACCGATATCGGACCGAACGAGACCGTGCTTGGTTTTCCGTTTCAGGAATTCAACGAGATTGTCAACATGCTTGAATTTTTAAATGAAAAAGCCATACCCAATTCACGCGGCAAAAATGCCTATGCCCTTCTCAGACGCAAGGATGCCGAAAATGTTGAAAAAGCAGATCCTTTTAACACGTAATAAACACAGGAGTATATAATGAATACAAAGCAAAAAGAAATGAAAGTGCTGGTAACCGGAAAAAGTGAAAATGCGACGAAAATCAATCTCACTTCCGGCAAGCACACGATGATAATCGACGAACCGAAAATGATGGGCGGCAATGACGAGGGACCGTCTCCCATTCAGGCACTGTTGATGGCGCTTGCAGGTTGTTTGAATGTGACCGGCCATGAAATAGCCCGACAAGAGGGCTTGAAATTAAACGGTATGGACATCAGGATCGAAGGTGTCATGAATCCATGTACATTTATCGGTTGTTCGTTTGAAGAACGCGCCGGATTTCAAAATATAACGGTAAAAGTCGACGCTGATTTTGACGGCGCGACCGACGAAGAAAAAAAACATTGGCTGGAAGAGACCGAGCGACGTTGCCCGGTCACGGATAATATTAAAGCGGACACCACGTTAAATGTTACTCTGCGATAATACATCCTTTAGGAGAAAAATATGAACTGGCTGACAACTTTTAACGACGCAAAAGACCAATCCGCAAAAACGCGGAAACCGATTCTTTTGCAGTTTGAAATGGAAAACTGCGGCGGTTGCAAAAAGTTGTATGCGGAAACCTATCGCGATCAACAGGTTCAGGACGAAATGCAACAATGGTTCGTCATGCTCAAGCTCGACCTGATCAAAGACCGGGAGATGCGCCGGGACCTCGCGGCCTACTGGACGCCGTCTTTTTATGTCCTGGATCACAAGGGGAAATCCTATTATCATTTCAACGGCTACCTGCCTCCGGTCGATTTCCGCGTCATGTTGCGGCTGGGCCTGGCGGAAGCCTGGATTCCCCGCGGCCGCTATGATGAGACGGTCAATGCGTTGAGTCAGGATGTGGATTCGCTGTCTGACTCGGCGTTAGTCCCGACGCTCCTAAAACAACGAGCCATTGCCGACTATATCAAAACCAAAGACAAAAATATCTTTCGAGGGACGATGAAGGATATACGCGAAACCTATCCGGACAGCCTCGAAGCCGGAATGTATTTCTGGCAGGATTAAAAAGATTTTAAAAAAATGGTAGATCTGAAAAAATTAATTGGAGTATGCTATGAATGCTAATAAAAAAACAATATTGATTGCCTGTTCCGGCGCGTCCAACACCGGAGCGTACTCGGATAAAGTGGCTCGTAAATTAATGGCCACGGGCAATGCCAAAATGCTGTGCCTGGCGCGCTTAGCCGTGGATGAAAAATGGGCGGAAACGCAAAAAAAGAGCTGTTCGCAAGACGCCCGGATTGTCGTGCTTGACGGCTGTCCGATTGATTGTGCGGCAACAATTCTCAACGAACGCGGTATTCACAATTTCGAGCATGTGCATACCACGGATTTTGGGATTGTAAAGGGCAAAACGCCGGTGACCGAAGAAAAAATAGATGAAATTGTCGAGTATTTGACAACGCGGTAATTGTCTTGTCAAAACTAAAGTTCTATCAGGAGAACATACGAGTTCAACACAAAACATTCTCATCATCGGCGGCAGCGATGCCGGCATTAGCGCCGCCCTGCGTGCAAAAGAACTCGATCCATCTGCCCGGGTCACGATGCTGGTGGCCGATCAATACCCGAATTTCAGCATTTGCGGTTTGCCGTTTTATATAAGCGGTGAGGTTAACGAGTGGCAGGCATTGGCGCATCGATCATTGGATGAAATAGAGCGCCAGGGTATCTCGGTGTTGGTAGAACATGGTGCAGCGCGCATAAACACTGGTGCGAAAACTGTGACCGCACGTGCGCAAAACAGCGGACAGATTTTATCATTCGAGTACGACAAGTTGATTATTGCCACCGGCGCTGTTTCCATTCAACCGGACATTTCCGGAATCGGTCTCCCCGGTATCTTTTTTTTACGCTGGATGAAAGACAGTTTTGCGTTCAAAAAATTTCTGAAAACTCGCCGTCCGCAATCTATTACGATAATCGGCGCCGGATACATAGGCATGGAAATGGCGGATGCCATGAAACATTTGGGCCTTGCGGTGAATGTGGTCGAATTCTTGCCTTCCGTATTGACGACACTCGATTTACACCTGGGAGAAATCGTGCGATCAGAACTGGAACAGCACGGTGTTCAGGTTTTTACAAAAACCGCGATCACGGAAATTACAGCAAACAAAGAAAAATTGATCGTCAAAGGACAAAAAGGGTTCTTGCTGACATCCGACATGGTGCTGGTCGCCACCGGAAGCCGTCCCCAAACAGTATTGGCACAAACCGCGAACATGGCCTTGGGCGTCAAAGGCGCTATCAAAGTGAATCAAAAAATGGAGACCAGCATCGCCGATATATATGCCGCCGGGGATTGCGCCGAAACGTTTCATCGGCTGTTAGGCAGGAACATGTACCTGCCTCTGGGCACCACGGCGCACAAGCAGGGACGCATTGCCGGCGAAAATTCAGTGGGTGGAGATCGTAAATATGCAGGGTCGTTGGGAACTCAAAGTATAAAGATTTTCGATAGAGTGGCCGCGCGAACCGGTCTTAAAGACGATGAAGCGCAACTCGAAGGCTTTGATCCTTTGACGGTTGATTTTGAGACCCGGGATCACCAGGTCTATTATCCCGGCGCAAAAAAGCTTCATGTCCGCATGACCGGAGACCGGAAAACCCATCGTCTGCTGGGCGCTCAACTTGTCGGCGCTTATGGGACGGAAGTGTCGAAACGGATTGATATTGTGGCAGCCGCCTTGTATCAAAATATAAAGGTTGAAGATTTAAACAATCTGGATTTAAGCTATACGCCGCCGCTTTCCAGTCCCTGGGATCCGGTGCAAATGGCGTCTCAGTGCTGGCTGCAAAAGGTACAGGAGATTGCATGAAGATAATCGTTCTTTTAAACGGCGGATTAAAAACCTGCTGTAAAACATTACCGACTGATATGGTTCGAATTTCATTAGAGAATTGGTTCAAGAGTGACAAGAATATAGAGATGAATGTCATTGATAAAACAGAGTCTGATGTCAAATTCGACAAGCTTGCCTCGCTGGCCGTGAACGCTCTGGGCGATAATGCCTACCCAATGATTTTCCTGGATAACGTCTTGATGAGCGTTGGCAAACTCCCGGAATATCGGACGTTGCATGACATGGCAAGGCAGCCGCATCGTGCGGGATTAACCGAGCAGGATATTTTCAAGCTTGAGAACGCGGAATTTCCGTCTAATTGAATGCCGATATTGCAGGCTATGACATTTTTGAACCGTCTCAATCTGATCAGTGCGTATCAATCATTTCAGAACAGTTTGGAGGAGATATGGAACCGAACAGACATATCGTAAAATTTTGTTGATTCTTTTTAGCCTCTTGATCATTATCGGAGCGATGGCGGCGGAACAGTCATCTGTCGACGCGGTGTGTCCGCCGTTTTTTCTACGGGATGAAAGTGGCGCCATCATCAATCCGGTTCAGGGCGTGAACGCGGACAAACCGTATTCCCCCCGGCAAACGTGCGGGGGCGCGGACTGTCACGATTACGACCTGATCACGCAGGGTTATCACTTTACTCAGGGCGCCGGTGAGGAGCCGGCCTCGGCGCAAGTGGAACGGTGTCTATGGGTGTCGTCCCCCGGAAATTACGGCGGTTCCTGGTGCTCACCGGCGCCGCTCTATCGTTACCTGTCGCCAAAAGAAAACACATCATCGAAAGAGATGGAAATGACGTCGTTCAGCGCATTCATCGGCATCTGGCGGGAAACCTGGCTCAAGCCTGTGCTTTACATTGGCTTGTTTCTGCTGCTGATGATTCCGCTGGTCCTGGCAGGGGAATTTGTTTTGCGCTGGATTTACGGGCCGCATCCCATGCCGAAAATCTTAGCCTACGTGCCGATGCTCCTGGTCGTATTCCTCAGCGTGGCCGTGCTGTTGATGATGAGCGACCGTCAATTGGTTCATTTTATTCTGCCGTCGCGTTTTTGGCTGGACAGCAATCACTTTGCCATTGCTATGGTCATTTTGCTGGCCGGCATTCTGGCTCTTGTCTATCGGTTGCGAAATGTGATGCAAAACAAATCGGAAAAAAGCAAACAACGGCTCTGGATAAACGAGTTGGTCACGACGTTTATTGTCCTGTTTGTTTCCGGTGTATTGATGTTGGTCAAAATTCCGGGCCTGGTCGAAGTGAATCGATTCGCTTATAGCGTTTTTGATGTTGCGCTATTATTTATTTTGATGGGAACGCTGGTCACATTTTATACGCAAATAATCAAAAATGCCATTCAATCAACAAAAACCGCGTGATAATAATAGAGACCTGCAACATACAATAAAACAAGGAGGAGCATCATGTCATCAAGTCGAAGACATTTTATCAAAGCTGCCGGCGCCGCAGCGCTGGTCGGCACAGCAGCAAAGAATGTTTATTCCGCTGAAAACGAGATTTTAATTGTTGGCGTGGCGTGCAGCCCGCGCAAAGGGAAAACGACCGCCACTTCAATGCAGGCGGCGCTGGATGCCGCCCAAAGCGTTGATGCCAAAATAACTACTGAAATGATCGACCTGGGCGGCAAGGATATAGCCGGGTGGAAACCGCAGGCCGATGGACAAAACGTTATGGATGATTTTGAGTTGATTCTGCCGTCGTTTAAATCGCCGAATCTTGGCGGCATTATCATCGGCACACCGGTTTATTTCAGAAATATGAGTTCGCTGTGCGCGGCGTTTTTGGAGCGGCTGGGCGCGCTGCGAAAACCGACATTGCAACTGGCGAACAATGCCGTTGGCGCGCTGTCGGTGGGCGGTTACCGGAACGGAGGCCAGGAATTGGCGGTTCAGCAGATTCAAACGGCCATGCTCTGCCATGAAGCTGTAATCGTCGGCGGCAAACCAGGCGCGTTTCAAGGCGCCACCTTGTGGAACGACGGCAGTGATGACATTACCAAAGATGAATTCGGCATGACCAGCGCCAAAAATCTGGGCAAACGAGTTGCAGAGGCAGCGCTGATGTTAAAGTGAGGTTGAACAAAAATGAAATAATTCTTGATTCTTAAGATTTTATTTATTAATATATGCACATATAGGCATATGAGCATATAAAAATACAAGAATAGAAAAGTGAAAAAAAGCGAATTATTCAAGGCGTTGTCTGATGAAACCCGGCTGCGGCTGTTAAATCTTTTTATCCAGTCAAAAAAGCCGTTATGCGTATGTGAACTTACGGACGCCTTAAGCATGCCCCAGTACCAGGTTTCCAGACATCTGTCATTGCTGAAACATCAAAGTTTTATTAATAGTGAAAAACAGGGAAAGTGGAACTATTATTTTCTGGTTAACGAAAATCCCGTAAACAGCCAATTGTTTGTTTTTCTGCGCAGTTTTTTGAATGACACACAGTTTGAGCAGGACTGGCAGTATTTACAAAAACGATTGAACTTGCGGGAAAATGACCTTTGTACCATCGGTTCAGTGGCTGCTGAAGAATTGGACAATTTATTGCAGAAAAAAAATAAATGTTGATTGATAATGAGGAACCATTCAATGAGTAATCAAAACAACCATCCCGTTGGATGGCCCGCAAACAATCAACGGTCAAAAAAAACTCTTTACAAAAAATCAAACCGGAAAGAATTGTTTTATCTTGTTACGGTCGCCGCATTCTATCTGTTAGGCGTCAGTTTTTTCGGCTGCGTAATTGCAGGATATCTATTTAACTTGTTTTAGGAGGTAATTAATATGTCACAGCACAATGTAAGTATTTTTTCAATGCCCCAGGAGTTTCCCTGCGGCGCTGATTCCACCTGCTGCGGAGCAATCGGACAAACAGACGAGCAGCTTCAAATGCTTAAGGATGGGCTTGAAACCGCGCTGGAAATTCCAGTAGAAACGTTGAATGTGAAAAACGGCGCGGATATGAAAGCGCATCGAAAAATATTAGAGCTCACCCGATCGTTTGGCTGGGGTGTTATCCCGATTATTACTGTCGATGATCAAGTTGTTTCTATGGGTGCGCCGACGGTTCAGCAAGCGATTGATATGGTCAAAACAAAAATCAACAATATTTCACAAAAATAGGATGGAGATATTATGCCAACGTATGAATATGGTTGTCTCAATTGCAGCATTAAATTCGAAATATCCGCTTCCATGAGTCAAAAAGAGAACGGACTTGAAGCTGTTTGCCCCAAATGTGGAGCGACAGACACGGTTCAACTTTTCAATAGTGTTAATTTTTTCAAGTCAGGGAGTGGAAGCGCCAATGCCGCATTTAAATCGTCCGGCGGTTGCGGTCCCAATTCGGGCTCCGGATGCTGTGGATAGCAAGTTATGTTTCCCCCAAGCGCTGCCAGTTAAATTGTTAATTATAAGGAGTGAACCAATGAAAGCTTGTCCGATTTTTAAAAAAATAAAACTTTTCATCTGGCTGATTTTCATGTTCGGCGTCAGCTCAGTATTGATGTTCTGTTCAAAAAGCGACAGTCCGAATAATGGAAATGCGAAAACGACTGAAATATCCGGGCAAAAAAGTGTCCTGGTTCAAAATGCCATGGCTGCACCGAACGAAAGCGCCACGAATGCCGCCAAAGCGATTGAAATGGCGCAGCAAAATCATCAGTACCTGGCGCTGATTTTTTATAATCAAAAAGATGCTTCGCTGCAGGAAATGGATGATATTGTTACCAATTTTCAAACCAGATCATCCAAAGAAATTCAGGTCTACAAAGCGCTGACCACGGATTTAAAAGAAGCCGATATCATTAAAGAATACGGTGTCGACCGCGCTCCTTTGCCGCTGCTGCTTGTTTTTGCGCCGAATGGGGCAGTTACTGGCGGTTTTCCATTACAGCAAATCAGCCGGGAACGGCTCGAGCAGGCAATCGTCTCTGAATTGATGATGAAATTATTAAAAACGGTGCAATCAAACAGAGTGGCATTGGTATTACTAAAAAATGATAACACCGCCTTTAATGATCAAGCGACCCAGGCTGCGGAAGATTTTGCTGCGGATAAACGGTTGAACGGCTTTGTCGATATCATTCAGCAGAATCCACTGGATGCAACGATAACTGATTTTTTAAATCAATGCAAATTGGATAAGAATTTACAAAAAGCCACCGTAGCTCTCGTTGTGCCACCCGGTCAGATCGGCGGGGTTTATTCAGGAAACATCACCAAAGACACCTTAATTAACGGATTGGTTGCTTGCACTGCGGGAAGCGGCTGTTGCGGGCCCAGGTAAAAAGGGAATAGCCGTGAAAATCAGAAAATTAGCGTTTGAGGAAATGTTGCAGCAAAACAGTCAATTCGCCTCAAATCTTGTCGCTATCATACTCAGAGTTGCAGACGGATTAATCGGGTATATTTTGGGGGAATCATGGCGGAGATGCCCGTGCTTCCAGTACCCATGTATGTCGTGTAAGGTTTAATAATCTCTCGCGATTTCGTTATCAGCAAGTATTTTGCCTATTGTCAGGGCGACTCGAGTCGATCCATTTTTTATTATGACTGCTGATTAATTGATCACCATTGAGAATGCCAGCAAAATTCACAAGAGTTTCAAAGATCCGCCGTATCTGGCAAATTCGCGAAAACAGAGAGAGAAGAGATTGAGATTTATTGCCGGGTGCGGGACGATATCCGGGCGTTTGTCGAGATATTGCCTCAAGTTTGAAAGAACACAAGAGCCGGAAAATTGCAAAGATAATAATTAGGAGATTTTATTATGTTTTCGAAAGTTATAATAGCCACCGATCTTTCTAAAGCGTCAAACGAAGTGATCAAATGTGCCCAAGGATTAATCCCTCTTGGCGCTAAGGAAATTATTTTAACCGAATGTCTTAAAACACTTGAAGCCACCTCATTAGCGCTTGCTGAAGATATTGAAAGTGTTGATGGTATACTTGAAGAGCAAAAAAGTGTTCTGGAAAAACAGGGTTTCAAAGTAAGAACCGAAAAAGTTTTCGGGACAGCTCATGTTGAAATAAATCGTTTGATAAAAGAATACAATTGTGATGCTGTTATGGTCCCATCTTTAGGTCACAGTCTATTGCATGAAATTACTCTTGGGTCTCTGGCAGGTGACCTTATTCATCATATTACCAAGCCATTATTACTTGTCAGATTGAAAGTTGAAAATTCTAAAAATGAAAAAGAGAATCAGTGTGTATTGGCGTCGTCATGTGAGGATTTTCATTCTTCAATATTATATGCAACTGATTTTTCTGAACATGCTGACAAGGCCTTTCTTTATATGGAGAAATTGGTAAAAAGTGGAGCCAAAAAAGTAACTCTGATTCACATCCAGGATATGGTGTCGTTAGCTAAAGCTAGCAAAGAACTTTTAAAAGAATATGATAATATTGATTATAAGCGCCTTGATGAATTAAAAGAAAGACTTTTAAAGATTAGTGATACAAAAGTCAACACCAAAGTTGTCTATGGAAAACCCGCAAACGAAATCTTAAAATATGCAGATGAAATCAAACCGGCACTAATCGTTGCCGGAACCCACGGCAGAGGCTTTATTGGCGACTTGTTCGTTGGCAGCATCAGCCATAATATTGTACGACATGCCAATAGTTCAGTATTGTTAATTCCAAAGGAGGAGACTAGAGAAGATGAGTAATAAAACAGGTATTGGATTTTTTGAAAGATATTTAACCGTTTGGGTTGTTGTTTGTATGGCGATAGGTATTATAATAGGAAAGTTTCTTCCTGTTATACCGGAGTTTCTTGGCAAATTTGAATATGCTCAGGTGTCTATTCCCATAGCCATTCTTATCTGGTTGATGATTTATCCCATGATGATGAAGGTCGATTTTCAAAGCATCAAAAATGTGGGTAAAAGCCCCAAAGGTCTTTTGGTAACATGGATTACGAATTGGTTGATCAAGCCGTTTACGATGTTTGGAATAGCCGCATTTTTCTTTTATGTGGTATTTAAGGCTATCATTCCACCTGACCTGGCCAAAGATTATCTGGCAGGGGCAGTATTACTGGGCGCCGCTCCGTGTACGGCAATGGTTTTTGTGTGGAGTCATTTAACAAAAGGACATCCCGCCTATACAGTAGTGCAGGTAGCGACTAATGATTTGATTATTTTAATTGCGTTTACTCCGATTGTGGCTTTTTTACTGGGTGTGGGCGGTGTTGCCGTCCCATGGATAACGCTGATATTATCTGTAGTTCTTTTTGTCGTAATCCCTCTGACGGCAGGAATTGCCACTCGGATTAATGTAATAAAAAGAAAAGGTTTGGATTATTTTAATCATTCATTTATTCCAAAATTCAACAATATTACCATAGGCGGGCTTTTGTTGACATTGATAATAATCTTTTCTTTTCAAGGTGATATTATTTTAAAGAATCCGCTGCATATTTTACTCATAGCGATTCCGCTTACCATTCAAACATTTTTGATATTTTTTATTGCCTATACAGCAGCGAAATTATTAAAACTGCCGCATAATATTGCGGCGCCCGCAGGTATGATAGGCGCGTCGAATTTTTTCGAGTTGGCGGTTGCAGTTGCCATCTCGCTTTTCGGAGCGACTTCACCGGTCGCTCTCGCGACAATAGTAGGGGTTTTGGTAGAAGTCCCTGTTATGTTGACACTTGTCAGGATTGCCAATAAAACCACCCATTGGTTTCCTGCAAAATTGCATGAATAAACAAAAGGTATAATCTGACAAATTCACCGGATAAATTTGTTAACCTATATAAAATAAAAAGCTTGTCTTTATTATTGTAGAAATCAGATCGTTATAAAAATCGCTTTAAAAGCTGTTATCACTGTTGAGAAATGACTTGACATTCCGAAAAAGGATACTTATTTTTCGAAATTTAACGAAATGAAAAGGCTGCTATGGAACAACTCGTACAACTATTCAAGGCGCTCTCGGACAAAAACCGGGTACGTATCCTGAAAATGCTGGAAGCGCGTCCCCTGTGCGTGTGTGAAATCACCGAAATTCTGGGACTGGCTGCGTCCACAACGTCAAAGCATTTGCATATTCTGACGGATGCCGGACTGAGTTTCGAGCAAAAGGACGGAAAATGGGTGAACTATCACCTGAATCGGGCTGCGCAGCAGCAGTACATCAAGCAACTGCTGCCGTTGATGCGGGAATGGATCAATGATGATCCGGTTGTGGATCAGGATCGCAGAAACATGCAGACCACGGATCGGGTTGACCTGTGCCGGCCTGTGCGGAAAAACAATTCGATAACACGGAAAGTGAATACTCATGAACTGGAAAAATCAATATAAACCTCTGCTATGGATGGTCGGTCTGTTTCTGGCCGCCTATTTTTTGCCGGTGGAGCAGAGCCGCTTTCAACAGGCGGTTCACGAATCTCTGGCGCTGGCCAAATGGTACGCGCGCGAGCATGTGATTCTGTGCCTGCTTCCGGCGTTTTTCATCGCCGGAGTCATCGGTGTATTTGTCAGTCAGGCTGCGGTGATCAAATATTTTGGCGCCCGTGCGAAAAAATGGCTGGCGTATCTGGTGGCTTCGGTGAGCGGCACGGTACTGGCGGTGTGTTCCTGTACGATTCTGCCGTTGTTTACCGGGATTTATCGACGCGGGGCGGGCATTGGCCCGGCGGTCGCGTTTTTGTATTCCGGCCCGGCGATCAATATCCTGGCGATCATTTTAACGGCTCGTATTCTCGGATTTGAACTGGGTGTGGCGCGAGTGATCGGCGCGGTGCTGTTTAGTGTGGTCATCGGACTGTTGATGCATTTGATCTATCGCAAAGAAGAAGCGGAAAAAGCGGCGGCTCAGGCGGTGATGCCGGAACCGGAAGAGACGCGTCCGCTGATTCAGACGCTGTTTCTGTTTGTCACCCTGATCGGCATTCTGGTGTTTGCCAACTGGGGACGTCCTGTAGCGTCATCCGGATTGTGGCATGCCATCTGGTCACAAAAGTGGATAATTACCGGCGGATTCGGCGTGCTGCTGGCGATTGCCCTGGTTACGGTGCTGAAACTGAGCTGGAAACATGTAGGTTTGGCGGCAGCAGTCACTGTTCTGACCGCTGTGATTTCCCCGGGGAATCCGTTGATCCCGTTTTCGGCTGCGATTTTCGCCGTGGCCGTGCTTCTCAGCCGACAGCAGGGTGAAGGCTCGGAGTGGATGTCGTCCACCTGGGATTTTGCCAAACAGATTTTGCCGCTGCTGGGCGCGGGTGTGCTGGTGGCCGGGCTGCTTCTCGGGTCTCCCGAGGGCGCTGACGGACTGATCCCGTCGCGCTGGATCGCCTCGCTGGTGGGCGGCAACTCGCTGTTTTCAAACTTTTTCGCGTCCATTGTCGGCGCGTTTATGTACTTTGCCACCCTGACCGAAGTTCCGATTCTGCAGGGTCTGATGGCCAACGGCATGGGCGACGGTCCGGCGCTGGCGCTGCTGCTCGCAGGTCCGGCATTGTCCCTGCCCAACATGCTGGTCATCCGCAGTGTCATCGGCACACAGAAAACCACGGTGTTTGTGCTGTTGGTCGTCGTGATGGCCACGATATCAGGTCTGATCTATGGCGGAATCATGGCTGGATGAGCGTTGAAAGGTTTAATTGTTCAAGAGTTGAACAGTCGAACCTTTAAACGTTGAACTTTTTTATGACTTTTGATTCTGGAGGTATAATGAAAAAACTACAAATATTAGGCACCGGCTGCCCGAAATGCCGAAAACTGGAACAAGCGGCGCGTCAGGCTGCGGATGAACTCGGTATTGAATATGAACTGAGCAAAGTTGAGGATATGAACGACATCATCAGCTTTGGCGTGATGATGACCCCGGCGCTGGTGGTGGACGGCAACGTCAAAGTCTCCGGCAAAATTCCGGGCAATACCGAGTTGAAAGACATGATCGGCAATTAAGCCTATCTATCAATCAACAGGAGGATTTAACCATGAAAAGTTTGGGATTTATCGGCGGCGGCCGTATCACAAGTGTTTTCTTGCAGGCGATGAAAAACAGAGATGTTAACGTTGATCATATTGTGGTCAGCGATCCGGACACTATAGCGTTAAAAAAATTGACCCATGCTTATTCTGTTTTGAATGTAACGACTGGCTCGAACACGGAAGCAGCAGGACAGGATATCGTGTTTTTGGCCGTGCATCCGCCCGTGTTGAAAAATGTACTGCCGGACATTGCAGAATCCGTTTCCCGGGCAAAAGCGGTTGTATCGCTGGCGCCGGTGTTCACGGCAGAAAAGATAAGCGGGTTGTTGAACGGTTATAACAAGCTGGTGCGTATGATTCCGTCAGCAGCAAGTTATATCAACGCCGGGTTTAATCCGATGTGGTTTTCAAACTCTGTTGACGGGACGGTTAAAAAGCAGCTTTTGCACCTGTTCGATGTTTTGGGAGAGTGTCCGCAGGTTGAAGAAGAAAAACTTGAGGCGTATGCTATTGTCACGGCGATGGGCCCGACGTATTTGTGGCCGCAGTTGAATGAGCTTCACAAACTCGCCCTGGAATTCGGTATGACTGAAAAGGAAACGGTCGATGGTATCAAAGCGATGCTGGAAAATACCCTGCAGCTGATGTACGATGCCGGGCTGTCGTATGATGAGGTCGTTGACCTGATTCCGGTCAAGCCGCTGGGAGAATCTGAGGCGGATTTTCGAAATATCTATCGAACCCAATTATCCGGATTATATAAAAAATTAAAAGGAAACACAAATGGATAAGTTAAAACTACTTTTCCTGTGCACCGGCAATTCCTGCCGCAGTCAAATGGCCGAAGGCTGGACGCGCGCTTTAAAGTCCGATCAAATCGATGTCTGGTCCGCCGGGATTGAGACGCACGGTCTGAATCCGGATGCCGTGCGCGTGATGCGGGAAGCCGGCGTGGATATCTCCAGTCACGCGTCCACGCATGTGGATGATCTGATGCATATTTCGTTTGATGCCGTGGTGACCGTCTGCGATAACGCGCGTGAAAGCTGTCCCGTGTTTCCCGGAAACATCAAGCGTGTTCATAAAAGCTTTGACGATCCGCCGTTTCTGTCCAAGTCGGTGGATAGCGAGGAGAAAAAACTGGAGATTTATCGCCGGGTGCGCGACGAGATCCGCGCCTTTGTCGAGACCCTGCCGGACGCACTGGACAGAGATGCATAAAAGAAAGACAAGAGGTGAGAATGAAAGAGAAACTGGCAAAAAAGATGTCGTTGTTTGAACGATCATGCCGGTTCGCATTAGTTTGAAAACAAAACACGAGTTCACCATTCAGGAGGTTACCATGAAACAAATGATGCTATTGCTGCTTTTGGGTTAGATGACTACAGGTTTTGCCGGGGATGACGCAACATCGCTCGATAAAATCAATGTCTATTATTTCCACACCTCATACCGCTGCGCCAACTGCAAACATTTTGACAGTTGGACACAGGATGTGGTGGAAAACCGTTTGAAATCTCTTGGCGGAATGCAGCCCGGACACTCTGTGTCCAGTGCCCGTATTCCCGGACAGAATACATTCCCCAGTGCTTTGAGACGAGGGGTCGCGGCACAATTCAAAACAAAGCGTCATGATGCCTCGGTGTGATTGAAGGATTGATGTTTTTATTTTCAGGATTTCTGCTTTGGCTTTTGATCCTGTCAATCCGGCTGATCCAGCAAAAGAATGCTCCGCTTCATGCTAGACTCCGATGATATGTTAACAAACCAGGCTACTCGTTTGAATGATGGATCACCTGATTAATCGTATATTGAGGTTCTCCGCTCTTGTGCAGGAAAAGACGTCCGACATATTCGCCGATGATGCCCAGAGAAACCAGTTGAATGCCGCCGATAAAGAGAACCGCCACAATAAGCGACGACCAGCCGGCCGGCGTCTGAATACCGATGAGATGCAGGATGATATAATAGAGGCCTAAAAGAAATCCAATTCCTGAAGATAAAAACCCCAAAAACGTTGCGATCCTCAGCGGAAAAATAGAAAAATTGGTGGCCAGTTTGAGCCATAAATTCAATGATTTCCCGAGTGTGTAGTTGCCTTTGCCCGAAAAGCGTTCATGATGTACGATATCAATCTGCGTGATATTTCGGGTCACCCGGAATATCAGTCCGTCCACATAAGGATAGGGTCCGTCATATTTCAAAATTTCAGCCGCCACATCGCCTTTTAACGCTTTGAACGAGGATAGATAAATGTCTTTGGGTTTTTTCAGAATGATATTGGCGACCTTGTCATTGAACCAGCTGCCGAAATTTTTAAACCAGGAATGCTTTTTCCGCGTATATCGCCCGTAACAGACATCGTATCCTTTTTCGAGTTTATGAATCAAATCCGGAATGTGCACCGGATCATGCTGCAGATCGTCATCCATAATCACAATCGATTCCCCGGATGCGTACTGCAGTCCGGCCATCACCGCATTGTGCTGGCCGAAATTTCTGCGCAAGTTCACACCCATGATAGAGGGATTTTCCTGACATAAACCGAGAATGGTTTCCCAGCTTTTATCCGGACTGCAATCATTGACGAGTATAATTTCATAACGCCGTTTCAGGGGATTTAATACATCCTTCAATCGCTGCGCCAGAGTTTTTAGGCAGTCCATGCTTGCATAGACAGGGATCACGATCGAAATTTGTAACTCTGACATCATGTTCTCCGTGAGTTTCAGTCTTGATACCAATATAAATCCGGATTAAATATAATAATGATTTTCTGTTTTTCCTATTTTTTCATGAGGACAAGTCAGATTTTATCACTCCGGGTCTGACAGACCCCCCGTGCCTGATGATATCAATTGACAATGGGGTTTTATTTCATTAAATTGCCTGGTCTTTGTAAAACAAGTGAAAATAAACAATTCAGGCGATAAACCATGAAAAAAATACTGGTCACCGGCGGCAGTGGATTTATCGGGGCCAATTTGATATCCCGATTGTCGCAGATGGAGCAATATGAAATCACTCTGTATGATATTGCTCCGCCCCGCTTTATGGAATTACCGCAAAGAGTCCGGTTTATTCAGGGCGATTTGCGGGATAGTAATCTTTTGCGAAAAATTATTATTGATCATTCCATAGAGTTGATTTATCACCTGGCTTGGGGAACGATTCACGAAACAGCAACCCGTGATCCGCTTGAAGATGTCAATGTCAATGTGCATTCATCCCTGACCCTGTTTGACGCCTGCGTGCACTCCAAGGTCGAGCGCATCATTTATGCCTCTTCCGGCGGCACCGTGTACGGCGTGCCGCAGCAGCTGCCGATCATCGAATCGCATGCCACCAATCCGATTAACGCCTATGGTATTTCCAAGCTCACGGTGGAAAAATATCTGCAGATGTATGCGTATCTTTACTCCATTGAATATACGATTTTCCGACCCTCGGTGCCCTTTGGTCCGTTTCAAAATCCGAATCGCCGCCAGGGAGCGGTTACCGTGTTTACCTACAATGCGTTGACCGGCAAACCGATTCACATCTGGGGAGACGGAAACATTGTACGCGATTATTTCTATATTGATGATTTGATCGAGGCCTTGACGGCAGCCCTTTTTTCCGATTCATGCAGAAACAGAATCTTGAATTTGTCCGGTCCGCACGCAGTCAGCCTGAATGAGCTGATAGAAACCATCGCAAAGACATTGAACCGGACCCCGACGGTGCATTATGAAAAAGGACGCAAGATTGATGTCGAGACTTTGACTTTGGATTCATCGGCCGCGAAACACCATTTGAACTGGACAGCTAACGTGGACCTTGAAGAGGGCGTCCGGCGGACGGCAGACTGGATGAAAAATGATTTCATCCCTTTTGATTAATTTGCAGCATAAAGGATGATTGATTTTTCAATGATCTTGCGTTTTCGATTTTTTGGCTCTATAACAAATCGAGTGGGTAATAAATTTTTAAACGAGGAAGCAGTGCAAAATGCAAAAAATCATCTAGTGTTGCTTGATCTTTATTGTTGAGCAATTTTAATAATCATCTATTAGAACAGAGCGATACATGATAAACACAGCAAAGAAAACCACTTTACCTCAAAATCCTCTGCGGCACTCCGCGTCCTCCGCGGGCTCTGCATTGGATTGATGTAAGATAGCAGCTGAAAAAATGAAACGCCGAGTTCGCCGAGAACGCAGAGAAAAACAAGAGTAAACCAATTTATTTTCGAATAGTTGGGAATATTTATTGGCCTAAATTTTATTTAATTCCATTTAATTATTGAGCACTTGTGTTTTTTTCCCTCTGCGACCTTTCGCGCCTCTGCGTGCAATGTTTCGATAATCAATTCACGAAAAGATAATTAAAAATTAAATAGACAGTTTTCTCTTTGACTTTTTTGCATCTCTAAGCTTCTGCGTTTAACATTTACCCACTCAAAACGTTATAGAGCCGATTTTTTCACTCCCGGATGAAAACAATACCATTCAATTTATTAAAAAGATCATTTTTCGGTGATCCGGAACGAACCCTTTAATCCGGATGCCGCATCTTTGGCGACCCAGATGCTAAATGTACCGGGCTCTATAATGGGGGTGTTGTCCATAGCGTAAAAACTGCACTGTTCAGCGTTCAATTCAAAACTCACAGTCTGTGATTCACCGGGATTCAAAGTGACGCGCTGAAAGCCTTTCAGTTCACGCACCGGCCGGGTAATGCTGCCGTACCGGTCCTGGATATACAATTGTACGATCTCTGTGCCGGGCATGGAACCGGTATTGGTAATTTCGGCCGATATGATAATCTGTTCCGTTTTGGACATACTTGGCGATGAAAGAACAAGATTATCATACCGAAAGCTTGTATAACTCAACCCGTATCCGAATGGATAGGCCGGCGTAAAATCCACATCCAGATAGTCGCTTCTAAAATTGCGTGGATCCTGAGGCGTTCCTGTGGGAATGCCCAATTCTGATTCGAGCGGCGGTCGTCCCGTGCTGCGGTGATTGTAATAGATGGGGATCTGCCCCACGGTTCGTGGAAAAGTGGTGGTCAGCTTACCGGAGGGTGAGACATCGCCGAACAGCACATCGGCGAGCGCCGGACCGCCCAGGGTTCCGGGATGCCAGGCGTACAGCACGGCGTCGGATTTTTCGGCAATAGCGGCGAACGTAAGCGGACGCCCCGCCATAATTACCGTGATGACCGGTTTGCCGGTTTTTGCCACGGCCGCAAACAGCTCAGCCTGTGCGCCCGGCAGGTCCAGAAAGGCGCGGCTCTTGGCTTCTCCTGAAAGAATTTGCTCTTCGCCCAGGATCATGACCACCGCATCACTCTGTTCGGCGGCCGTCACCGCCACATCAAATTCGGCGTGCGAGGTATCGCGGCTGCTGCTCAGACCGGGTGCATAATGAAAACGATCATTCTCCAATCGTTCCTGAAACGCCTGTCGCGGGGTGACGACCCGGTCGACGCGTCCGTCCATAGCCCAGGTGCCCATCTGATCGCGGGGCGCATCCGCCAGGGGCCCAATCATAGCAATGGAAAGAGAATCGGAGAGCGGCAAAGTGTGGTCCCGGTTTTTCAATAGCACAAAACTTTGCTGCGCGAGTTTGCGGGTCAGCTGCAGATGCGGTTCGCTCAGAATGACATCCTGCCGGTCATTTTGCGTAAACGCACGGTCAAACAAACCCTTGCGCAGTTTGATACGCAATATATTGGCGACGCGTTCATCGACAAGCTCCTCGGAAACCACACCTTGTTCCACCAAACCTTTGAGTTCAGTCCAATAAGCATCACTGACCATTTCCATATCCACACCGGCCGTCACGGATTTATAGGCAACGCTCTGCATATCTTTGCAGAATCCGTGATCAATCATTTCCTCCATGGATTCCCAGTCGCTGACGACAAAGCCGTCAAACTCCCATTCGTCGCGCAGGATTTGGGTCAGCGTGAAATGATTGCCGCTGGCGGGAATGCCGTTGAGATCGTTGAACGCGCTCATCAGAGTGGCTATGCCTTCGTCAACAGCAGCATGAAAGGACGGCAGATAAATATTGCGCGTACTGCCGCTCCGGGATAAGCGTGGTATTGTAATCGCGTCCGCCGATGGCGGCGCCGTAACCGACGTAATGTTTGGCGCAGGCGGCCAGGGCATCCGCAGCGCTCAGATTATCGGATTGAAAACCGCGCACCATGGCGCGCGCCAGTACGCTGGTCAGATACGGATCTTCACCGCAGGTTTCAGCAATACGTCCCCAGCGCGGGTCCCGGGTGATATCGATCATGGGCGCAAACGTCCAGTGCACTCCGTTGGCCGAGGCTTCCGCAGCTGCCATGCGCGCGCCCAGTTCTATGAGATCCGGGTTCCAGGAACAGGACTGTCCCAGGGGAATGGGGAGTACGGTTTGATAACCGTGAATCACGTCGCGGCCGAAAATGAGCGGTATACCGGACGGCGATTCCTGCACCGCAATTTTTTGCAATTCCTGCTTGGTCTCCAAATTTCCGGCGTTCAGCACGGAACCCAGACGGCCGGCAGCCACTGCGTCCCGGATCGGATCGGGTATATCAGTAGCGTGCATGCTGATCTGACTCATTTGTCCGATTTTTTCTTCAAGGCTCATACCGTCCAAAAGAGTCTGAATACGTTTTTCAATGCCGGCGTTAGTATCGGATTTAGCGAATAGAATTGAAATACAACAACAATATATGATGATGAACCACTTTTGCATAGGATACTCCGGGTCGGTTGCGCTTACAGTTTATAGTTTTCTTTGGCAAGATTATAAGCCAAATCCTGGATCAGTTGACGCGCATCCTGCATATCCATGACGTGTTCCGCCACCAGTTCCGCCAGATAGCGCGCGTCGATGCGGCGGGCCACATCATGGCGTGCGGGAATGGACGGAAAGGCGCGGGTGTCGTCGATAAAGCCGACCCCGTTGTAAAAGCCCGCGGTTTCTGTCATCAAACGCCGATAACGAATCATGCCTTCGCGGCTGTCATGGAACCACCAGGCCGGACCCAGGCGCAAAATGGGATAATGGCCTGCCAGCGGCGCCAGTTCACGCGAATACGGGGTTTCATCAATGGTGAACAGGATCACCCGCAGTGAAGGATGATTGCCGAATTTGTCCAATAGGGGCTTTAAATTATGCACAAAATCCGTAGCCATGGGAATATCCGCGCCCTTGTCCGCTCCGAATTGTTCAAAAATTTGCGGATTGTGATTGCGGAATACCCCGGCGTGGATCTGCATGACCAGACCATCCTCCACACTCATACGCGCCATTTGCATCAGCATGTGTCCGGTAAACTGCTGCGCGTCGTCCGGTGTGGCCTTGCCCTGCAGCGCCTTGCTGTACAGCGTTTCCGCTTCGTTGTCACTCAATTCTACGGTATACGGGGTGGTGACGCCGTGATCGGTGCTGGTGGCGCCCATGGACTTGAAAAACTCGCGGCGCTGTTCCAGGGCCTGAATAAAGCCTTTGTAAGACGAACAGTCGATACCGCTCACCGTTTTTAGCTGTTTGATATTGTCCTGCCAGTTCTTGTAACCGAAATCCGTGACATTGTCCGGACGAAACGCCGGCACCACTCTGCCGTTCCAGTTGCTTTCCCGGATTTTTTGATGTGCTTTTAAAGTATCGATGGGTGAATCCGTTGTGCTCAGCACTTCAATATTAAAGCGCTCAAACATGGCGCGCGGCAGGTTTTCCGGTTTTGCCAGCTCGTCCTTGATGTGATCGTAAATGGCCATGGCGTTTTCCGAATTCAGCGGTTCCTGGACGTTCAGCACATCAATCAGTTCGGATTTCAGCCAGAACCCGGTGGGCGTGCCCCGGAACAGGTAAAATGATCGGCAAAGGTTTGCCATATTTTTCGGTGATCGGTTTCAGTCGCACCGCCGTCAATGCGGGGTATGCCCAGCGATTGCATGGAAATGCCCTGGGAATACAGCATACGAAATAAATAATGGTCGGGTATGATCAGCAGCTCTGTGGGATCCGGAAACGGAATGTTTTCAGCAAACAGTTGCGGGTTAACGTGTCCGTGCGGACAAAGCAGCGGTAATTCTTTTGCCATATCATACAGTTCCCGGGCAATATTGCGCTCCTGCGCATTGGATTTAAACAGCCGGTCTTGATGTAAATTCCATTCATTTGATCCTGACATATTAAACTCCATGTTTTGAATAATTCTGCTTTAATTTTGATGTTGACAAGATGCGGATATCACGGTTTTGAAACATGTTGCGGTTGGGAAAAAGCTGCGGATACCATTCTGTACAATCAGGTGATATGCTCCCGCAATAGCCCCACAACCCGGCCCTGTATACTCCATTCGCCGGTGGGGTGAATATCTGAAAACGCTGGATTCTCCGCCTTTAAATATAAATTTCCATTTGATTTTTCCAGCCGCTTTACGGTGGTTTCATTTCCCAGCAGAGCCACAATGATATCCCCGGTGCCGGCCTGGGTTTGTGAACGAACAATGACCAGATCGTTTTCCAGGATGCCTGCGTTTTTCATGCTTTCGCCCTGCACCTTGAGTAAAAAATGCTTATCCAGAGTGCGAATGAAATGTCGGGGAATGGTGATATGGCGTTCAATGTTTTCTTCGGACAACATGGGAGATCCGGCGGTTACAGACCCCACCAGGGGCAGACTTACCTGGGTTTTATCTGATTCCTGCCCGCCGGAATCCAGTATCCGGATGCTCCGGGCTTTGTTTTTTTCCCAATGCAGATAACCTTTTTTCGTCAGAGCCTGTACATGCTTGACCGCCGTGTTTCGCGATGATGCGCCCAACAGATCTGTGATTTCCTTCAGAGTCGGCGGAAATCTGTATTCGCGGATAAATTGAATGATAATATCCAGTACCTGTTTTTGTCGGGCCGTCAAAGGTTTCATCGCATGCTCCGGTCAAATCTTATGATTCCGATTTGTTCAGGTTCAGTACGGTTAACAGTCGTTTGTGAATGTCATCCGGCACCCTGGATTTTTCCAGACATTGAAACAAATGCACGGTATCCTTGACGCTTTCAAACTCTTTGCAGCAGGTCTCACATTCCTGCAAATGCTTTTTCACTTCCTGGCAGAGTTCTGAATCAATATCCTCCGCCACTTCATCGCACAACTTGTTCAGTATGTCTTCACAACAGTTCATGATATTCCTCTATTTAACAGTCATGACAGGGCATGATGCCTTTCGAATTACTTTATTTGCAACACTTCCAATGAAAATTTGTTCCAACGCGTTCAAACCATGGGTTCCCATTACGATCAGATCAGAATTATGTTCGGGGACAAAATTTGTAATTGCTTTTGCGATATGTCCATCCGCAATCGTGATTTCTGTTTTAATATCACTGGCATAGTCCTGGACCATTCTCTGAATGCTTGATTCTGCGCGTTCGTGCAAATTGGGTAGAAACTCCAGCAGCGAATGGGTTTCCGATGTATAGTACGCGGGATGGATATGGTCCTCGATGACATGCAGCAGATCAAGCCGTCCGTTTTCAGCCAGCAGCAATTTTGCGGCGCGCAGGGCGCGTTTGCTCTGTTCCGAAAAATCAACCGGCACCAGGATGCGTTCATAAGGCTTGATGGGTTGCGGTTCCTGTTCGTCGATATGTGTGCACAGAACCGGGCATGCTGCATGGTGAACGATTTTTTCAGTGACCGACCCCATCAAAAAATGAGCAAATGATTTGCGTCCGTGTGTGCCCATGGCGATCAGATCAACGGCATGCTCTTCTGCATAGGTCAAAATCTCTTCATAGGGAGAAAAGCCGCGTTGAATCACCCGTTCTGTCTGCAGTCCTTGCTGCACATAGGTTGCGATGGTCTGTTGAAATTTTTCATCCGCGCGTGTTTCCAGCTGTTTGTAAAAGTTTTCGATATCCGGAAAAAAATCCTGCGGTGCATTCGGATCGTTGTCATACACGGTTACAATATGCAGAAAAGTGATTTTCGCGCCAAACCGGGAGGCGACAGCCATAGCGTGCAGCGCGGCTTGTTCTGCATGTTGCGAAAAGTCACTGGGAACCAGAATATGTTTGATTGTATCCATATTGCTATCCTCGATTCATTCCTAAAACGGCAGCGCCACTTTAAATCGGGTTCCGACAAACATATACAAAGTACTGAATGAATGTCCCGTTAAATTCGTTCCCATACCCAACTGTACATGCTGCCAAAAGATACTGCTGAGACCGAAGCCGACATGCACTGCATTCTTATCGTTTGTCTGTCTGTTGCCGATGATAAACGAACCGTCAAATTCTATAAATTCTTTACTCGCAAACGGCTGATAGCTGACACCCAGGGCAATGGAATTCAGCAGTTGGGTTTTATGTTTGCCGCCAAATGGAAGCTTTGCCAGTACAAAAGACGTACTGCCGTGAACATTTTCATACCATTTTGCTTGTATAACACAAGTGATTATTCTTTTATTTCGGCCGCCCGGATTCGATATCGTGATCTCGATGCGGTCGCCCGGTCGCAGGCGCTTGTTTGAGCGCCATCGCCATTGTTGCGTGCCGGAAGCCGGTTTGAGCGTCATATTCCCGTTTGTAACCGATTTTGCCCGGATGGTATGCAATGAATCCAAAAGTACGCCATGGATCAGCAGCTTTTGCACACCCAGGTTTTTGCGAATATCCCCGGTATTGATAATCAGTCGGGGAACATCGCTGGAATTGATTGTAATTTTGGGCTCGAGGGAATGAATGCCCGTTGAATTTACGTGCAGTTTGATATACTGTTCAAACGGCTGCCACGGTTTGACCGTGAGATGATAGTCGGGAAACCGGAACGATACTCCATTTTTCCGCAGTTCCAGAGGATAAGCGCCGGGTTCGACGTGCTCTCCGGCCCGAACCTGCAGCCTTACGAGATCTCCCCGATTTTCTGTAATATCAAAAACGATATCCGGTTCTTCGATCAGCACGATAGCATCTGACAGGTGTTTTCCTTTGATCACCATCGTCAGGGTATCATTAGGATGCAGGGTGCGGTTGGGGGATGTATAGGTAATTTTCGGCGTCGCTTGACTCTTTATGGTGCCGCGCCATTGGGGAGCGGCATCTGCCGGCTGCACGGTGAATACATGCTGATCCCATAACAGCGCTGTCTGATCGCTGGATATCTGAATGACTGCTTCGCAGGTGCTGTCATTGACCACTCGCAACACCGGAAACCGGTCGCCTTCTATATTGATATCATAGGCTGTTCCGGGATTGAGTGTGCGCCCCGCGCGTGTGTCCACATGTACAAGCACATGAATGCGTTTGCCGGGGAATATGGTTTCAACGTTCAACGGTGAGATGCGGGCATGCGAAAGAGGCGGCGTGCGCACGGTAAAGTAAGAGGTGGTATCCGCCTGACCATCCGGATTGATCAACACCAGCTGAAAACTTTTGCTCTGCTCCATGACAGGCAGGTGAAGCGAGAGATTCACTGACTGCGGGGTGCTGGTTTCAACCTGAACCATTCCCTGCCTGGGCAGCAATCGGGCCTGAATGCCCGGCCGAAAACGGGTTCCGTGCAGCGTGATGTTGCGCACGGTTCCATCTGCTGTAAACCCCTCGATTTTGGAGATGATATGAGGGCGGCGAGCCGCTTTGATGAACAGGCTGCCGAATCCTTCCATCGCGTATTCGTTTTTGACGCGGAATCGTTTCTTGCCGATTTGAACATCCTGATTATCGATTTCCAGTCCGATCTGCATCAAATCAGGCGCCTGGACCCGGCGCCAGCCGGCATCCTGCTTGACGCGCACAGCCGGATCATCGAATGCAATCTGTGTGTGTTTAAATAATCCGGTGCCATACAGGTGCATGACAGCAAGCGTGGTTCGTCCGCCTGACAGGGTGAGGGTATCACCGGCTGTGGGCCCGGAACTCCGTACCTGTAGCGAGTCAATGACCGGCGGCCGGTCATAAAACACATTCAGCGTTGCGATGCTTTGTTCTTGTCCACTGCTGTCGATTAATGCAATTTGATGGGCATCGAAATCTGTAAATCCGGAATCAATGCGGAATATTATGAGCAGTTCGTGATCCGATACCGGTTTTAGGGCTTTGATATCGAGTCCGCGCACTTTACGGACAAACAATGCTGTATCCAGAGCCGGAGTATTCAGCCGGATCGAGTATAAACTGCGTTTGATTGTTTTGGACCTGTAATCGCTGATTCTAACCGGTTCAAGTTCGACAGCAAAAAGTGAATTACAAATCAGGAGCAAAATGATACAAAAACAGGTTCTTTTCATATTTCTTGTCGTATCCGTGTTTTAAGAGTATTTGGAAATCGTTAAACCAATGAAGTTACAAGCTATAGTTTAACAAATTTTTGTTAAAAATAAAAACCATTTTTCACTCATAGGGTGATTGTCCGGTACAGGTCAAAAAGAAAGCGGTTGCGAATGGCGGGATTTTTCTGTAATATTCAAGTAAAAGCCGGTGTATGATGTTTACCATTATTTTACGGCAATTGAGGTGTGATTGTATGAATGATGTGATCCTTTGGTTATTGAGGTGCATCGAGAGATGCAGGATGAGCCGGCTGCGGTTCTTTTTAATCGGCCTGGGATTCGCGGTGATGCTGCCGCTTTCAGGCGCGGCTGAAGAAACGTTGACCGGATTGAATTTTATAGGATATCCCTCGGTTACTTATAAGGACGGTGAAGGATTTTCAGGCGGACTTTCCGTTATGTTGTTTCAATACGGCGACGGACAAATATCTCCCTACAACTGGAATGCAATCATCGAAGCTGAGGCCTCGACTGTGGGGCGCAAAAAATTGAGTCTGTTCTGGGATCAAATGCATGCGCTGGGCAACCGAACGCGTCTGACCGCGTATGCATCATTTAATCGTTATCTTGCTGATGATTATGTGGGGCTGGGTAATCAGAATCAGTACAATCAAAATCTGATCGATCCGGATGCGCCCGCTTTTGTTGATGAACAGTTTTATACCTACAAACGCGACTGGACTTATTTGACAGCCGATATTCAATGGCCGGCTCCGGTGCGGAATACGCGTGTATTGGCAGGCGCCGGATTGCAGTATATCAGAGTGCCGCAACCGGATAGAGCGTCTAAACTATACCGGGATGCACCCCGAGGAATCGACGGCGGCTTTGGCAATTATTTGCGCCTCGGCCTGGTCTATGATACACGCGATGCTGAAGCCACACCGTCCGCCGGGGTGTGGACGGAATGTCTGCTCGCGGCGTCGCATCCGTTGTGGGGGAGTGATTATAATTACGGACGTTTCACACTCACAGACCGACGTTATTGGCAGTTGTTTCCCGGACTGGTGTATGCACAGCGGGTTTTGCTTGAAACGATGCCTGGAAATCCACCGTTTTACGCGATGAATGTACTGGCAGGATCTTACGAACTGCATCAGGGGCTGGGTGGGGCCACCAGTTTGCGAGGGGTTCCCCGATTTTTATTTGTAGGCCCTCATAAATTTTTGATGAATGTTGAGCTGCGCGCCGAATTGTTCAGCCTGATGTTGCTGCGTCAGCCTTTTACTTTTTACGTCCAGCCGTTCCTGGACAGCGGCCGGGTGTGGATGAAATATAACGGGGATTTTGAATTGCATACAGCTTATGGATGTTCCTTTAACGTTCGCTGGAAAAAGGATGCCGTTTATTCACTCAGCCTGGGACGCTCGGCTTATGAAGAACTGGCAATATACATGTCCGTTGGAAACCTGTTCTAAACCGTCATGACTTCCAGGCGCGAGTCATTGTGTTTGGCGTCCGAGCGTTTCAACAGCCAGGCGAACAGCATACCCGCGAAACCGAGCACAGAGAAAATCCACATACCGGCCGTATACCCGCCTGAAATGTCATTGGCGAATCCGATCATGAGATTGAATCCGAACAATCCGATATTCTGAATCATGGTCATTAATCCGTAGGCCGTTCCCAGTTTGCCTTCGCGTACCACCAGGGCCACGGAAGGCCACATCGCGGCGGGAATCAGACAGAATGAAATGCCCATGATCACCATCGGCACAAGCGGATGGATGGGTGTATACACCAGCATCAGATAAACCGGAACCAGCAAGACCGAACCCCACATCATCAGAGATGCGCGCTTGCCAATTCGATCGATCATATAACCGAAAATGGGAGTTCCGATCATGGACGCAAAGGTGATAATACTGGAGGTAAAGCCCGCCATTTCCCGGGTCAGGCCGTGATAATCCTGGAAAAATTTGACAGCAAATGTCTGAAACGGGAATATGGCTGAATAAAAGGTGACGCAGAGCAGGCTGATATACCAGAATGCCGGATTTAATTCCAGGATATCCTTAAACGTATTTTATCTACTTCTTCAGGGTCTCCGAGCCATACTGTTTTTCCGCCTTGATTTCCAGAGAATAATAGACAATCACCGCGATTACCGAAATGACAGCCGCACCGGTTGACAGAAACAGCGGATGCTGCCAGTGGTCGTACAAGGATCGGGCAAAGTAAAGGGGAATTCAGCGCAGAGAATGTACCCAGCCGGGACAGGGTTAAGATTAAGCCCAAAGGCCAAAGACGACTCTTTGCCTTTGAACCATTTGGCAATGACTGTGGTAATGCCGACGATCAAAGATTCGGCGCCCAGGCCGAATACAAGGCGTCCGGCAGCCATGAGAGGCAGGCTGCCTTTCAGTGTGGTAATGGCCGCGCCAACGAGACAGAGAACAGAAAAAATAAGCGAGGCTTTGCGCGCGCCGATTCGGTCGATGATATATCCGCCCACCAACACCATGATGATGTTGGGGAAACTGTATATTGCGTTCAGTAAACCGATGTTGGCATCGGAAAAGTTTAATTGGGTTTTCAGTACATCGGCCAGCGGGCTGATGCTGTCGAACACATAATAATTGCCAAACATGGCCATACTGATGAAAAAGAGAACAGACCATCGGTATAGAGGAGCCGGCTGTTTGCCTGGATATTCTGTAGTGTTTGTCACAAGTCTCCTAAATCGTGGCGAATGATGAGATAATGGTTTCTAATAAAAGAATAGCAGCCATGCACAGCTGATCAGCAGGATGACACGCTGTACAACCCCGCTGAACCGGGTGAAAATACCATGAGAAAGAAACGCGATGCTGAGTACAACTAAAAAAGAGAAATGAACAAGCTTTTGAGTAATATCCGGAACAGATACAAAGTGAACAAGGATACCAATGAGAAACGAAATACCGGCCAGCAGAATGAACAGATTGTGCAGCGTATCGCGCCGGTCGGGAAAATAATGCCCGCTGGATACCGGATTCGGGCGAAAGAATGAACTCATAAAAATCGAAAATGCGAAAAAGGCGATCGGCAATTGTTCCATCCAGTCGATTGTTCCGTTTAAAAATTTCCATGTCATGCCTGTCAGAAATATCACTGAAAACAGCGTGTTGCCCAGCATCAGTATCCAGTAATTTTTATAGGTTCGCGCAGAAAGACGACCGACCGGATAGCGTTTCCAGTCATAGGAATCTGGAGTTTGGATATGTGCTAATCCAATGAATATCAAATAGATGACAACAGCGATGATTGAATAGGACATGTTTAATCCAAGTCAGAAATAGACCGGTTCAATCGGCCTTTACAATTGAATTTAAGACTTTTTTGCTTTACCTTAAGAATGCGTTTCGCATTTGTGACCGCTTGTTTCTATTTAATAATAACGTTTTTTTTTAGAAAAGCAAGACTAAATATCATATTTTTTAAAAATATGATTATCGGAGGCATATTGATGAATAAAACTGTCTGTCTTTTGTTTTTTCCGCTTGTGTTATTTGCCCAGAGTGTAGATCCGGATTTTTCAACCTATGCAGACTCGGAGCGTGACCTGCTTCCGGGGTCACCGGAACTGTTGTATGATGGTTCTGATCTGGCCGACTATTCAATCCATGCAGGACCTGCGGATTCAATCACGAATTACTGACCAACTGACGGGATGTGGTTTTTTCCCTGGCTCATGCCGCTTTTATTCACACGGCAACTGAAAATCCGGACTCGGTGAGCCTTGTGTCTCCGTCGAATGAGGTTCCGGTTCAGGAAAACGATATTTTGTTTTATATTATATATCTGCGTCGGGTTGATGGACACGGTGGACGCGGCAAAGCCTTGCTGCAAACCATAAAATCCGCGGATTCGAGCGTACAGCATGAAATGCAGCTAACTGCAACGGATGACTGGCAGCGTTGTCATTTTTATATCCGCGCCCAGGAACATTTTCCAGCCGGAGCGCTTTATCAGCATCTGTCGCTGGCTTTTTCGCCGCAGCAGCTGCGGATCGGCGGCTGGATCGGATTTAATCTAGGAGCATCCATACAGGAAGAAGAGCTGCCGCCCCCGACTGTTTTCACTTACGAGACGGAAATGGACTGGAAACAGGATGCTCTGGCCAGAATTAATCAGCAGCGCAAAGAGGTCACCGTTATTGTACACAACAAGAACGGATTGCCGATTTCCAAAGCCGGTGTCAATATGAAAATGGCGCGGCATCTGTTTGATTTTGGCGTTTTTATTGACGATGTGGTTCTGGATGATAATGAGGATGCCACTTTGTATGCTGCAGCGCTGGATTCACTGTTCAACTGCGCAACAACACCGTTTCACTGGGGCGGAAATACGGATGATTGGGGATGGACCAGTTCCGAGGAAGCGCGGCAGACCTATCGAGCCATGGCCCGATGGCTCGATACAAATAACATTCCGTCCAAAGGCCATGCTTTGCTCACCCCCGGTTGGGAGCAGATGCCGTCGTTTATTGAAACCCTCAAATACAGCCCGTTTGACCTGCGGGATGAATTGATGTCACATCTTTACGAGGTGGTTCATCAGGGCAGTGGGTTTGCAGTGCGTCAATGGGATGTTGTTAACGAACCCTATCGGTATCATGATGTAATGGATGTGCTTGGTGATGATGTCATTGCCGAATGGTTTGCTTATGTGCACCGTCAGGCACCGGATGCAAAATTATGTCTCAATGAGAGCGGCGTTCTGACCTTTGACGGCAATGAATATATAAAGGATAATCTTCTGCGCCTGGTGGATGTTTTGGAAGAACAGCAAGCGCCTGTCGATGCAATCGCTTTGCAGTGTCAATTCGGTCAGGTCCTTACGCCTATCCCCCGTGTTCTGTCCATTTTAGATGCATTGCAAACCACCGGTCTGCCGATACAAATTGTCAATGTTTCCATTGATATCGATGATCAAAAAATGCAACAAAACTATTTGCGGGATTTTATGATTGCTGTATTCAGTCATCCGGCCGTGCAGCGTTTTGAATTGTCCGGATTCTGGCAACCGGAAATGCAATCGCCAAACTCGGCGCTTTTTAAAGAGGATTGGACAAACACCGGTCTTTTTAATCAATATACAACGCTTGTCAAACAGGACTGGTCCACACGCGCCGCCGGAGTCACGGATGATCAGGGAGCATTCATTACAGCGGCGTTTCAAGGCATTTATGATATTACAGTCGATGTGAGTGAGGTGGTCTATACACTGAGTAATGTATATGTCACTGAAAACCAGGACAGTATCATCATTCAGCTGCCTGTGGAGCGCACCGGAATCGCGCAAGAATGCAAAACTCCCAAAGAGTTCAGACTGTATCCGGCTTTTCCCAATCCTTTTAATGCATCGACCGAGATACACTATAAGCTGCCTCAGCCATCCGATGTTCATATTGTGATCTATAATACCCGGGGGCAGGCAGTCAAAACTCTGCTTCAGGAAGAGCAGGCCGCAGGTGAACACCGGATTGTATGGAACGGATTGAACGAACAGGGCAGGGTGCCTGCCAGTGGTGTCTATCTTGTGAGGATGAACACCTCGACGCAAAACAGGACTGTTTCACGGACTTTGAAGCTCATGTATATACAATAATAATTTCAGGCAGAGGATGAAACCATCGAGCCGGGCCATACGCCGTGAAACGCCTCTGATCATGGTGAAATCTCCTCAGAGGAGGGTCTCTTTGCTCAAGCGCATGATCGAATGAGATAAATTGCCGCGACTCTATTTTCCAGGATGTTCTGCGGGAAAAATGGTGTTACTCTATAGAAATGAGATGCGTAAGAATCTGTGTTTTCAAGAGGAGGATATATGTTTATTGCCAAAGTACATGTCCATATCAAACAGGGTCAGATAGAGGCTTTTAAAACCGCCACAGTACACAATGCACATCATAGCTTACACGAACCCGGCATTGCCCGTTTTGATGTGCTGCAGCAGCAGGACGATCCCACACATTTTGTTTTGCTGGAAGTCTATTACACGGAAAATGACAGCGCCAAACACAAAGAGACCGAGCATTATCAAACCTGGCGCGAAACGGTGAAGGATATGATGCAGGAACCCCGCTATGCGGTAAAGTACAACAATGTGTTTCCGGCTGATGAGGGATGGGAAAGCAGCGGCGGGGATCAGACCAAAAATATTCATGTTTGATGAAAGAGGATGGCTATGGATTTTGGATTCGCAACGGCAGGACGAATTATATTCGGACTGTATTCATATACTAAAATAGCGGATTATGTATCGGAATTCGGGGATTCGGTGTTTATGGTCAGTGGCGGCAGCTATTCCAGGGTTGAACCGCTTGTGACCGAATTGCAGAAACGCAGCATAAAGGTCACGCGCACCGGCGTGCAGGGAGAACCCACTGTTGAGCTGATTGAAGATATTTTAACTCAGTTGCGAGATTTAAAACCTGATGTGGTACTCGGGGCCGGCGGGGGGAGTGTCATCGACACCGGTAAAGCGCTGGCTGCTCTGGCCACGCATCCGGGACGTGTTTTAGATTATCTCGAAGTCATAGGCGGCGGAAAGAAACTGCAACACGCTCCTTTGCCTTATATCGCAATACCAACCACGGCCGGTACAGGTTCGGAAGTGACAAAAAATGCCGTTCTCAAAAGTCAGAAACATAAAGTCAAGGTGAGTCTGCGTCACAATTGGATGATCCCCGATATCGCTCTGGTGGACCCGGTTCTCACCCTCACTGTGCCTAAAAACGTGACCGCCAGCACAGGTATGGATGCTTTGACTCAGCTGATCGAACCGTATGTTTCTCACAAAGCCAATCCGCTGACGGATGGAATTTGCAAAGAAGGATTGCTCCGTGCTGCCGGATCGTTGCGCAACGTTTACCTGAATGGAGATGACCTGCAGGCGCGCGAGGACATGTGCGTCGCCAGTTTATTCGGCGGACTTGCGCTTGCCAATTCCAAGCTGGGCGCAGTGCACGGATTTGCCGGGCCCGTGGGCGGGTATCTGGATGCGCCGCATGGAATGATTTGTGCGCGACTTTTGCCCCTGGTGACGCGCATGAATATTGAAGCGGTTAAAAATGATCCCTCCCTCAAAGAGGTTATGCTTCGATATGATGACATTGCCGAAATTCTCACCGGTGATTCGCATGCGCGGGCAGCGGATGTCCCCGATTGGCTCCACGACCTTACCAATGACCTGCAGATTGGCGGGCTTGCTGAATTCGGTCTGCAAAAAAACGATATTCCCAAACTGGTCAAGCAATCGCAAAAATCCAGCAGCATGCAGGGAAATCCCGTCAAATTAAATGAAACACAGCTCACTGAAATTTTGACGCAGGCGATAGAGTCATGACTGCGTTTGTAATATTTCCCTTAGGTCCTGAACCGGAAGCCCAATGATCGGAAAGCGGCGGGAGATGCGTTCGAATAGTCATTTAACCAAAACCTAAACACGAGAGGTGGATGATGAAAATTCTAACCTGGCTGCTCATCGGTTTGTCTGCGCTGGCATTTGTGCTGGCTGTGGTATCAGTGCTGTTGTCGGGGCGCATTCTGGGCGTTTCACCCGAGGCGTATTCGCGTGCTTGCAGCAATCTGGCGCTTATAGCAATCGCGTTGCTCCTGACCCTGAAAAAGGGCGAATAGTTACTGCATGCCGGCTCAAAGTGCAAACTCTTTAGATGTTCCGAGTGGGGCATTTCAAGCCGGCTGCACATTATCCCGAGCTGGGCACTAAAGACCCCAAGTTTGGTTGTGCGTTTTCTGAAAGTGTTTAATTCCCATGCTTTTGGATTGCTTGATTGTATAACAGGTTCTGTTGGTTTAATAGTGTCAGCTTTTGCCTGGCAACATGGTTTCCGGTTTTCAAAATTAACAGATAAATCAAGTTATTGCCGGTTTGATCAAATATATCGTAACCGCTTCCCGTGTCAAAATTCCAATACCCTTTTAAATGGTAATATCAACAGTAAAAAAATCAAAACTTTCATAAAGCGCCTCCTTCTGTTGGTCAGTACAGGCAACAACCATACTATTTTGCTATAAATTGTATTAGTGGGGAGTTTTATGTTGTTTCATTATAAACCCGTTCAGGAGGGGGAGGTCTCCCCCTCGCTGCAGCCAGGCTGCCCGCCTCTTGACAATACTGCCTGGAGTTGATAGTCTGAGCGGGGCGGGCACCGCCTCGCTAAACCGGCCTCACCATCGCGGTACGATCGAATTACGCAGCGGATGCTACAAGTTTCAATCCCCGCACCCCCGCGGGCCGGTTTACCGTCCGTCTGAGAAACGCCGGCCGGCCGCTCGGCTGCCTGTCTTCCGCTCCCCCCTCTGTTTTCACAACGTGCCGGATGGGATTGTAGTGCGTCAGAATCATACCCTTGTCGTACAATTTTCAATGGTGCGACAAATGAAAGGAGCAGAGTACAGTTTTTTTCCAATCGTTGCCGCTCTCAATCATCGTTTTACTCTACCCTGTTTCAGTGTGTCCACAATAGGGGTTATAAGGTTACTTGACCACTTTATACTTTTTTTCTTGCATGTATACAAAAAAATCAATATAATTAATAAATCAAACTCAAAAAAGCGGGGCAGTCTTTGGGGTTGAACACATCCACAGGGCAAAACCAACCGAAACTCCTGGATCAGGTGAGGGGTGTGTTGCGTGCGCGCCATTATAGTTTGCGGACGGAACGAACGTATGTAAACTGGATCGTAAAGTATATCAAATATCATAACCTTCAACATCCAGGAAAATTGGGCGAATCAGAGATTAATCAGTATTTAACGCATCTTGCAGTACGGGAAAACGTGTCGTCATCAACTCAAAACCAGGCCCTGTGCGCAATAATATTTTTATATAAATATATTCTAAAACAGGATGTTGGAGAACTCGACATCACATGGGCCAAAAAGCCGAAAAGGCTGCCTGTGGTGTTTACTGGTGAAGAAGCAAAATCTGTCTTGAACCATCTGGAAGGCATGAACCGGATCATGGCCATGCTGCTCTATGGTAGCGGACTGCGGCTTTCCGAATGCCTGCAAGTGCGGGTCAAGGATATCGATTTTGGGTTTAAACAAATCATTGTGAGAAGCGGCAAAGGTGACAAGGACCGGAAAACGCTCTTGCCGGAAAAACTTGTCGATCCTTTGAAAAAGCAAATTGAATATGTGAAAATTCTACATCTCCGGGATTTAAAAAACGGTTATGATTCTGTCTATTTGCCCTATGCCTTGGAACGAAAATATCCGCATGCCGGACGAGAACTGGGCTGGAAATTTGTCTTTCCGGCGCATAAGATATCAACTGATCCCGTCAGTGGTGTGCAGAGGCGTCATCATATTCACGAAAGTGTGCTGCAAAAAGCGGTGAAACGTGCCATAAGAAAAACCGGAATCCATAAAAAAGCCGGTTGTCATACCTTTCGGCACTCGTTCGCCACACGGCTCCTTGAAAACGGATATGATATCCGAACCATACAGGAACTCATGGGGCACAAGAACCTGGAAACCACGATGATTTATACGCATGTGATCAACAAAGGCGGGTTGGGTGTCAAAAGTCCGGCGGATGATATATAATCTGTATGATGAACACAAAACGGAAAATCTATCCGGGACAACCGGGCACACAAAAATGGATAAAGAAATACGGCGACGATCTGGTCTGTATCCGCTACAAGTATGATCCGGATACCCATCGTAAAATGATAACCGTTGAGTTGGTCGTTGAAGAAAAGGAATGGCACAAAAATTATGATCACATTCCGGAAAATAAAATGATGGCGATCCGGATTGAATACGGAGAACGCGAACTGGGTTTAAAAGTCAGATCTGTCGGCGGCACCTGGAATCGTAAAGAAAAACTCTGGTATTTACCCTGGAATGCGATTAAAGCGTTGTCCTTACAGGACCGGGTTGTCACTTTTTCTAATAATAGAAAATCTCGACCTCCCTGATATTTTCTAATAATAGAAAACCAGTTTTTTCTAATAATAGAAAATGTTTTCTAATAGTAGAAACATTTTTCTAATAATAGAAATAAATTAGGAGGTTTAACGGTCGGATAAACTATATGTTATGCCGCAAGGAGGAAATTATGAAAAAGTATATTATTTCTCTTGTGTTGCTATTACCTATATACTGTTTTTCTCAATGGCTAGATCAAGGATCTTTACAAGCCACAGTATTACTGGAAAAATTAAAAGATTCTGAGCTTATTCCACATGGCACTGGATTCTTGCTCTACAATTATGATAATCCAAGAGACTATATCGTTGTAACTTGTGCACATTTAATAAAAAATCGTAATGAAATATTTGTTAGAATGAATATAGATAGTTCGATTACGCAAGCTTTTAAAGAAAAGGGAAAAATAGATGGGATATATACTGCTGAAAGAAATTGGGAGATTATTGAAAATAACATTGTATTTAAAATTAATCTAAGTTCTAATCCTAAATCATATGTAATTAATGATTCACTTGATATAGGGGCTTTTTTTATCAATATACCAATATTAATTGTAGAGGATGACACTTCAAAAAAGGCTTTGAAATTCTCACAAAAATTAGGTGTTCCCAAAAGTGGATTTAAATATAGAAAAGAATTATCCTTAGGTGATGAAGTATATTTTATTGGCTTTCCTTTTGGTATAGGAGCTTCGAAAACAATTACACCTATTGTTCGTTCCGGTTCTATAGCATGGCTTCCTTCTGGATATCCAGGATTTTTACTTGATTCATTTTCTTTTGGGGGCAATAGCGGTAGTCCTATTTTCTGCAAGGTATTGTTAGGTACAAAAATAGGAAAGTTAAATTGGGATGCACCAAAATTAATTGGCATGATTATAGGTCATCATGGTATAAAACTAGATAATGTACTCACTCAGCCGAATCCGGATGAATTGAAATTTGAAAAGGGAAGCTTAGAAATGAATTTTGGATTAGCAAGATGTGTCTTTATAGATGATATTTTAAAAGTAACTGAGCAATTGGTCACTAATTAGGTGGGCATAACGAATAAGCGTTGCATTCGACCTGAACGCAGTGAAGGTCGATATGGAACGCGGGGTTGGACTTGGCCCTAACGACTAGTAGCGAGGTTTAGTAGTGGAGTTGTAAGTTAATGGAATTTACATTTTTGGGAAGGCGCTTACACAACAGTTTAAAACTGTTCAGAAAATATATCTCGGAAAAAATACTAAAATGAATAGTATCAAATCCTGAGCAAGGTTCAAAATAAGCTGTAAACAAGGCAAAACTACTGTTTTCTAATATAAAAGACATACGTCACCCATGTCATTGAAAATGATTTTTTAAAGTTTTGAGATTGTAAGCCCAATATTTGGAGGTCCTCTTGTTTTCGGGATTTCCGCGACAAAAATCAGTGCATGTCCGCAGTCAGGGCATTTCATGATTTTATCGTCTGTGATTAAATCATCAATATTTGTTTGTAAACGTTCACCGATCAGGTTCTTTGACATATGCCAATTCACCTCGTTTTTTGGTGGCCAATATTCCAAAATAGCGCACTTTTACAAAGCTTTTTGGAAGAATATGTTGTAAGAACAGATATATGAATTCATTGGCATCCAGTGACCGGGTTTTCACGGTATCTGTTTGAGCATCTTTATAGCGGAATGTTACCTTGCCATGTTGTAAGTTTATTATGTTTTTGTCAGAAATGGCTACACGCATGATGTATGGTGCCAAGTATTTAAGAGCTGATTGTCCGTTTCCAACTGGTTTGATATGACAAACCCATTTCTTTTTCCATGTATTGACTGGCAGATGAAGATTCAAATTTTTCTGAATGAGAGCATCTTTGAATAATCTGCGAATCAATATTGACAAGGGTTTGACATGCACCAGAAAATCGGGTTTGGCCCATTTCCAGCGTTTGCCATCTTTGGTCAGTCCGCCAGCCGGTATAAGGAAATGAATATGCGGGTGATATCTCAGATCGCGCGTCCATGTATGCAAAACACCCATCATGCCGATATCGGCGCCGAGGTATTTTTTCTCTTTTGCCAGAATTAGCAGCGCCTGAGCGGCGGCTCGAAAGAGTAACGAGTAAAGCATTCTTTGATGTTGTTGAAAGGCGGTATGCAGTTCATTTGGTATTGTAATGGTCGCCAAAAAATAGGATGTCGGCAACAGAGTCTGATATTGTTTGGCAAGCCATTGATTTGCGCGGTCATTTTGACATTTTGGACAATGTCGATTTCTACATGAATGATAACTGTAATGTATTTTGCGGCATTCTTCACATTTTCCAAGTCTGTCCACCCAGTGCAGAAGTTCTACAGTCAACAATATTCTGCATGGTTTTATAATGACTTGGAAGAATACTTTGGTCTATATTTTGCAATTGTTTCATTTCCATATTGGCGGATAATGTCCGCCATTGTGATCACAGGCTGTTCATAACCTTATTGATCACATGAACTGGGTCAGGCAGATTCTGATTGATTAGTTGAGTATAGATCATGGTTGTTTTGGGATCTTCGTCGCCGAGTATTTTTGCACAAACCTCAGATCAACGCCGGCTTCGAGTAAATGTGTGGCATACGAATGCCGGAGATGGTGAACAGAAACCTTTTTTGCAATTTTAACAGCATCCTTGGCTTCTTTGAAAGCAATTTGTATACTTGTCAAAGGAATAGGTTTGTCAGTGGTTGGCATAGCGTTTCCACCACGGCCAGGTGCCGGGAATATCCATTTTGGATTTCGATGTGTTTTGTAGAAAGTTCTCAACAATTCAAGAGTGCGTTGAGGTAATGGTATATATCTGTCCTTGTTTCCTTTGCCGCGATGAATATGGACAAACATACGTTCAGAATCAATGTCGGATATTTGGAGATGGGTACCTTCTTGAAGCCGAAGACCGAGAGAATAGATCGTGAATAAACAGGCCTGATGATGAGGAAACCGTACGTTCTTTAAAATTTTGTGAACTTGAGCCTGGCTTAATACAACAGGTAATGATTTTTGTTTTTCAGGACGCACAAACCTGATTGTTGTCCAATCGCGTTGCAGGGTATGGGTAAAAAAGAACTTGATACCGCATAATGCAATGGTACATGCGGTTCGCGACCATTTGCGTTTGTTTTTGTTGTAGAGGAAGTATTGGCGCAGTTCCTCTTCGGTGATTTGACCAGGTGGTTTTTGGTAATATGTTGAAAGTTGAGCAATAGAACGAATGTACATTTCAATTGTTCGTTCCGACATGCCTTTGAGTTGCATGTCTTCAGTCATACGTGTACGCCAGTCAGTCATCGTGAACCTCCTTTTAAAATGAATAATTGATTTGTGAGGTTCACGATGGCTGCAATTATCAGGCAAAAGTGCCCGCCCGCTTTTTTGGGCGGGCTTAGTTCAACATTTCCATGCACCGGATTGGAACCGCCGATTCTTTTGAGCAAATTTCGATGTAGATTCAAAGTCTGGTGCATTTGCGCTGGTTAGCCTGATGCGGTTCCAACCGGTGATGAACTTGTTAGCAGCTTAGAAAGTTTTATAATTTCAAGAATAAAGATTTTGAGTAATTGAAAACGTCTGATATTTTAACTATATTACTTGTGATTAGTATTTTTACAAAAGATAGAGTGAATTATTGGAAAAAGAACTTATTATTATTGCTGGTCCAAATGGTTCGGGTAAAACTACATTTGCAATTGATTTTCTCGCAACTTTTAAGGCTGAATTTTTGAATGCAGATGAAATAGCTAAAAATTTATCACCTAAGAATTTTGAAAAAGTTAGAATAACAGCAGGAAAGATATTTTTAAAGAAGTTAAAGTCTCTGGTAAATCAAAATAAAAGTTTCGTTATTGAGTCAACTTTGGCAGGAAATTATCTAATTCCTGTAATAAGAAATATAAAACAAAAAGGGTATAAAATAATTGTTATTTACATTTTTTTAGAAAATGAAAAAATAGCAATAAAACGAATTGAGGAAAGAGTCCTAAAAGGTGGTCACTCGGTTCCAAACGAAGATGTAATTCGTAGGTTTAAACGGAGTAAGATAAATTTTTGGAATATCTATAAGGATATTGTCGATAGTTGGTATTTGTTTTATAATTCTGAAGATAGTTTTCAGGAAGTTGCATTTGGAAAAGAAACAGATTACATAATAATAAATGACAATAATTTTAAAGTATTCTTGGGCGATATTGAGGGATAATTCAAATGGTAGTAAATAAATTGAATAATCTTGAAATTTATCAAAGAGCAATTGAGCTAAAAAGAATCGGTAACCAGGCAGTAAGAAAGGCGCAAGATGAGAATAAGAGACTTGGAATTCCTAGCGTTTATTCTCGACGAGGCAAGTTATATTATGAATTACCGAATGGTGAAATAACTTATAAAAATCCCTTTGTTTAAATTTCAATTTAATCATTCAAAACAATCAAAAACATAATTGTAGATGTAGATTCTGTAACTATAAATTATTATAAAAGTTATGTAGTGCGTCAACTGCTAACCCGTTCGTCAACCTGACCGGCTTGCGCCGGGTCGTTTTTGAGTTATTCAAGTTGTCGATCATCTCTGCCGTTTGCCGGGCGATGTGCGGATGAATCGCCGGCAGGTTACGATGGACGTTAGCCAAAGTAAATGTGATTGAAACTACATGTTTGGGAGAGGATGATGAAAGCAGATTTGCATGTGTTTAATATAGGACATGGTGCAGCATCGTTATTACAAGTCCAACAAGACAACAATAAAACATATAATATCTTGATCGATGGAGGGCCAAATTCTGATCTCAAAACTTATCTTAAAGCTCGTATTGGAGAGAATACGCCCTTAGATCTTGTCATATTAACACACATCCATACTGATCTATTACCAACGGTTAACAAGTTTACCAAAGCCAACGGAATAATACTTTACCACCTAAAGTGGAGCACATAGATTCTCTTACAAGACTCTGTAAAAAAAACAGTTCTTTGGCATAAAATATCAATTATATTTTTATATTTTTAAAATGAAACCAGATTACTATTTATTTTTCTGTCGATAAGATGGTCCTTCCATCAGTATAATCTCCGAGTTTTAACGAGCCGGTCTGCGATGGCTTGAGCGATTACAGCACTTTGAAAGATCTCTCCCCAGCGGCCAAAGGGCAGATTGGTGGTCACGATTGTACTCACACGTTCATGCCTGGCACTGAGCACCTGGAAAAAAAGATTTGATGACTGTTCGTCAAGCGAAAGAAAACCCAACTCGTCACAAACAAGCAGACTTGGAGTTTGATAAAATTTTAGTTTTTTTAACAACGACTGATCAGCTTGAGCGGCAATGAGGTGATTAATCATATCAATAGCTGTTGTGAAGAGTACACGTTCATTTTTCAAACAGGCTTGATAAGCTATGGTTTTTGCTAATCGGGTTTTTCCGGTTCCGGGGGCGCCAATAAAGATCACGTCTTGTTTTTTATGAATAAAATCACATTCGGACAAACGCAAAACAAGGGATCGGTTCTGTTGTCGGGAGACATGGAATTTAAAATCAAAGTCACTTGGCAAGCATTTATCAATCAAATGCGACGCTTTGATTCTGTTTTCAACAGAGCGTTTCCAGCGTGATTCGTTTTCCAGGTCAAGCAAATAATCGAGCAGCCACAGAAAGCCGTTGTTCTGCTCTTTTTCTTTTTCAAAGGCATCTTCGAGATATTCGGCCATGGTATTGAGTCGCAACTGCTGCAATTTGTGGATTGTATTTTCAATTTTTGTCATCATTGTTCCTGCTTTTTTTCAAAGTAATGGCATCATAGATTAACAGATCGGGTTCCTGTAATTGTAACTGATTGAGCGTTTCATCTTTGAGGGTAACTTTGGGGTAATATGTTTTAATATGCATTTTTTGATGCAGGATATTCTCAACATAATCGACGCCATAGGCTTTGTATTTGAGGGTTATTTCAACGGCCTCCACAACTGCTTTGGCTCCATATTGTTCTCTTAATTCCAGGAGATGACTGGATGCCCGGGAAAGGCTTTTCCCGGCCTTGGCCAAATTTTCGATGAATAGTTTGATGGGTTCACCCATTGAAAACAAGAGTTGTTCTTGTCTGGTTAACCTTGCCTTTTTACGTGTTTTCAAAAGTTCTGAAATATGGTTCGGATTTTCAATAACAGCCCGGCGTTTCCAGCTTCGCGTGTGTACAGCAACAATTTTGTTTTTATGGCCTGCCCAAATTGTATGGTTATCCGCTTTGACACTGACTGTTTTACCGGCCATCCACCAAGGCGCTGAATAATAATTTGCATCAAATTTAAACCGGCAATCGGAATGGACTTTAGCTTCTGAATGATCTCTGGTATCCGGCAATACATCCGGCAATGGACGCAGGGCTTTCGGCTGAAAACGTTCAACCGGTTTTTCATTCGTTGTTGCGTGAATACGTGTATTTGCAATGTGATCGCGCCATTTGCAGGCTTGCACATTTACATCATCCAGATCGGCAAAGGTGCGGCACGGCCAAAAGTTATAGCGAACGTAATGAACACCGCCTTTTTCTATCTTGCCTTTTGCGGATGCGTCCCTTATGCCGCACGCGTAAGGTCTGATATGAAAAGGGCGCAAGAAATGCAAATAATCTTCGTTGAACCGGATAATATCGCCGATTCGTTCAATGACCGCTGTTTTCAAATTATCGTGCACCAGTTCTTTGGGAGCGCCACCAAAGAATAAAAAGAATTCAACAGGGTGCGCATCACAGCTTCTTTGTTTTGACTATGTGTGAACTCGATGTAGAGCATTCTGGAATGGCATTCTATCACCGTCATGCAGTACAGTTTTCTGGAGGTGTTGCCATAAATGAGACTGCCGAAATGCCCCCAATCAAACTGACATTGTTCACCAGGGCTGCTTTCAAACCGAATGTAGGCTTTGGATCGTTTCTTACCTCCTCGTTTAGCAAGGAGGTAATCGCGCAAAATCGTAATCCCTCCGGTATAGCCTTTTTCGTCGATACGTTGTTTAATAACAACAGCGCTGGCGTTCGGCCAACCTTCCAGCAGTTCATCAATATAATTATAGAACGGTTCCAATTTACCTGGCTTTGGACGTCTGGGAGGTGTGGCAATATCCGGGGAGTTGAGATATTTTTGCACAGTTGGTCTTGAAATACATAACTTTCTGGCAATTTGGCGTTGTTTCATGCCCATATCAGCCAATTTGTGAATTTCAAAGATGATTCGTTTATTCATCATGACTTTTGGCCCTTTCAAGAGATTCAGTTACAAGTTTACGGATCGTCACTGGGGTCCCAGTTTTCAAAATCGGAGCGGGTAGTCAAGGGTTTTGAAGGCAGTGCAACCGGCTTTTTCGGCAAAGAAAGCACCTGAAACATAAACCCGTCAAAGGCAATCAGGGATTTTTTGATCAAAGCGTTTCTGGCAGTGATAAAATCATCAAGACTTATCCTCAGCATCGTGCAGAGCCGGTCCTGACTGTAATAAGACAGCCCGTGCCGATCTCCGACAAGCACGAGCAAAAAGTAAATCAAAAGCTCGTGTTGATTCAAACTGGTAAAAAAATGGTCTGTGATAAACCGGTGTGGAATAAAACTAAATCCCCCATCAATGTTACGCACCCGGTCGGGAATAAGGGGTTTTTTGGTGATTTTCATCATTCTGCCTCCCGAATAATAGATCACGTACAAATTCAACTGAAATCTACTATACCACAAGGCAAATAGCAATAGCGTCCATTTTTACAATTAAATTCTTAAAGACAAAAAAAGGTCAATATTTTTATGTAAATCAGCCAGTTGCACGATTAACGCGTCCATTTTTACAATTTTCCCGGATGAATCAATTTTATAAGGATTCATTACACAAGTGTATAATTTTTCTGACTGCTTTTTTAACGCGTCCATTTTTACAATTTTAATCAGCTCCGCTTTTTTTGACTGGTTCGCATTGCGTTTTTTCTGAAGGTCTCGGTTTCTTTTCACATAGTCTGGATGCTTTTTACGATACTCTTTTTGATATTTATCTAATGGATAGGTCTTGCGCCATTTCTTTAAACATGCGACTTGCTGTTCGTGATACTGAGAATCCTGAATCATTTTTTGTTTTTGCCAGGCACGTTTGCGGGCTCTTTGGCAGTTGGGGGCACTGCAGTATAACTGATTGCCTTTGAGCCGGGGATTAGCAGGTTTTTGCTTACAGCAATTCTTGCAAATAATGGTTTTCTTCATCACAGACACTCGTATTGGTGGAAGGATAGTTAGGGCTGAGAACCAACATACAGCCAAAAACAAGCCCAATAATCTAAAGTGCCATAAAAATTAATTTGTGAAAAGGGGGAAAAAGAGAATAAAACGAATGATATGAAAATAAGAGAAAATTAGATGGAATTTTTATGAATATTTATGAAAATGAATTAAATGAAAGAAAATGTATGGTAAAGTTTTAGACCGGTGAAAATGGTAAAGAATTAAAGTGGTGGTAATACTGATCATTGTAAAGGGTTAATCCCACTGTTTCAAGAGTGGAAAGGAGAAATTCGTCAGTTATGGATTCCCTACCCAATTCGTGTGCTCCAAGAGATTGCAAGCGCACTTGCAGGTACGGGGGAAGATATTAGTGAATTTGATAATAATCAAAATGATGAGGGAGAAAATGATCATAAAGAGTGGTCAAAGGGGGTAAGGGAAGCATTTGATGAGGCAAAAAATCGTCTGAGCGATTGTATCCAACAAGAAGGAGATGAAGAAATTCAAAGTCCCAATCAAAATACAGAAAACTTAGATCACTTCATTAAAGAGTTTGAAAGGTGGATTGAAAACTCAAACGATTTCAATTTAAAAGAAGTTTTCCCAGATTTAGAAAATTTTATTCCATATTTGGAAGAAATTTGGGACTATGAATTCCCCAAGTTGATTTACTATCTTGAAAAGCATGAACATCCTAAATTTGAGAGAAGAATTTTTGAAAGATTACATTATTATTATCATAAGTATCCTAGAAGGTTCTTCTTACCTTTATTACTTCTACTCATGAAATCAAAATCACACTTTCCTTATGGAAATATTAACGCTCAGAAGCTCAAAAACACTTACTATCAATATGGCAAAAACAAAAATGATGCTAATACTCGAAAATTTGTTTTCGGAAAAAGTATGGCAAGTTATAATACTCTAAACAACATTTTGCGAATTGCTAGAACAAGATCCACCCCAGTTCCAATAGTACAGGCTACTTCCGATCTATTATTAAACACTCCTTTATCATCCGTCCCTCAATTAAAAATATTGTCACCCTCATATCCCTTGATTTGTGAAATAGAATCACATTTAAAACAACAAAAAGGGAAAGATTTCTATGAAAGTTTGTATATGGTCTGTGCATTAGAAGCTGCAAATGTAGTAGGCGTTGCAACAAATATTTATGTCGATGATACTACAATTCTTTTTCCGGGTGATAGTGATTTGCAGGGCGTAGATTTAGAGGATTTTAAATCTGATTTATTGTTTTGCCCACATCATGGAGGTCATGCAGGTTCTTTTGTTCAAAAGTATGCAGAGACAATACAACCTAACAAAGCTAGCAACCGAAAAATTGTTGTCATTTCAAAAGGGACAAAGGAACAAGGCAAACGCCCAAGTGATGAGTGGATTGATGTTTTTCAAAGACATCATGAAAATCTTGAAGTCTATTGTACAAATGCATCAGAAAATGTGCCAACTTGTAAAGATTGCCAGCCCCAAAAATGGCAAAATAATAGTGCTCTTCATTTTTCTTGCGAAAACAAACAATGGACGTTAGTAAATGAAAATACTGACAATAAAAATCAGCGTTGTAAATTCTTAGAGATCATGAATCGCAACAAGAAAGAAAGCAAGAACGATGAAATTGGCTAACAATTGCATTCAGACCGAGCACTTGCCCGCCGTTTTTTTGAATCGAAGCATAGAGGTGGATTGAAAGTTAATCTTTTTTCCGACACTTATCGTAGCGGGCAAGTGCCGGCTGATGCAGAGCATTGGGCGGCCAAACCGAGAAATAGACATGCAACAGTTAATTGATAAGATATCTAGTTACAACTTGTTCAATTACCTTTTCCCGGGTGTTATCTTCGCCGCAATCGGGCTTCAAATAACCGACGTAGATCTCACCGGAGGGCACCTCGCCTTTGGTGTTTTCATGTGCTATTTCTATGGTCTAATAATTAGCAGGTTAGGTTCCTTGCTGGTAGAGCCAATACTAAAGAAAGTTTCCATCATAAGGCCGGCAGATTATCGGAGATACATTGCCGCATCCAAGGAAGATCCCTTCATCGAAACATTATCGGAGCAGAATAATTCATATCGAACGCTAATCTCATTGTGTCTCGTGCTTCTATGTTTACATGGACTCGAACTTATGCGCCAGGCCATGGATAAGGATTGGAACACTTTTTTTCCATTTACTTTACCGCTCTTATTTGTATTGTTTGTGGCCGCCTATCGCAAGCAAACAGACTACATTAAGAAGAGAATTGATAAGTGCCTAGAAAGTGATTCAGGAATACACTCTAAGGAGAATAAAGATGAAACTCACAATACATGATGTTGGGGCTGGTGGATGCATCACATTGCTGCATGAAAATGGCAATTGTATGATGTGGGACTGCGGTAAAAACGAAGGCAATCAGCCATCACGTATCTTGAGATCAAGAGGCGTCACAGAGATACAGCACTTTTTTGTTACAAACTATGACGAAGACCACATATCAGATCTGCCGGAACTGAGAACTGCGATCACAGTTAAGTCGCTTTACAGGAACAAGTCTATATCAGGCGAGCAATTGAGGGCACTCAAGAAGGAGAGTGGGCCAATAACGAATACTATGGTATCGCTTCTAGACATGATTAGTTCCTACACTGGCGGTCCGCTATCGCCAGCCCCTGATTTCCCCAATGTATCTTGGAAGGTGTTTTACCTGCCCTACGGAGAAGAGTATTGCGACACAAACAACATCAGCCTTGTGACATTTCTGCAGTTTGGAGAAACAAAGTTCATATTTCCTGGCGATCTAGAAAATAAGGGTTGGGAGGGGCTGCTTAATAACCCTGATTTTGTTGGTGAATTGAATGGCGTAAATGTCTTTGTGGCGTCTCACCACGGCAGGGAAAACGGTTACTGTTCAGAGGTTTTTGATCATTGCAGTCCGCAGGTTGTTGTGATTTCTGACGGGGAGATCAAATATGCTACTCAAGAAATGGTGAACACCTATGCTGCGCATGCAGCTGGTATTCAGTTCAATGGTGACACCAGATATGTCTTAACCACGAGAAGGGATGGTACAATTACGTGGGGTTGACGGAAGCGCCCAACAAGGCGCTCAACCGGACGCCTTCGGCGCCGGTTAGCTTGAACGTTATATCATAATAAATAGCAATAAATACTAAAAATTGATTTGTAAAGCAAACAATGAAAATACACTGATAAAATATATAAGATAATAATCAAAAAATAAGGAGGAAATTATGGATTACCGTATTTTATTAGTTTATGCAATAGTATTTTCAATATTATCAGGTGGTATAGCACATAAAAAAGGTGGTTCAGTAATTGGTTATTTTTTGCTTGGAATTATTTTGGGACCTATAGCTATGCTTATAGCCTTCCTAGCAAATAATGATAATAATAAATGTCCAAACTGTGGTGAAAAAATATCTCAAGAAGTTGAAATTTGTCCAAATTGTAGTGAATCATTAGCAATAAATTAATGAGATATTACTCAGTAGGTAAAATTATTGTTTTTTAAGAAATAGGATATTATATAAGTAGTAAAATACTATCTAATATTTCTTTTTCTAGTAATATAAATAAAATATTGGATTTAATATTTAATCCATAATGATATAACGAATAAGCGTTGCATTCGACCTGAACGCAGTGAAGGTCGATATGCGAACGCGGGGTTGAACTTGGCCCTAACGACTCGTAGCGAGTTTTAGTAGTAGAGTTGTAAGTTAATGGAATTTACATTTTTGGGAAGGCACTGTACACAACAGTTAAAAACTGTTCAGAAAATATATCTCGGAAAAAATACTAGAAAAATGAATCGTATCAAATCCTGAGCAAGGTTCAAAACAAGCTGTAAACAAGGCAAAACTACTGTTTTCTAATATAAAAGACATACGTCACCCATGTCATTGAAAATGATTTTTTAAAGTTTTGATTTAACAAAGCTTTTTGGAAGAATATGCTGTAAGAACAGATATATGAATTCATTGGCATCCAGTGACCGGGTTTTCACGGTATCTGTTTGAGCATTTTTATAGCGGAATGTTACCTTGCCATGTTGTAAGTTTATTATGTTTTTGTCAGAAATGGCTACACGCATGATGTATGGCGCCAAGTATTTAGGCGGTGGGATAGATTATTTTGAAAAGAAAAAGGAAATTAAAAGATATAATCCCACCCCCCTTAAGAGCTGATTGTCCGTTTCCAACTGGTTTGATATGACAAACCCATTTCTTTTTTTGCAATTTTAGCAGCATCCTTGGCTTCTTTGAAAGCAATTTGTATACTTGTCAAAGGAATAGGTTTATCAGTGGTTGGCATAGCGTTTCCACCACGGCCAGGCGCCGGGAATATCCATTTTGGATTTCGATGTGTTTTGTTGTAGAGAAAGTATTGGCGCAGTTCCTCTTCGGTGATTTGACCAGGTGGTTTTTGGTAATGTGTTGAAAGTTGAGCAATAGAACGAATGTACATTTCAATTGTTCGTTCCGATTTACCCTGTGAGATATAATATTTTCAAAAATTGAATATCTAAAGCGTTCAACTGATTCTGAATAAAATCTATGACGCTAGTCTATCTCACGGGGCAGGTACCTTTGAGTTGCATGTCTTCAGTCATACGTGTACGCCAGTCAGTCATCGTGAACCTCCTTTTAAAATGAATAATTGATTTGTGAGGTTCACGATGGCTGCAATTATCAGGCAAAAGTGCCCGCCCGCTTTTTTGGGCGGGCTTGGTTCAACCATCAGCTCCACCTGACGTCCGGGGACTGTGCTCTTTGAACAGGTTGTGCGCCGGGTGTTTTTCGGTGCGGGGTTGGTCGGACGATTTTCGGCGTCCCGGCCGCAGGTGAGTTCGGTTATGTTTAAAATAATTGTCTTGCATTTTTATTGAATTTTTATAGATTTCAATATGGTATTAATATGATGTAATAATAGAGGTGTTTAAAATGGCAAATATCATTGTTAAAAACATTCCAGATGATCTCTACAAAAATTTAAAATATTTTGCTGCAATGAATCATCGGAGCTTAAATAACGAAATTATTGTCTGTATTGAAAAAGCAATAAAAAGTCGCCGATTCCAAACGGCTCAATTCTTGGATAGAGCTCAAAGAATTAGAGAAGAAACTAAACTACCATTTCTTACCGATGATATGTTAAACAATATTAAGCAAGAGGGCAGACTGTGATAATAGTTGACACAAACATAATCACATACCTGTTCATAGAAGGTGATAACACTGTCAAAGCCGAAAATGCGCTTAAAAAAGACTCGGAATGGGCTGCTCCAATTTTATGGCGGAGTGAGTTTGGAAATGTCCTGGCTTTCTATATTCGGCATCAAAATTTGGAACTTGATAAAGCCATCAAAATCATGAATGAAGCAACTCATTTAATGACTGAGAATGAGTATGATGTAATATCATTAGACGTCTTACAATTAGCGGAATCCTCCGGATGTTCTGCATATGATTGTGAATTTGTTGCATTAGCAAAAGATCTCGGGGTTTCACTAATTACTTCTGATAAGAAAGTATTGAAAGCATTTCCACAATATACAATTTCATTAGATAAGTATATTCAGTAGTCGTTTCAAAGTAAACACATAACAATCTGCTGCACGCGACGGCTGGCGCCGTCGCTTTTGACAGCTTCGCTGTCAATTTCATTGGTAGATTTCGTCGCGCATTCTGATTCGTTGCTCGACGCCGTGCGTGAGCAAAGTGTTATACCTGAAAGGAAGTGATGAGATACTATTACGTAAATTTACAGGTGGATTTTAAAAAGTCGCGTAAAATGCCATCCAGGCCAGATTCTCAAAAAGAATGGAATTCCGTTGGATATTTCCAAACATTTTATTGCACTGAGGAATCGAAAGAGAAAGCAAAGAAATTAGTATATCAATATTTTCTTAAAAATGAGAGTGATCCATCAAATTGCCAAATCAAATATGATCATGTTGCATGGATGCGAAGTGTTACCAAAATAGAAGATCTTGCACACGGAATGAAATCAGAACTCACACAACAAATGTTCGACAACAGGAATAAAATTGGAATCTGGTATGTGGGAGAAAAAGGCTATTATGTTAGCGAAGAAGATTACTATGCGGAAATGGCAGAGGAACCAATAGAAGAATTTGATATAAAAGATGATATCAAAGCGGAACTGTCTGAAATTGATGATGAATTTTGGGATGGTTATGAAGGGATATGTCAAGCATGTGACGCTTATGGTTCAGTCGATGATATGATGCTTTGCAACGAATGTGCGAGTAAATTAGAAAGAGATTTGATACGACAAGGGGAATGGGATTATAGCGCATCAGCATTTGGCATGTCAAAGGATGGTCGAGAAAAACTAAGAAACGAAGTAATTAAAAAATACGGAAAAAAACTCGAATTGATAGCCCCAAAAACTGAAAAGAAAATTAGTAAGAACAGAAATAAATCAAAGCGTCGAAAGAATAGGAAAAAAATTAGCAAAAATTAAATATTTAAATTCAAATTCTGGCAAAAATTCAGTAACGTCCGGTTAGGTTTTTGCACGTGAATAATTTCGATACTTTTTTCTGCGAATTTTTCTGTATTTTTTCTTATTTGATTCTCGGATTTCATTTTGAATCTGAATGCGTAGCTCGCGGACGCGTTCAATATTTACTTTTTCGTTGTAATTTTCATGACAGTAAATAGCCAGCAATAAATATGTGATAAGACCGCCAGGAATTTGAACCATGAGTCCATACTGGCTTCGAGCCATAAGATGATAAACGTTGAGATGGCGTTTCCACCAGGCAAAGGAATCGTCTCGCAAGACTTGAACAAGATGAGTACCGGACTCGTGCTCTTCGAGATGATAGAACACAAGAGCATTGAGTTGATCTTCAAACGTCATTTGTAAAGGTCGATCTCCTCGTGAAACTAATGGAGGAACCTTGGACAAAACAGTTTTGATCGGCTCCATTAGATTTTTGAAGGTTTTTGATTTTTGTCGAGCACCAAATTTTTTGAATCGTCGTCGCATTTTCATAACACCTAATATTTATTAATGTTATGAAAGTCGGCTTTAAAAATTTTGGCGTAATGTCAAGTCTTTTTTGAATTATGTCAAAACGGCAAGTGTAATAGAATCAAAGACTAAAAAAATGTCTAAAATACGACACCCAGGTTCGGGTTTGTGTAATGATTCGCATGTGCATGAACGGGCAAGATGTTTTTTTTGCTCAGGCGTAGGCTTTTTGCTCTTGGGTGTCCAGATTTTTCAGTCGTTTCAACGCTTCCTGGACCACTCCGCGTTTCAACATCACGTTTCTGTGGCCTTCGACATAACGTTCACCTTTGAGACAGTAGGTCAAAATACCCTTGATCTGTTTGAGGGTTGCGAATTGAATTTTATCCGGGTATTTAATAAACTCGCGGATTTCCGGAGATAAATAATCCAGATAATCCCATTCACTTTCCTGTAGCAACGCGAAAAATTCTCTGACGTCTTTGCGGTACTGGTAGGCGTTTTTTAATGTCAGTCCCCGGTTGTCTTTTTTGTTCTCCATAAAAGGCTGCTGCGTGTCTTTAAAATTTTCCAGATACGCAGTGACTTTATCAATCTGCGACTGCTTTGGCACTACAAAATCAATCATAACAACACCCCTCTCTTTGAATGGTTACTTTAACTCCGTGGTCTTGCAGGAACCACGTATATCACTCATGATGAGCGAACTATTCTGTTCCAAACGGTAAATAGCGGATGAATTTTAAGAGTCATCGGATTTCGGTGCCGGAGTCATATCTGCTGCCCCACTCTGGTAGCTCGTAAAAAGATACGGTTTCAATTCATAAATGTCAACATTTTTTTCCTGCTTGCTGTATGAGGGGGGGGAGGATGCAAGGATACGAATGAGTTTCGGAATTGCCCGGATTCATCAATTCTTTGAGTTTTCCTCTTGCTTTTCAATTCAATCCTTTATATATTTAATATTCAATGGATATTCAAGGAAAAACTACAGGAAACGTTTGATATGCTGACTCCGAGAAAACACTTAAAAAAAAGAGAGCTAAAAGAAGATAAACTTGTCACAATATATTCAAATGCCCGCCGGTGGGCGGAGCAAAATTTCCGGATTCTTGCCGGAGCAAGTGTGGGGATCGTTGTGGTGATTATTGCCCTGGTGTTCGTTTCTGATCGGCGCGAAGAAAAGCAGGCCGAGGCCAGTGTGTTGTTTGTACAGGCGAAACAACAGTATAATCAGAGAAATTATACCCGGGCGCTGCAACAGTTCAGCGCCCTGGTCGAAAGCTATGGCGGCACCATGAGCGGCAAGATCTCTAGATTGTACCAGGGAAAATGCTTTTATGAAAAAGAAGATTATGAAAATGCGTACAAACAGTTCAAGGCGTTTTCCGGTTCTATAAAAGGCAGTGATCATTTTCAAATGTCAGGTTTGATTAATGCCGCCGCCTGTCTGGAGCAGCAGGAAAAATATGAACAAGCCGCCCGCGAACTTGAAAATGCGGCAAAAAAATATCCAAAATCCGCGCATGCTCCGTTTGCGCTGCTTAAAGCCGGACAGAATTATGATGAGCTTGAAAATTATGAACAGGCCGGGCAATTATACGAAAAGATCGTGCAAAAGTATCCTGAATCTGCAGAGAAAAATGATGCGATATTGTTAAATTCCATGAATTAAATCTCTGATTTTCGATAAAATACTTGCTTTTTTGCGTAAAATTGCTTATAATCGTAACTGAAAAAGTGGGCCTAAAAGCCCACTTTTTTGTTATATAGAATGAGGTGTTGGAGTGTCGGTTCAAGCTGAAATTGAAAAATATTTGCAGCCGATTCTAAAAGAGCATGAGCTCGAATTGGTAGAGTTGAACTTGACCCGCGGAAAAAAATCCAGGGTTCAGGTATACGTCTGGAAGCAGGATGGAGTGCTCATCGATCTCTGCACAAAAGTAAGCCGGCAATTGGCGGATGTGCTGGATCGAAAAGACCTGATCCCCGGCGCTTACCGGCTCGAGGTATCGTCGCCCGGTTTGGATCGACCGTTAAAAACAAAACGGGATTTTGAACAAAGGATGGGCGAAAAGATTAAAATTGAGCGCAAGGTGAACGATAAAACACAGCGGATTCGCGGACTGATTCATCAAATCGGTGACACGAGTGTAACACTGCAAGCCGATGATGAAGATTATGAGGTGGTTCCGTTTTCCGAGATCATTTTAGCAAAAATTATTATAGAGATTTAACAAAGCCGTCTGGGATTGTCCTATGAAAAGTGAAATTGTACAAGCTTTCTCAAGCCTTGTAAAAGAAAAAGAGATGGATAAAGAGGTACTCACCTCAATCGTTGAAGATATCTTTTTGTCCATGATCAATAAAAAGTACGGAACTTGCAGCAATTTTGATGTCTTTGTGAATATGGAAGCGGGCGAAATTGAGATTTACCAATACAAAACGATTGTAAAGAATGTGGAAGACGAGGTTGCCGAGATCGATCTGGAGACCGCACAAAAGTTTGAACCTGATCTGGAGGTGGGGGATGAATATATGGAAATGATCGATCCCTCCAGTTTTGGCCGCCGTCTGATTGTTTCGGCAAAGCAGAATTTGAATCAACGCATTAAAGAAGTTGAAAAAGAACACATTTATGAAGAATTTAAAAACCGTGTCGGTGAGATTGTCAGCGGTGATGTCCGCCAGATGAATCGCGGTGAGATTTTTTTGAATGCCGAGGGTACGGAAGTATTGCTGCCCCGACGGGAACAAATTCCGAACGAACGTTACCGTCGCGGTGAAACCCTGCGCGCTGTGATCAAGGATGTGGTTTGGTCATCCCGCGGCCCGGAGATTATTGTGTCCCGGGCGGATGAGATGTTTCTGGCGCGTCTGTTCGAACTTGAGGTCCCGGAGATCAGTGATGGCACCATTGAAATTAAAGGTATTGTTCGTGATCCGGGTGAACGCACAAAAATCGCAGTGTATTCAAATGATAAACGTATTGATGCGGTTGGCGCCTGTGTCGGGATGAAAGGGATGCGAATTCAGGCGATTGTGCGGGAACTGAATAATGAAAAGATTGATATTATTAACTGGAGTTCAGAACCGGAGATTTTTGTCAACCGCGCGTTGAGTCCGGCCAAACCCAGCCGCATTGTCATTGAAGAAGAAGAACGCAAGATTTACGCTGTTTTGGATGACAGTCAGATCTCCCTTGCCATCGGCAAAGGCGGACAAAATCGCCGTCTGGCATCCCGGTTGACCGGTTATGATATTCAAACCATCAAAGAAGATGAGTACAGTCAACTGGTTGCTGAAGAAACCGGGGATATTCCGCTGAATGAAATAGAAGGAATATCCGAAAAGATCCTGCAAACCTTGTATATGAATGGATATGAAACCGCACAGCATGTGATGGAAGCAGAGTTGAGTGAGCTGATGGAAATGCAGGGTGTCGGAGAGAAAACGGCTGAAAAACTAAAAACTTTAGTTGAAGAGCAATTTGAAGAAGAATAAACAGACTCATTAAACCCTCAGGAGTTTCTACATTTGGCTGTTAAAAAAAGAGTATTTCAGGTAGCTAGAGAATTCAGTATATCCAATGAGGCTCTGATCGAGTTTCTGACAGGACATGGTTACGATATTCGCAACCATATGAGTCCTATAGCAGATGATGCGTATGCCGAGGTTCAGAAAAAGTTCGGTGAAGAACCGGTGCATCATGAGGATTCTTCGGCAGAGTTTCGGAAACGTCTCCGCGACAAGCAATCCAAGCAAAAGGAAGCTTCGCAGCGGGCCAAAGAAGATCTGGAACAGCGTTTGCGGGTTGCTCGCGAACTGGCTGAAGAAAAACCCAGGAAAAAGCATGCAGAGTCCAAGCAGAAAGATGCTGAACACGCTCTGGAAACGCCAAAGCCTGAAGATGAGAAAAAAGACGAGAAAAAACAAGCTGCTCCCGCTCAGCTCGAAACCGAAAAACCGGCCGAGGAAGGAACTCCGTCAAAGCCCAGAAAGCGCCGTCCCAAACGCAAGTTAAAGATCGTAGAAATTCCACCCGAGGGCGGGAAAAAGTCCGAGAGAGGGAAAAAGGAAGCAGAACCTGAAAAGAAAAAACAGGAAGCTGCTCCCGCCGCAGAGGGAGAGAAGAAACAAGCGGGAAAAGGCAAGCAGAAAAAAAAGCCCAAGCAAGCTGGCGCTGAAAAACCGACTCTTGAAGATGAAAAGAGCAAGTCCAAAGGTAAAAAGAAAAAACGGCGTAAAAAACGTAAAAAACCTTCGTTTGATGAACAAGAGATTCAGGACAACATCAAACAGACTTTGGCATCCATTGAAGACGAATCCAAAAAAAGTGGAAAGCGCAAAAAACGCAAATCCGAAACTGAAGGCGTTGAATTTGACGAGGACAGAATCATCAAGGTCAGTGAGTTTATGCCGCTGGCGGATCTGGCCAGACGAATGGAAGTCACTGCAAATGAACTGATTGTGAAATGCATGGAACTGGGCATGATGGTGACCATCAACCAGCGCCTGGATATGGAAACCATTGAACTGGTTGCCGACGAGTTTGGATATACAGTGGAAGCGCTGTCTGAGTTTGGTGAGGATATTCTTGAGGATATTGATGAAGAAGAGGAAGAGGCCAACACCGTGCCGCGAGCGCCCGTGGTTACCATCATGGGGCACGTAGACCACGGAAAAACATCTTTGCTCGACTATATCCGTGAAAGTAATATTATCGGCGGCGAATCCGGCGGTATTACCCAGCATATGGGCGCTTATGAAGTCAAAATAAACGATCGCGCCATTACGTTTCTTGATACACCGGGACATGAGGCTTTTACCGCTATGCGTGCCCGCGGCGCTCAGGTCACCGATATTGTGATCCTGGTTGTAGCCGCTGACGACAGTGTGATGCCTCAGACCATCGAAGCCATCAGTCACTCCAAGGCTGCCGGTGTGCCTATTATCGTTGCCATCAACAAAGTGGACAAGCCCAATGCCAACCCGGATATGATTCGCAAGCAATTGGCCGATCACGATGTGCTGGTTGAAGAATGGGGCGGCAAGACGCAGACCGTTGAAATTTCAGCCAAACACGGTCAGAATATTGAACAACTGCTCGAGCTGGTGCTTTTGGAGGCCGAGATTCTGGAACTTAAATCCAATCCTGGTCGCAAGGCAAAGGGAGCGGTCATCGATGCGCGTTTGGACCGCGGCAAGGGTGTGGTGTCCACGGTGCTGGTGCAGAACGGTACCCTGCATATTGGCGATCCGTTTATCGCCGGCAAAGTCAGTGGCAAGGTCCGGTCGATGTTTGATGAACGCGGCGACCGCGTTGATGATGCCGGTCCTTCGCGTCCGGTGCAGGTGCTCGGTCTGGATGGCATACCCCAGGCCGGTGATACCCTCATGGTATTGGACAGCGAACGCGATACGCGCGGCATCAGCCAAAAACGCCAGCAGCTGCAGCGTGAACACGACCACTGGCAGACACGGCCGCGCACACTGGACGAGATTTCCCAGGAAATCCAGAAAGGGCAGGTACAGCAGCTGTCTGTGGTGATCAAGGCGGATGTGGACGGGTCTATCGAAGCCATTGCGGACGCGCTTGTTAAACTTGCAACTGATGAAGTTGCAGTCAATGTGATCCATAAAGGCGTCGGCGCGATCACGGAATCAGATGTTCTGCTGGCGAGCGCCTCCGGCGGTGTCATCCTCGGCTTTCATGTGCGTCCGTCGGTCAAGGCACGTGAACTGGCAAAACGCGAACATGTGGATATTCGCTCCTATAATGTGATTTACGATCTGGTCGAGGATGTGAAATCCGCTCTCGAAGGATTTCTCGCGCCGACCATCAAGGAAAATAATATCGGTACCATCGAGGTCCGGCAGACTTTCAAGGTGCCCAAAGTCGGTGTGGTGGCAGGCTGCTATGTGATGTCCGGACGCATCCACCGTAATCATAATATCAAATTATACCGCGACGACCGTTTGATCCATGAAGGAACAATTTCTTCGCTGAAACGTTTTACGGACGATGTCCGTGAAGTGGCTTCGGGATATGAGTGCGGTTTGAGTATAGATAATTTCAATGATATCAAGGTCAATGATGTCATTGAATCCTATGAAATTGTTGAAGAAAAAAGAACACTTTAATGTTTGTCAGTTTATGTCAGGTTGATTTGATGCTGCCGAACAGCAGCTCGCTCAAAGAAAAACGCATGTCCCTGAGCAAGATCAAACAGCGACTGAGAAATAAATTTAACGTGTCCGTTGCTGAAGTTGACCAGAATGAGCTGTGGCAGCGCAGTACAATAGGCATTGCTCTGGTGGCAAACAAACGCGGTTTTGCGGAACAGCAGATACAAAAAGTTGTGGATTTTATTGAAACACAGGACTATGTGACCGTCCTGGACATACAAAACGAGTTGTTATAAAGATGAATTATAAAAGATCAGATCGCGTGTCCATGTTGATCAAGCAGGAAGTCAGCAATATGCTCATCACTGAACTCAAGGATCCTGGACTCGGCTTTGTCACGGTAACCGGCGTCAAGTTGAGTGATGATCTGAAACATTGCAAGGTTTATTACAGCGCTTTGGGCGGACAGGAGCAAAAGCAAAAAGTACAGCAGGCTCTGACCCGTGCCAAGGGCCGCATTCGCAAAGAGATAGGACGCCGAATCAAACTTCGTTTGGTTCCGGAGATTACGTTTTCTTATGACGAGTCAACCGAACACGCCGATCATATTGAAAAGTTGATCAAAAAGATACACAAGAATGACAAAAAAGGTCCTTCAGACGAATAGCGGGCAAACGGCAGGTCCGGAATTTATACAGGATGGTCTGATCATGCCGGTGAGAAAACCCATCGGCTGGACATCAAACGATATTATCCGTCTGTTGAAAAAGAGACGGCGGTCTTTGAAAATAGGACACAGTGGCACTCTGGATCCGTTTGCTGACGGACTTTTATTGATTTGCGCCGGGAAAGCCACAAAGCAGGTGCCCCGGCTTTTGCAGCTTGAAAAGGAATATACAGCCCGGTTCGAACTGGGAATAGAGACCGATACGCTTGATATTACCGGTCGTATTGTCAAAACATGTTCTCTGAAAAAGCTTGATCCTGAGGTGTTAAGGAACGTGATCGCCCGATTTCAAGGCGCTATCGAACAAGTTCCGCCTCGCTTTTCCGCGCTTCTGGTGAACGGAAAACGTTCCTATGAATTGGCGCGGGAGGGAAAAGAACTCGAACTCAAACCGCGACCGGTGACGATTTACCGGATAGAGGTTTTGAGCGTTTATGACCAGAGTTTTGATGTGCGGATCGTCTGTTCCAAGGGAACGTACATACGTTCCCTGGCCCGTGATATCGCCGTCGCCCTGGATCAGGTGGGTTTTGTAAGATTATTGACCCGAACCCGGATCGGCTCCTACACACTGGATGATGCGGTAACATTGGAACAAGCACTTGAATTGATTAGAGATATCTGATTTTGAGAGTTATCTGGAGCATAAAAGACGCAGAGTTTTGCACCCCTTCAGTGATGACAATGGGTATTTTTGATGGCGTACATGCCGGCCATCAGCAAATATTGAAAACAACATGTGAACGTGCTGAAATTGAAGGGGCCTATTCAGTCCTGCTGACGTTTGAACCGCATCCCGGTTTTGTGCTGAAAAACTCCGGAACTCCTGACATACGTCTGCTGTCAACGATCGATGAAAAGATCGAAATTCTTGAAGAACTGGGACTGGATTGTCTGATTATCGCAAATTTCACGCAGTCTTTTGCGTCTACATCCGCAGAAGATTATGTTAAAAATCTCATTGTGGACAGCATGCGGGCAAAGCAGGTCATCATTGGTCATGATCATGCATTCGGACGCGGTCGCTCCGGGAATATCGACTTGCTCAGACAAATGGGACAAGAATACGGCTTTGGTGTCGATGCTGTGAATCCCGTAGCTGCCGGTCAGAAAACGGTGAGCAGCACCCGGGTTCGGGAGTTGATCACCGGCAATGAGGTGGAAAAAGCCGCAGACCTGCTGAAACGTCCCTACGCGATACACGGTCAGGTGGTGAACGGGAGCGGCCGGGGAAAAAAGATCGGCTTTCCGACCGCCAACATTCGGCTGTTTTCCCAATACAAACTGGTTCCCGGTAACGGTATTTACGCCACACGCACCCGGAGTGATGATGTGATGTATCCTTCTGTTACCTATGTCGGAACCCGTCCGACATTCGGACTGGAAGAGCGTGTGATCGAGTCTCATATAATGGATTTTGATGGTGAGATCTATGGAACTGAATTAAAACTTTATTTTTATAAATGTCTCCGACAGGAGGAGCAGTTTGCGGACGAACAGGCTCTTGTGGAGGCCATTAAACAGGATAAGAAAAAAGCAGAAAAATTCTTGCAGAATGGAGGAACAGATTAATGTCTGTGTCAAAAGATCAAATCAGTGAAATTGTTGGAAAATTTGGAGGTAACGCGAACAATCCAGGGCAAACCGAAGCCCAGATCGCTATCCTCACAGCCCGGATCAATGACCTGCGGGATCATTTTAAAGACAATCCGAAAGATCATCACAGCCGTCGCGGTTTGCTGCAGATGGTGGGTAAACGCCGCAGACTGCTGGATTATCTGCGCAAAAAAAATATTGACCGTTACAGATCATTGATTCAGGAACTATCTATCCGTCGTTAATGGTTGGGGCCTACTCTGTGTGATGGCCTGACTCGTAGGAAAGGAGGAAATATGATCGACGTACAACACATGTCTCGTTATTACGGGGATGTGGCCGCTGTGAACGACGTGAGTTTCAAGGTCGAAAAAGGTGAAATCGTTGGTTTTTTGGGACCGAACGCTGCAGGTAAAACAACAACCATGCGTGTGTTGACTTCGTATTTGCCGGCGACCAGCGGTTCGGTTTCTGTTGCCGGATTCGATGTCCTTGACGACTCGATGCAAGTGCGCAAGCGGATCGGCTATATGCCGGAAAATCCCCCTCTTTACCAGGAAATGCGGGTACATGATTACCTGGATTTCGTGGCCAAAATCAAAGGAGTTGAGCCGGCTGACCGGAAAAATGCCGTGCAGTCCGCGCTCGAACGAACCGGTTGTTCCCAGGTGAGCGACCGGGTCATCAAAGTCTTGTCCAAGGGGTTCAAACAACGCGTGGGACTGGCCCAGGCGCTGGTACACAACCCCGATCTTTTGATCCTCGACGAACCCACCGTGGGACTGGATCCCAACCAGATCGTGGAGGTACGCGAGCTGATCAAAAGTCTCGCGGGGGAGCACACTATTTTGCTCAGCACTCATATTCTGCCCGAAGTCAGTATGACGTGTGAACGGGTGATTATCATCAACCGGGGACGGGTCGTCGCCGAGGATACACCTCAGAATTTGGCCAAAAAACATGCCGGTACAACCCGGCTTTTGCTGTCTCTGGATGCTCCGGCCGATGAAGTAAAGGAAACGCTGGGAAACCTGTCCGGTGTGGAACGAATTATGCAGGCGGGGGATTCCGAAACCGGCAAGCCGTCGTTTTACGTGCACAGCAGTGCACAGGTGGAAATCGGCCCGCAAGTGGCCAAAACTGTGGTCGAAAAAGGTTGGCCCTTGTATGAACTGAAAGCTGAAGATGTCAGCCTCGAAGATGTCTTTAAGCGCTTAACGACAACAGAGGAGGGCGGTGAATCATGAGAAATATTAGTGCAATCTTTAATCGGGAACTCAAATCTTATTTCTCTTCTCCTGTTGCTTATATTGTCATCGGCTTGTTTCTGCTGCTGGCCGGATTGTTTTTCTATCTGATCCTGACCAACTTTGTCCAGATGTGCATGCGCGCGGACATGATGCAGCAGCAGTACGGCGGACGTATGGCGCCGCCCAAGCTGAATGTCAATGTCATGGCCATTCGTCCTGTGTTTCATAATCTGAGCCTGTTTGCACTGTTCTTTCTGCCGCTGATTACCATGCGGCTGTTTTCGGATGAAAAGAAAACAGGTACGATTGAATTGTTAATGACCTCACCTGTTAAAAACGGTGAAACTATTGTTGGTAAATTCAGTGCCGCCGCGCTTTTGTACCTGATTATGCTGGCCGGCACGTTTGTCTATATTCTATTCACGATAGCCTATGGCAACCCGGAGATCGGACCGATTCTGGTCGGATATCTGGGCCTGTTTTTGCTCGGGTCCTGCTATATTTCATTCGGACTGTTTTTTTCAACATTGACGGACAATCAGATTATCTCTGCCATGAGCACTATCGTTTTTATTCTGGTGTTCTGGGCAATCGGCTGGGTATCCGGTATGATGAGTCCGCAGCTGGGACAGACTCTGTCCAATTTTTCGCTGATCGAGCACTTTACAGATTTTGCCAAAGGCGTTCTGGATACCAAGCACGTTGTCTTCTACCTGAGTTTCATTTTTATGGGACTTTTTCTTTCGTATGTATCAATTGAATCTTCAAGATGGAGAGGTAGATGATGAAAAAATATTTTAAATATACAGGATGGGCCGGACTGGTCCTTGCTATTATCGGATTGATTTCCTATTCGGTCAATTCAATCCTCACGACATTCACGACAATCTGTCTGATCGCAGGCGGTGTTCTGCTGATCGCTTATTTTATACTGAATTTTAAAGAGATCAAAACGGGTCTCACCAGCCGTTCTGCCAAATTTGGCTCCAATGCGCTGCTGGTGGTTTTATTTACGCTGGGGATTCTCATTGTTATTAATATCCTGGCATCACGTTTTTCTGCGCGTGTAGATACCACGGCATCCCGGCTGTACAGTCTGGCTGAACAGACGGAAAAAGTGATGAAAAACCTAAAACGGGATGTAAACGTTTTGGGATTTTACAAAGCCGGTGAAAGCCAGCAGGCTCAAGAATTGCTGACGGAATATACTCATTTTTCACAGCGGCTGAAAACTGAATTCCTGGATCCGGATAAAAATCCGGGACTGGCCAAACAGTACAACATCAACCGCTATAATACCGTTATTGTGGAAAGTATGGGAAAACGCGAGCGCCTTGATGAGCTGACCGAGGAAAATCTCACCAATGCCATTATCAAGGTGACTCGTGATAAAGTGAAAACTATCTATTTTACCACGGGACACGGCGAACGCTCGCTGCAGGATAGCGAGCAAGGCGGTTTTAGCAAGGCCAAACAACTGATTCAGGATGAAAATTATCAAATCGATGAAATCATGCTGGCGGCTGCTGACGGAGAAGTTCCCTCGGACTGCAGTGTACTGGCTGTTGCTTCACCCCGGACCGGAATCTGTTGCCGATCGAGGTGGAGGCTATAGAGAACTTTTTGAAACAGGGCGGCAAAGTATTGTTCCTGCTGGATACTGATTCTCCGGTTTCTTATTCAGAGTTTCTGGACACGTACGGATTTGAGATCGGCAATAATATCATTGTGGATTACTCCGGAATGGGACAGCTGTTCGGCGCCGGTCCTACCATTCCGATTGTGTCTCAGTATGCGGATCATGTTATTACCGAAGGATTTCGGGTCATGACTTTTTTCCCGGAGGCGCGTTCGATCTCTCAGAAAGAATCCGGGCCCGCTGGCGCCACTCTAACGGAACTGGCCAAGACCAGCAAACAGAGCTGGGCGGAAACCGGTTCGCTGGCTTCCGGTGAGGTGGCTTTTGATCCCGGGCAGGATGTGGAAGGCCCGGTTTCGGTGTTTACTATTTTTGAAAAAACGGCAGAAGAACAGCCGGAAAATACGGAACTCGAGATCGATGCGGACGCCGCAAAAACGCGAATTGCCGTGTTGGGTGACGCTGATTTTGCCTCGAATGGGTATATCGATGTCCAGGGAAACAAGGATTTGTTTCTCAATACCGTCAGCTGGCTGGCGGCGGAAGAAGACCTGATCTCTGTGCGTCCCCGCAGTCCCGAAGACCGTCGTCTGAATATGACGCAAAAGCAGTCCAGGCTGCTGTTATGGGGAAGAGTGATATCTGCTTCCTTTAATTATATTCGGAATGGGTGTTTATGTTTATCGGAAACGGAAAAATTAAGTGTCAGGCGGGCGTTGTCCCGCCTTTTTCAGGATATAAAAACAGGAGAAACAGATGAAATTCAAGACAACGCTCATATTAGCCCTCGTCCTGGCGGTTGGTATTGTTGCCGTTGTTCTTTTAAATAAACAGGAAGAGAAGAAACAAAAAGCAAAAGAACGGGCCAGCCGTATATTGAATATTCAACAGGATGATGTGACTGAACTGCTGTTGCAGCCTAAAGGTATTCATTGTGTGCGGGACAGCGTGGAATGGCGAATTATCAATCCCGTACGCACGAGGGGCGATAAAAACGCTATCGAATCCGTGATCGGTTTGTTTGAACGCGCGAATCAGGAGCGGGTGGTGTCTTCAAATCCGGATGATTACCAAAAGTTTGGCTTGGCTCCGCCTAGCGCATCTTTCATTCTTGTCCATGCCAGCGGCACAGACACCATTTATGTCGGGGACGAAAGCCCAACAGGTTCATTTGTGTTTGCCCGTCAGAGCGGCAGTCCGGATGTGTTTCTGACCACAACCACGCTCAAAAACAATGCAGAAAAAGAACTGTTTGATCTGCGTGATAAAAAAGCGCTCGGATTTGACAAGAACACCATTCACAGCCTGACGTTGAATAACAGGCATGGCCGGTTTGTTCTAAAACGCAACGCCGGCGCCTGGCAGCTTGTACAGCCGGGCGAGTATGAAACGGCGCAGTCGGATGTTCGCACCCTGGTCAACCGGTTGAGCAGTGAAAACGTCAACGAATATGTGAATGAATCGCCGGAATCTTTGCGGGCCTACGGGCTGGCGGATCCCTCCATGCGGGTGACTGTCACATTCCGAAACGGCGCGTCAAAGAGTTTAATGATTGGAAACCAAAAGGGCAAAGAGTATTATGCCAAAGATGATACCCGGAATCCGGTCTTTGTGGTGGATACTTCTTTTGTGTCTTTGTTTGACAAAAGCTTGTATGATTTACGTAATAAACAATTGACAGATTTTATGTCAAATGATGTTCAAAAGTTCTCTCTCATGTTCGACGATATGACCATTGAATGTGTAAAAGATACGGCCGGCAACTGGTTTCTGACAAAACCGGAGGAGCGTAAAGCCAAGAACTGGAAAATATCGAGCATTACACGCAAAGCGGCCCAGCTTGAGGTTGCCCGTTTTGTCGATGACGATCCCTCGTCATTATCTCCTTATGGATTGGATGATCCCGAGGCCCGTGCGGTGTTCTATAATGAAAACGATCAGATTCTTGTTGAACTGCTGCTCGGACATATCCGTGGTGATCAGGTGTATGCAAAAACCGCGGCATCCGATGCAGTATACATGCTGGAAGAATCAGTGCTAAATGTATTTACTCCGGAACTAAATGTGATCAGCGAGACCGAACCGGTAGAGGAAAACAATTAGGCTGTCCGGGCAGCCGCGGCTGCCCGGAGAATCGATGAGAAGGGAGAGAACGGTTATTTAATGATTTGGAGGATGAATGGTAATTAAAAAAGAAATTGATTTTGCCGGAAAGACACTGTCTGTCGAAACAGGCAAAATGGCAAAACAGGCCAGTGCAGCAGTGTGGATACGGTATGGTGATACCGTGCTGCTGGCCACGGTTGTCGGCAGCGACAGTCCCCGGGAAGGGATTGACTTTTTTCCGCTTCAGGTCGAATATCGGGAGCGTACGTATGCGGCAGGCAAGATTCCCGGAGGTTATATCAAACGTGAGGGAAGGCCGTCAGAAACTGAAATACTATCAGCCCGTCTTATTGATCGCCCGATTCGCCCCTTGTTTCCCAAAGGTTACAATAATGAAGTCCAGGTGATGGTGCATGTGCTCTCGTCTGACAAGGAAAACGATGCTGATGTGCTTGCCATCACAGCAGTCGGAATTGCCGTTAACCTGTCCGAGATTCCGTTTGAAGGACCGATTGCCGGCGCCCGGGTTGGACGTGTGGACGGCGAGTGGGTGGTGAATCCCACGTATTCACAACGTGAAGAAAGTGATGTCGACCTGGTTATGGCTGCTTCGGAAGAATCTATTCTCATGGTGGAAGGTGAAGCCATGGTTCTCTCCGAAGAGGATATGATTAAAGGCATGGAGTTCGGGCATGAAAAGATCAAAGAATTGATCGAACTGGAAAAAGAGCTGGTCCAGGAAGCCGGAAAAGTCAAATTGGACGTGCCTGAAGAAGAAGACAATACTGAATTTCTGGAAAAAGTACAGTCATTTTGCAATGACAATGACCGGCTGAAAAATGCTCTGAATCTGACTGACAAGCAATCGCGACAGCAGGCCATCAAAGCGTTGCGAGACGAGATTGCAGAAGAACTGGAAGAGGAATTCCCGGAAAGCGAAAAAGAAATCCGTAATATTATTCATGACATGGAAAAAGAAATTGTCCGTGCCATGATCCTGAATGAGAGCCGCAGGCTGGACGGCCGATCTCTGGATGATATCCGTGATATTTCCATTGAAGTCGGATTACTGCCGCGCGCGCACGGTTCCGCGTTGTTCACACGTGGACAAACCCAGTCCTTGACGGCTGCCACGCTGGGCACCAAGATTGATGAACAGCGCATTGAGGGCCTGGAAGGTGACTTTTCCAAAAATTACATGCTGCATTATAATTTCCCGCCCTTTTGTACCGGTGAAGTTAAAATGATTCGCGGCACCAGCCGACGGGAAGTCGGACATGGCAATCTCGCTGAACGTGCGCTGAAACCGTCGATTCCCGCGGATTCTCTGTTTCCGTATACGATTCGAATCGTATCCGATATTCTCGAATCCAACGGCTCTTCATCCATGGCTACGGTATGCGCCGGTTCTCTGTCCCTGATGGACGCGGGCGTGCCGGTCAAGTCGCATATCGCCGGTATTGCCATGGGATTGATCAAAGAGGATGACAAGGTGGCGGTTCTCACGGATATTCTGGGCGATGAAGATCATATGGGCGATATGGATTTCAAGGTGGCCGGAAACCGGGAAGGCATAACCGCATTCCAGATGGATATCAAAATCAAGGGAATTTCATCAGAGATCATGGCTGAGGCTCTGGACAAAGCCCGCAATGCACGACTGTTCATCCTGGAAAAAATGCAAGCCGCGATTAGCGGTCCAAGAACCGAAATTTCCGAATATGCACCGCGGATTCTGTCTTTCAAGATTGAACAGGATGATATCGGCACGGTCATCGGACCCGGCGGTAAAATGATTCGCGAGATTCAGGAAACAACCGGCGCAACCATCAATATCGAAGAAGACGGCACCGTCACAATTGCCTGTCTGGATTCTGAGGGCGGCGAACAGGCGCTTGAACGGATCAAAGGGTTGGTTGCCAAACCTGAACCTGGCAAAATTTACGAAGGTACCATCAAAAAAATCACGAATTTCGGCGCGTTTGTCGAAATTTTACCGGGTAAAGAAGGCCTTTTGCATATCAGCAATGTCAGCAAAGAGCGGATCGCCCGGGTTGAAGATGTACTCAAAGTAGGTGATAAGGTTAAAGTAAAACTCATGTCGCTGGAACCCAACGGCAAGATGGATTTAAATCGCAAAGTTTTACTTTAAAAAATAGAATGGCGGAAACCCAGCTTTTCGAAACACCCACAAAGCGAACCGTACTGGATAATGGCATCCGCGTCGTAACCGAACGGGTGCCATATGTCCGGTCGGTTGCTGCAGGGGTATGGGTGCAGAGTGGTTCCAGCAATGAAACCGAAGAGACGAACGGAATCGCTCATTTTCTCGAGCATATGCTCTTCAAGGGGACTCGAACCCGCAGTGCGATGGACCTTGCGAACAGTCTCGAATCGCTGGGCGGCCATCTGAACGGCTCCACCGGGCGAGAAGTGTCCATGTACTCGGCTTATATTCTAAACGAACATGTCGATACGGCGCTGGAAGTGCTTGCCGACTTGACACAGAATCCCCGGTTTAAAGCGTCTGATATTGATGTGGAAAAACAGGTTGTTTTATCCGAATTGATGCGTTCTCTGGAAGACCCGGAAGAGCTCGCATTTGATTATTTTTATCAATATGTGTATCATAATCATCCTCTGGGTTATCTCATTCTGGGAACCCCTGATAATATCCGCTCTTTTCAGCAACAGGATCTGACGAATTTTCATTCATTACATTATAGTCCCAATCGAATGGTGGTGGCAGCTGCCGGAAATATTGAGCATGATACAATCGTTAAACATGTAGAACGATTGTTTAGAACCGATCCGCGTGTAGAGCCCGGCAAAACCGGCCCCATACAGGCGCCTGTGGATCAAAAAATCATCAATATGAAGAATCTGCAGCAGGCACATATTCTCCTGGGCTATCAGACCTTTGGGCTGGCCGATGAACGGAGGTATGCACTTGCCCTTTTGGATGTTATGCTGGGAAGCGGGATGAGTAGCCGCCTGTTTCAGAATATACGCGAAGCCTATGGGTTTACTTATAATGTGTTTTCATTTTTGGATTTGATGAGAGATACCGGCGTGTTCGGTGCGTATGCAGCCAGCGAGCCGGATAAAGTCGACAGGACGGTGGGTCTTTTGCAGCGTGAAATTGACCGGATCAAAAAGGGTGATATCGGACAAAAAGAACTGGACAAGGTTAAATCGCAGGTGAGAGGCAGTCTTGTTTTGAGTTTTGAAAGCACCGGGCGAAGAATGAAAAAAATCGGAGAATCCGAAATTTATCAACGCCCTCATCAGACCATACAACAGGTCCTGGACCGGGTGAAAAAAGTGAAAATTGAGGATATGGTCAATGCCGCAAACCATGTGTTTCAAGATCAAAATAAATGTCTAACTGTATTAACGCCTGAATAGTGGAGGTCGTTATGATCATCGGAGTGCCCAAAGAAATTAAAACCAACGAAAACCGAATCGCTTTGATTCCGTCCGGCGCTGAAGTGCTGAGCCAGCGCGGTTACACAGTGTTGATTGAAAAGGATGCAGGCGTCGGAAGCGGATTCGAAGATGAAACGTATATAGCATCCGGGGCAGAGATTGTGGATACCGCGGAAGACATCTTTGAGCGGTCGGATATGATTATAAAGGTTAAAGAGCCGCTGCCACAAGAATATGATTTGATCCGCGAAAAACAGGTGGTGTTTACTTATTTTCATTTTGCAGCTTCACAGGAACTGACCGATGCCATGATCAGACGCAAAGGCATCTGTATTGCATACGAGACCGTGGAAACTGAATCCGGAGAATTGCCGCTTCTTATTCCGATGAGTGAAGTGGCCGGACGCATGGCGGTTCAGGAAGGCGCTAAATATCTGGAAAAATTTTTTGGCGGACGCGGTTTGCTGCTGGCAGGAATTCCGGGCGTAAAGCCGGCGAATGTGGCCATCCTCGGCGGCGGTATTGTCGGCACCAATGCGGCCAAAATGGCCGCCGGTCTGGGCGCCAATGTTTCGATACTGGACGTCAATCTGGAACGGCTGCGTTATCTTGATGATGTCATGCCTAAAAATGTCACGACGGTTAAATCCGATCCGCATACCATTCGGGAAGAGATTTCCAAAGCTGATCTGGTCATTGGCGCGGTCTTGATTGCCGGCGGTAAAGCGCCCAAGCTGATTACCCGCGATATGCTGTCGTTGATGCGCGAAGGCGCGGTCATTGTTGATGTGGCCGTGGACCAGGGCGGATCCGTGGAAACCATTCATCCGACCACGCACGAAGACCCGACCTATGTGGTTGACGGTATTATTCATTACGCGGTTGCCAACATGCCGGGTGCGGTGCCGCGCACATCCACTATCGGTTTGACCAATGCGACCCTGCCGTTTGCCGCGGATATCGCTGCTATGCTGGATAAGGATACGGTGTTGGACGCCAAGGCATTGCTGAAGGATCAAGAAGTCGCCCGCGGCGTCAATATTCTCAACGGTAAGGTGACCCATGAACGGGTGGCTGAAGCCTTTGATTTGCCGTACACTGAACTCAAAGAGGCGTTAAAAACCTTGTGAGTATTTTAGCTTATCATATGGTGGACCCGCGCTTTTATTTTGGCGCGACACGGGTCACACCTTCTTCGTTTGAAACACAGGTGCGCATGATCCGTGATATGCGCATTCCGGTCAGAACCTTGACTGATTATTTGAGCACATCCGATCCTGAACGCGGGCTGGCTATTACCTTTGATGATGGATTTCAATCGGTGTTTCAGTACGCATTTCCCATTCTTGAACGCTATCATATTAAAGCAACCGTTTTTGTGATTCCAGCCTTTACAGGACAGTTCAATACCTGGGATGTAACGTTCGGCACCCGGGCGCGTTTGATGAACTGGGATGAACTCGGGATGCTGTGCCGTGCAGGCTGGGAAATCGGATCGCACACGCTGACCCATAAGGATCTGAGACGTATTTCCCGCAGCCAGCGCACTCGGGAATTGCAGCGTTCCCGGAATCTCCTGCAACAGCATCTGAACACATGCAGTTCAGTGATTTCGTTTCCATTCGGGAATACTGATGCCGCGGCTGTTAAGGACTATCTATCCGCCGGATACCGAAACGGTGTGGTCCTCTCGGAACTGTCTGGAGGGCTTGATCCGGAATTTAATATCGGACGTCAGGGCGTTTATTTGTTTGATTCGCTGAAGCGTGTGCGTCAAAAAATAACGGGACAGAATAAAATGATGAATCGAGCCCTGCAACGCGGTATCGGCTGGTGCAGTAACGCCACCGTGGCTGTCAAAGAAAAAGAATGGCAAATTCATTAAAATATCTCTTGATTATTGGAACAATTATTCTTATTTTCTAAGACTGAACATGACGGTGACCCAAAAAAAGGGAAAGCCATGCAGAAAAGGCCGATCAAGCGTTTGTATTACTCGATCACGGAGGTGAGCGAGATCACCGGCTTGAAGGCTTATGTTCTGCGCTATTGGGAAACCGAATTTTCGGAGCTGAAACCGGGCAAGAACAGGGCCGGTAACCGAATTTACAAGAAAAAAGATATCCAGTTGATACAGTTGATCAAGCGTCTGCTGTATCAGGAAAAATACACCATTGAAGGCGCCAGACAAAAACTGAGTCAGCTGAATGATCAGAAGGATAAAGCGTCGCAGTTGTCGCTCCTGGAACCTGACAAGAATAAAAAACTGTTGCAGGAACTCCGTAAAGGCCTGCAGGAGTGTCTTGAATTACTTGATTCGTAATCGGGGCGTAGCGCAGCCCGGTTAGCGCGCCACACTGGGGGTGTGGAAGTCGGGAGTTCAAATCTCCCCGCCCCGACTGGTAAAAAGGTTTGGCAGAATTGTCAGACCTTTTTTTGTTTTTGAGCGAGAAAAGGTTCGCAATCAAGATGTGTTCAGGTTGTTGGGTGGAATGTCTGATTGTTGCAAAAAGTCTGTGGTTCGAGCCATAACCGCATTTACATGGTTTAAAAATGAATGAAAACTCGAAATAAAATTTGAGTTTTCAACAATAATTTATATATTAAAGCTCGGTTAATCATATAGTAATAGTCAGATAAACGATCAAGGGGAACCATGCGGTTAGAGCTTGATTTGTGCGCCGTTGACAAGAAACAGCACCTGCCCATCAATTACAATTATCCGCTGGGACAGGCCGTGTACAATATGATGTCGAATATTACCGATCATGTCTGGAAATATTACGAGAAAAAGGATTTTTAACAAAAGACGGCCAACTGAGGCGGCTTTACACCGTTTCCGGACTGTTTCTCAATCCCAAACCCAGGCCGGACGGTAATATGCTGCCGCTGGTGCCGCGTACGTGTGCAAAATTGTTTATTTCCAGTCCAATGATTGATGAATATAATATGGACAAGGTTATCAATTGCTTTCAGGGTCAAATGCTGCACGTGGACGGGGGAGGGCATCATTCAGAATTTATCGTAAACGACGTAAAGATTATCCCGGTGCCGATGTTTCAATCACCCTGCCGCTTTTTATGTTTATCACCCCTGGTGTTCTCACAGGAACGCGGAAACAAGAATCGGCCGTTTACCTATTACTATCGGCCGGATGACAAAGAGCTGCCCTCTGTTGTTCGCCACTCCCTGATCACGAAACATGAACAGGCTTACGGCGTCCCCCCTCAGGATAAGACCCTGGATTTCAGACTCTGCATTAATCCTCAACAGCGTCGGATCACCCGTCTGGTGCATGTTCATGAAAATGAACCCAACGAGTTTTTTGTTCGTGCCATTTTTACCCGCTTTGTTATGAGTGGTTCTACTCAGCTCATGCGGACAGCCTGGGAATGCGGCCTGGGAGAACACTGCAGCCTCGGTTTCGGCTGTGTGGGCATTGACTGAGTTCTATTCGAGCGCAGAGCCCTCTCTTTGCTTTATCTCTGATCAAATCCCGGTGTTTCGGCATGGCAGGTTCCGCGGCCTAGGCCGAACTATCAGTAAAACCGGAATGATAAAAGGTGAAATATTTGTTCAATGAATGGTATGCAAACAGGAGAAAGCTATAATGAAGAAAATAATGCTGGTACTGACTTTTTTCATTTTCTTGACTACGGAGTTATTGGGACAGATGCAATTTAATGTACTTGTTTTTACAAAAACAGACGGTTACCGTCATGAATCCATTCTGCAGGGGGTTCCAGCCATTAAAAAACTTGCAGAAAAACATCAGTTCGGTGTGTTCTGGACGGAGGATGCCGGTGTTTTTTCAGATTCCACGCTGAAAGAATACGATGTTATTTTGTTTTTGAACAACGATGGAAATGTGTTGAACCCATCTCAGCAGCAGGCGTTTAAAAATCACATCGAACGCGGCAACGGGTTTGTCGGCATACACGGTGCAAGCGCCACAGAACTGGAATGGGACTGGTATGGTCAGCTGGTGGGCCGATGGTTTATCAAACATCCCAAGGTTCAGACCGCTCGTTTGAACCGGCTGAACTCTACCTTCCCGGGAATGTCCGGATTTCCGGAGCACATGCTCTGGACAGATGAATGGTATGTGTTTACTGAAGAAAAAAGTCCGAATCTCAACTATCTGCTGAGTGTTGATGAGAGCACTTTTGACACCAAACGCGGATGGAAAACGGGAGAAGACCACAGCATGGGTGACTTTCATCCCATTGCCTGGTATCATAAAGTGCATGGCGGCCGTTCATTTTATACCGGTCTGGGACATATCGGTGTCGCATTTCAGAGTGAAATATTTTTGCAACATATCTATGGCGGAATTTTTTGGGCGGCAACCGGGATCGGTTTGCAATAATCCATAGTGTGAAAAACATGAATCAAACAGGAGAGTTATTATGATACGCTGGTGTATGACAATTTTGATGATCTGGACAACCGCAACATTGGCGGTTGATGTGCAACCTCTGGAGATCGGTGAACAGGCGCCTGATTTTTCCTTGATGGGAGTGGATTCCAGTATGTACTCGCTGCAAGATTTTAAAAAATCGGACGTGTTGGTGATTATTTTTACAGCCAATCATTGTCCGACGGCCCAGGCTTATGAAGATCGAATGATTCAATTAACAGACGATTACAGTCGCGATAAGGTTGCCGTGGTTGCGATTTCATCGAATTATCCGTCGGCCCTTCGGCTGGATGAACTGGCATACAGCGATCTGGGCGACAATTTTAAAGAGATGCAGATACGCGCAGAGGACAAGGGATATAATTTTCCCTATTTGTACGATGGAGATACCCAGGAGACCGCTCTGGCGTACGGTCCTCAGGCCACACCGCACGTGTTTATTTTTGATAGCGACCGCAAATTGCGCTATCAGGGACGGTTTGATGATACGGAAAATCCCTATGTTGAGCCGAAACAAAAAGACACACGCAATGCGATCCAGGCCCTGCTTGCCGGAGAACCGGTTCCGGTGAAATCCACCAAGGTGTTCGGTTGTTCCATGAAGTGGAAGGATAAAGTCGATTGGGTGAAACAAAGCAATGCGGAATGGAAAGCCAAACCGGTCGGTGTTGAACTGATTGACAGCTCTAAAGTTGCTGAACTGGCACGCAATGATTCGGAAAATCTTTTGCTTGTCAATGTCTGGGCCACCTGGTGCGGACCCTGCGTGGTGGAATTTCCTGAACTGGTTAAAATGTACCGTATTTACAGTGGCCGTGATTTTGACATGGTCACCATCAGCGCCGATAAACCCGAATCGACATGAAAAAGTCTTGAAATTCCTTGAAAAACAGAATGCAGCATTTCGAAATTTTCGATTCACAGCTCGACGGATGTATATTCTTTGATTGATGCTCTGGATCCGGAATGGGCGGGACCCCTGCCGCATACGCTGCTCATCAAACCCGGAGGCGAGGTGCTGTACCGTCACACCGGCCTGATTGATCCACTGACTGTGAAACAGAAAATTGTCGGGTATTTGGGGCGCTATTATGCGGATAACGAGTAAGTGACTCTACGTCCCCGGTAAATAACCGGGGACGGATATGTCCGTGTTTTTAGGGTGGAGTCAAGCCGGAATGTTTTGTTTATGCGCCAACGTGACAAGCCGTTTAAATTATTTTTTCTTGGATGACAGATCAGGGAAGCTTTTTTTGTTAAAAACCGGGTGTACTGTAAAGATATGATGCATCTTGAAAAACTCACGATCCGCAAAGATTCTGTTCCCGGACCGGGAGCAGTTTCCGTTTAACCTCAGCATCTTTGATGACACACGGGATATTGAATTTAACCGACCCGTGACTTGTTTTGTCGGCGAAAACGGCAGCGGCAAATCCACGGTTTTGGAAGCCCTGGCGCGGCGCTGCGGCATTCACATCTGGGAAAACCGCACCTGGGCGCGGGCTGATTTTGAACCCTATGAAGACAAGTTTCATCATTTTATACATGTAGAATGGGTTGATGAAAAAGTTCAGGGTTCGTTTTTCGGTTCCGATACCTTTCGCGATTATGCCCGTATTGTGGAAGAGTGGGCCGCTGCGGATCCCGGACAACTGAATTACGTCGGCGGTAAATCTCTCCTCAGCCAGTCGCATGGTCAATCGATTATGTCGTTTTTTCGCGCGCGTTACGAGGTCAAGGGACTCTATCTGCTGGATGAACCGGAAACGGCCTTGTCGCCGCGCACTCTATTAAAACTGCGTCAATTGATGACTGAAATGAGCCGGGCGGGACACGCCCAGTTTGTCCTGGCAACCCATTCCCCGATCCTCATGTCGATTCCGGATTCAGAATTGTACTCGTTTGATCAAAATCCGGTACGGCAAATCGGTTTTAAAGATACAGATCATTATCAGATTTATAAAAAGTTCTTAAACGAATGTGAGCAGGATTGATCGGATGGGGAAGCGTATTTTTCTGAACCGTCTGTTCATTTCTTGCCTGTGTTTGGCATTGATCTTTACCGGAAAAGGTTATGCTTCTGATTGGGACATCAAATCCGATTATTCACAGTATTACTCGGTTAATACTCTGCGCCGGGCTGCTCCCTTGTTCGGTCTGGCCGCTGCCGGTGCGCACAGCGGCTTGGATATGCAGATTCGTCATGGCTATCAGTCCCTGCGGGGTCCGTCCGGTGACCAAGTTTCCTCATGGTGCAAGCAGCCGGGGGAGGGCAAATTATTGATACCCGCCGCTTTGCTGACCGCATCTCTGCAGCTGTTCTCTGACGATGAATCCATCCTGTCTCCGGTTACACAATGGGGACAAAGAGTAACGCGCTCCTATCTGGTAGGCGCGCCGCCCCTGCTGCTTATGCAGCGTTTCACCGGTGGATCGCGGCCCGGGGAAACAGACGATGGCGCTCAATGGCGTCCCATGCAGGATGCCAACGGAGTAAGCGGACATGCGTTTATGGGCGCGGTGCCGTTTCTGGTGCTGGGGAACCTGCAGGAATCATCCTGGGTGAAGGCCGTTGCGTTATTCGCGTCCGCCCTACCGGCATGGTCCCGGGTTCATGATGATAAACATTTTCTGTCCCAGGCCGTTCTGGGCTGGTCAATGGCAAAATGGGCGGTTGATGCTGTGACCGGCAGCTACAAGCCTAACCCGGATGTCTATATAACACCGGCAGGCCGCCGATGGGTACTCGGAGTGAACTGGTGCTGGTGAATGAAAAAGAATTGTCTTTTAGACCGGTTCTGTTTATAGTTGTCTTGTGAAATGTCAGAACTCTCATCGGTATAGCGGTTATTGGATACACGATACATGCTCATGACATTCTGACGGAAAAGTATAAACAGCGATTTAACGGCTGCGGGGACGCGATATAAAAACAGGGGGCAAGGGTTGGTTTAGAATATGTATGGATAAATCGTTTCTGATATAGAATGTATTTAATTTTCTTATGCATAGAACAAAGCGTAGGACCGAAATGATAAAACCATTGATCGTTTTTTCATGTGCTGCATTGCTGTTCAGTTGCTCGAAAACCACATGCGTTTCCGCATTATATCCGAGAGATTCATAAAACGCGACGGCCTGCGGTCTGGTGGTTTCGGTAATAAACAGGATCTGGGTGCAGTGTTTGTTCCGGGCAAACAATTCCAGGCGTCGCATCAGAGCGCTGCCAATGCCCCGCCTGTGAGCATGTTGATCAACAATCATATCCTCCATGAGCAAAAAAGGGCGGCAGTCGCCGTACAGGCTGTGACAGACAATTCCCATGACGGCGCCGACAATTTTTTGATCTGCAACAGCGCAGAGAAATAAATAATCAGGATGTTCAACGAGTTCATTGTATTTTTCCAGCATGCATTCAATATCCGAAGCTTCATCAGAGACCGGCTGCAGCCCAGAAACAGAGTGACCACGAATCCGGCAAGAGCCATTGCATGTTGCATCGTATTTCCTTATTATGACTTTGGCTTTCTGTTTAATATACTCAGAGCACTGTTGGGAATCAAGCATCAAATATAAAGTATTTGCTCTAAATGTACGATAAACAAAAAATCTCTTGACAACGCGGATCAATTTTTGTATATTTTAAATGAAAATAATTATCAATTAGCGACAGAGACGGAATGGCGTTTCAAAGCGAAATAAATAAAACAGATACAGACAAGTGGTGGCAGGCGCGTTTGAGCGATGCCGGATATAAACTGACCGAACCGCGCAAACTGGTGCTAAGTGTGATGCAGGCAACAGAGGATCACCTCAGTGCTGAGGATATTTATGTGCAGGCGCTTAAAATCAAGCCATCGGTCGGTCTGACTACCGTGTACCGGACGCTGGAATTGTTAACCAAAGTCGGTCTGGCGCAGCGTTTTGATTTTGGTGACGGCAAAGCCCGATTCGAACTGACCAACAGCGCACACAAACCCGGACATCACCATCATCTGGTCTGCACGCGCTGCAAGACCATCATAGATTATGATGACTTTGTCCAGGAAGAGATCGAGCTGATGAACAGGACTGAAAAAGAACTGTCGAAAAACCATGCGTTTAAAATCACACATCATATTATTCATTTTTACGGTGTGTGCCGGGACTGCCGGCAGGCTCGATAAAAAATTTTACCCTATAATGAAAATGATTATCATTATCATAAAAGGACAACGATATGGCGAAATTTGACGGAAAGGGGCCATTGGGTAACGGACCCCTGACCGGATGCGGCGGTGGATATTGTATTCTGAAGCTCGATGCTGAAACGCCGCCCGAGAATCATCATGTAATTCAAAATAAAACAAAGGAGGTTCATATGCCAGCTGGAGACAGAACAGGACCCCGGGGAATGGGGCCCATGACCGGTCGTGGCGCCGGATTTTGCGCCGGTTTTTCACGACCGGGGTACGCCAGTCCGGGCGCCGGACGCGGAATTGGAATGCGCGGCGGCGGCCGGGGATGGCGCAATCGCTATGTTGCCACCGGAATGACCGGATGGCAGCGAGCAGGCTGGGGCGGAGGTGCTGTACCACCGTCTGCACCTTATCAGCCTGAGCCGGAAGATGAACTCGAGTCGCTGCAGGCTCAGGCCCGGAGCATGCAGCAAAACCTGGAGCAGATTAATCAGCGCATTCAGGAACTGGAAAACTCGAATTCATCCGATGAAAAGTCCAATTGAATCGATCGTATCGTCATAACAGGAATCCCCGAGGCATCGGGCGCGGCTGCCGGGGGCGGGGAGGCCGCGCCCGCTTTTCAAAATGAACGGGAAAGGATTTTATGCCACGAGGAAATGGAACAGGACCTGCCGGACGGGGCAGGGGCGCCGGACGCGGACGCCCTCAGGATAGCGGCCGCGGAAGAATGGGCGGCAATCGCCCCGGTTCCGGCCCGTCCGGACAGTGTCTCTGTCCGCAATGCGGAAACAAAGTACAGCATCAGGCCGGTGTTCCCTGTTATGATCTCACCTGTCCCGCCTGCGGCGCCAAAATGGCACGCGAGTAATCTGCTGTCCCTGACATGCAGGATCGCGCCGGTGCATTTTTCGTGAACATTTGGCGCCGGCGCGTTTTTTCAAGAGGATTGGAATATGAAAAACCGGTTGACATTCGGTCCCGTGCCTTCCAGGCGCCTGGGAATCAGTCTGGGTATTAACAATATCCCGCCCAAAACCTGCACCTATTCCTGTATTTATTGTCAGATAGGGCGCGGCAAGTCTGTGCCTGCCCTACCCTGTGAACTGTACAACCCTGATGCCGTGATTGCAGATGCGCAAGAACAGCTGAATTGTTTACGGTCGTGCGATGAATGGCCGGATTATTTGACTTTTGTACCTGACGGTGAACCGACTCTGGATATGCATCTGGGAGGCGAGATTCAGGCACTGTTGTCAAACGAGATCAAAATCGCCGTGATCACCAATAGTTCGCTGCTGACACTACCGGCTGTGCGCGATGCGTTGATGCATGCGCACCGGGTTTCGGTCAAGATTGATCCTTGGGCAAAATCTTTTCAACAGGCCGGATCAATAAACGGCAAACGTTTAACAACCGGCCCATAGACGTGTTGACTGTATGACGGGCTTTTTTGATCATCGGGGGCATTGGGGGCGCACCGGGTTGCGAGTCAGGCCTGTGTTCTTTTTCTTGCAATTCTGATAAAAATGCCTAAATTCATTCAACAGATGAGGACAGTTATGAATATACTGAAATCAGTGTTGCGGCGGGAAGTGTTTCCGGCGCTGGGCTGTACGGAACCCATTGCGCTGGCGTATGCAGCCGGACTCGCCGCGCGCGATGTAACGGGTGATTTGGATACTCTGGACATTTGTGTGGATCCGGGGGTCTATAAAAACGGATTTGCGGTGACGGTGCCCAATACCGATGGACAGAAAGGCAATCGGATCGCGGCGACGCTCGGAGCGCTGATCAAACGACCGGATTTGCAGATGCAGGTACTGAAACTTGTGACGCCCGCCCTTATTGAACAGGCGCTTTTTTTGATCCGCAAGGACCGCATTCATCTGACCTTTGATGCTCAATTGACAGAGTTGACCATCAATGTTCATCTGCAGACCACAGCAGGCGACACGGCGCATGTGATGATTCGCGGAGCGCATACGCATGTGGTCTACCATGAGGTAAACGGCAATGTGAAACTGGATTTACGAGCACAGCAGCAACCTCACGATCCGGATGATGGCGGAAGCGATTACAAGACGTTGCTGAAACGAGCCCGATTCCCGGATTTTCTGCGCTGGGTCAAAGAAATGGATGAACAGGACCGCGCGTTCATTCAGCAAGGCATTGATATGAATCTCGAGATCGCCGAGGCGGGCAAGGCGCTTGATAAAGTGGGACACTATGTGTCCAATTTGCTGGAAAAAGGCTATCTGGTTGACGACGTGTTTACCGCCAGCAAGATACTCACCGCCTCTGCAACCGATGCGCGCATGGCAGGTTTAAACTATCCGGTGATGGCCAGCGGCGGCAGCGGTAATCAGGGGATCGTCGCGATTCTGGTGCCGTATACCGTGGGACATTATTACAAAATCCCGCAGCCGGTCATTCTGGAAAGCATTGCCTTGTCACATCTGATCAATAGCTATATCAAATGCTATACCGGTGATTTGTCCGTGCTCTGCGGCTGCGCCGTGGCAGCCGGGCCGGCGCTGCGGTGGCGATTGTCTTTCAGCAGTATCCCGATGATGTGGAAATGACCCTGGCCCTGAACACCGTGCTCAGCGATCTGGGCGGTATGCTCTGTGACGGCGCCAAAGCCGGGTGCGCCCTCAAGGTTGCCAGTTCCACGGATTCCGCGATCCGCGCCGCCTATATGGCGCTGAACGGTCACGGCATCACCCATACGGAAGGATTCGTCGGACGCAGCCTGGAAGAAACCGTCATGCATCTGGGACAAATATGCCACGACGGCATGTCGCACGTGGACGAAACCATGCTCGATATTATGCTGGAGAAAACTCTGCCGGAATCCTGAACAAGAGCAGGGAACCAGCACGCAATGATGGCGTTTTCAAAATCTATATTGTCTTTTTGACTTTAGACTTTTCACTCAGCGGAGGGATCATGCGCAAATCATCGCAGGTTGTTTTCATCACCGGCGCTACCTCCGGGATCGGTCGCTGCTGTGCCGTGTATCTGCACCAGCGCGGTCACCGGGTTTACGGCGCCGGGCGTGGTGTGCAACAGGAACACGAGTTTGACTTTCAGGCGCTGCGTATGGACGTCAATGAGGAAACATCCGTGCAGCAGGCGGTCAATCATGTGCTCGAACGCGAGGGACGACTCGATGTGCTGATCAACAGCGCCGGTATTGCCGCATCCGGGGCTGCGGAGGAGGTTCCGGACGAGGCGGCCCGTCAGGTGATGCAAACCAATTTTTGGGGCGCGCACCGCATGTGCCGTATGGTGCTGCCCGGCATGCGTCAACGTAAACAGGGCCTGATTGTCAATATCAGCTCCATCGGCGGACTCGTCGCGATTCCGTTTCAGGCGTTTTACAGCGCCGCCAAATTTGCCCTGGAGGGCTATACCGAATCCCTGCGCATGGAAGTGGCGCCCTGGAATATCCATGTGGTGCTTGTTGAACCGGGAAATTTCAAGACCGCGATCACGCAAAACCGTAAATGTTACAGTGACCGTTCATCGCCGTATCGACACAGGCTCGAGCGCGCTGAAGATGTCATGGCATCCGACGAACAATCCGCACCCGAACCTGAGGCTGTGGCGCGGCTCGTTGAACGCCTGATGCATAGCCGCAAACCGCGTCTGCGCTACCGTTGCGGACGCTTTCTCGATACGCTTGCACCGACCGTCAAAACATGGCTGCCGCAGTCATGGTTTCAGAAAATCATTCAAAGCTACTACGACCGGGAATAGACGCCTGCAGAATTGAACCGCAGGATGATGTCATGACTCTTTGTTGTTTGAGGATATAGAACAGGTATGATGAGCGACGTTGCAGATTTTCTGCAGCCCGCTGTTCGTGTTTTGCAAGATATAACAGCAATAAAAATGTCTCAATGGAGGTATATGATATGGCTATTATGGAAATCAGTGTGGTGCCGCTGGGCACGGGCAGCGCGTCTGTGAGCAAATACGTCGCCGCTGCCGTCAGGGCGCTGGAGGGCAATGAGGATGTCACTTATACCTTGACACCTATGGGGACCGTGGTCGAAGCCGGCTCTGTAGAGATGCTGTTCGAAGCGGCCGCGCGTATGCACCGTGCCGTTTCAGAAACGCCGAATGTGCCCCGGGTCCTGACCTCGATGAAAATCGATGACCGCAGGGACAAACAGCAGGCGGGATCCGACAAGGTGAATGCTGTGCAGACCAAGCTTTAACCCCTTTTTTTCATTCGGCCGGTGTTTGCTCCAGCAAAACACCGGCCAGTTCGGAAACAATCTATTCTTTAACCATCCTGTGGTCCGGATTCAACCAGTTTCCCGTTGATCATGAACACAAATATATCCTATTCGGCTGGGTGGGACAAGCCGCAGCGCCCGGATTTGCCTACCTGATGCCGCAGGATGTGCTGCCGTATGACAGTCCGGCCCTGCAGCGCGCCGTGCGCTTTCTGGATTTTTTATCGGACACTGAATTTTAGGAGCGCGGCTATTATACCTGGTTCAACACCCACATGCAGGCCTGGCGACAGGGTGCCTGGAACCAACGCCCGGAATGGCTGTCCCCGGGACAGGCCATGCTGAATATGGCCGATGCGATTGGGGCGGGAGAGCGGCAAAATATGGACACGTCGAAATGGAAAGCGTTTTTGCGCAAATCTGCTGATTTTCATGCCCGGCGCATGTTGTCGCCCGACTGGCAGCCGGAATCCTCCACTAAAGCCTTTTTTTTATTGCGCCCCTGATTGCGGCGAATAATCTATTGAATTGAGATATCTGCGAACAGGCCGCGCTAAAAGCCGGTGAACATTATACCGAACGTCACGTGGACATGGACGAACCCTACCGCCACGGTTATTCCGAGCACTGGTCTGTGTTCTGAATCATCGCGCATTTTCTCACCGGCGCCGCGATGCTTGATGCCTTTGGAGTACCGCTGACGCAACAAGTCCGTGCGTTCCGGTTGGCGGTTGCATCGGTTGTGAGCGTTATTGATTGGGGTGTGCGGTCCGGCGAGTTGATTCGCCCTTTCAGGGCTTTTACTGCGATTTGGCGAGGTCCCACCCGGGGCTGCTCTACGCCGCCCTTTCAGGGCTGGGACTGTGCCGCGGTATATGACTGCAATAACCTGAAACCATCATCAGAATCTTGGCCCCGGCCTCGGGCCGGGGATGGCTGTCATTCTTGCCATACGGCACGATTCAGTCTGCGATGCTCTGCATCGCTCCCAAATAAGATGCATTCTGGTATGCGTCTGATGATGTAGGCCGTCGAGTTCGTCGGCCCTGTGCCGGAGCGCACATTTTTGAATGCGATCATTGTTTACCATGCGGCCTCGAAATCTGTTGTATTCAACTCGCTTGTGTTCTCTTTTAACCAACTAACCTGGTCGAAAAATAACGATTGTCCGGAGCGGTTTAAATGAATGAAATTCGACGCATCAAACGTTTTCTGTTTAGCAAACAAACTGCGAGGAAGGTTGTAAAAAAGATGTTACAAGTATATAAATAATAATATATAAAAAGGAGGTAAAACAGAACGTACTATAGTACGTTCTGTTTTAGTGTCGAGATACAGGTCGGGGGTGGGATAATCACGAGAGGGGTGTTGTTTTATTGTATAGCAGAAACGAGTTCCCATTGCACTTGACCGTTTGTGGGATCCGAGGCGAGCTCGAACTGATCTCCGGATTTTTTGGCAAACAGGTCTTTCAATTCGTTGTCATCCGGCAAACAGATCAGGCCACTGGCTTTGTCGCTGGATTCCGCGTAAATTTTCAGGGTCAGCTGCGACCAGTCCAGGTCCGCGGTGGACAGGGCGGGTTTAATGTGTGGAATGGCCGCGCCCTCGCGCGCCAGCACAACGATCGGGATGTCACCGGCTTTGATGTGGTGCCAGCCTTTGGAATAGGATACGCCGGTCTGGTAATCGATCCAGTTGCCGCCCGGCAGATACACGTCGCGGCTGTCCACGTCTTCCATGAGCGGCGCCACCAGCAGGTCGGATCCGAACAGGTACTGATCGTCCACGCGCCAGGCGCCCGGGTCTTTCGGGAATTCGATAAACAGGGCGCGCATCATGGGCAGACCGGTTTCGCTGCAGTGTTTGGCCTGGGCGTATACGTAGGGCATGAGCTGATATTTCATGTTTGCCGCTTTGTTAAAAGCGCGCAGAAAAACTTCGCCGTATTCCCAGGGTTCGGTGGGCGGCGCGCCGTGACTGCGGGTATGCGACGTCAGCATACCGAACGGTGTCCATCGGCGGTAAAGGTTTTCCGGAGTTTTGTGCACAAATCCGCCGATATCATGCGCCCAGAAGGAGAATCCGCAGGCGCCGATCGAGAGTCCGGCGCGCAGGGTGGCGGCCATGGCGGAATTGGTGTTGGCTGGATCGCCGCCCCAGTGCACGGGATAGCGCTGACTGCCGGCCCAGGTGCTGCGCGCCCACATGATCTGTTCACCGGTCACTTTTTTCGTAATATCCGCAACAGCCTTGTTGTAACGCAGCGGATAGAGATTGTGTTCGTAAAATCCGGTTTTACCGGAGGCATACAGACCGTTCGCCGGCGCTGCTTCACCGAAATCCACTTTGATAGCGCTCACGCCCTGTTTTAAGAGTCCGGCGATTTTATCCTGATACCAGTCCACGGTTTGCGGATTGGAGAAATCCAGCACCGCATCTTCGGCCGGAATATTGCCTTTGCGGTCGCGCACAAACAGGCCTTTTTCAATGATTTCCGGGAACAGGGTGTTTTTCGGCACAAAATAGGGCAGCTGCCACAGGCAGGTGTGCAGACCCATGTCTTTCAGGTCCTGAATCATTTGTTCCGGATCATCAAAGCGGGAGGAAGAAAACTGATAATCACAGCGCCAGTCGGTTTCGAACCAGCCGGTGTCCAGGTGAATGACATCGGAGGGGACTTTGTGTTTGCGCAGTTTGTTGGCCACGTCGCGCACTTCTTTTTCGGAAAAATAGGTGATGCGGCTCATCCAGAACCCGAACGACCACAGCGGCGGCATGGCGGCCTTGCCGGTGAGGCTGGTATATTCATTTAGGATGTCTTTGGGATCGCCTAAAAAGATAAACAGATCGGCGGTGTCGTCACCGATAAACATCTGATTGGCGCTGCTGAAATATTTACCGAAATTGCAGGTAATGGGTGACGAGGTATGCATAAACACGCCGTAACCGCGGCTGCTCATGTAAAACGGCACCGGTTTGTACATGGTTTCGTTCTGGGTGCCGTTGGCGTCATCGGTGAACAGCACCACCTTTTGTCCGCGTTTGTTCAATTCGGTAAACGATTCGCCGCAGCCGAAAATTTTCTCGCCGGGCGACAGCTTGAGCACGGCGGCCATGCTGGTCGAATAATCTGCGGCGCGTCGCACATAGCAGAACGGCACCACCGGCGTATACGTCGCGGCATTGTCCGAGATATGGCGTGTCTGGGTCAGAAGCTTACCGTCAGCGTCATGAATTAGCACGCGCCACGGATGCGTGTGCACGGTCACAGATCCGAATTCGCTGCTGAACCGGTAGCCGCCGTCGATCTGTTCGCCGGACCAGGCGTCGCGGTTCTGCTGCACGCGGCCGTTCACCAGCATCAGGGATTCTTCCTCCGGTTTCACCTGCGGCCGTGACACGGCGCGCAGCCGGATGGTGCGCGGTGAGATCAGCTCGACCGAAAACGGCATGGACGGCGATGCTTCGTATTCTTGTCCGGGAAACTCGTTGGGTCCCACCGGGTCCAGAGTTCCCAGCATGTTGTTAAAGGCCTGTCGGGTTTTGTACTCGTAGCGGCGATAGACCAGCTTGCCGGAGCCGGTGGCCGGGTCAAATTCCGCCAGACTGTCCGCCACATAGTAGGTATTGGCGAAATTACGAAAATCATTGCTAATATCCACCGGTTCATTCAGCAGGTCCTGCCGTTGATCCGGTGAGTGCGGCGGGATTTGCGCGAACAAGAGCGACATCCCGAGCGCCAGATTGAACAACAAGAGTGCGGTTAACGTAAATCGTTCAAAACACATATTTCTCTCCTCGATTACAGTTCAAAATTAAAGAAAAATGGCCAATGCATAGACCAGCGCCGCCTGCCAGTTGACGGCGATTTCGTTGGTTTGATAGCTTTCGTGCACGTCGACCCAGTCCGTGGCCGAGTGGCCGCCGCCGACAATATATCCCGGCCAGGGGGCTTGCACATCGTCCGCAACCGATCGCCGGGAATGCGGATTCATGGGCGGATTGTGGCCAAGACCGGTCACATAGGATCGATTATAGACATTGCGGCCGAACAGATGCGCTACGGCATCGGAAGCGGCGCGTACATAATCCTTATTATGGAATAACAGATAGGCGGTGTACAGCGTGATGGTCTGGCGCGCCACACTGCCGTTGCAGCCCCATTGATAGCGTTCGCCAAGGGTGCGGCCGTACACATCGCGGTCTGCGGTCTCTACAATATCATCAGCCGTCAGCTGCAGGTGCTTGTGCAGGGTTTGCAAAAGCTCGGGGTCGCGTCCCGTTTGTTCGGACAATACATAGGTGAAAACACCCAAATTGCGCAGATTACCCCAGTCCCAGTCAAAATCGACATGGCGTTTTTCCGAGGCCTGGGCCATTCCCGGCCGCATCCGCGGCTGAGAGTTTCTGACCTGTTGTTCAAAATCGTGCAGATAACTGCTGTCGCCGGTGGTTTCCCACAACTCGGCTGCCGCCCACAGCCGGTCATCGCGGTCGTCGCTGGCATAAGCGCCGGTGTGAAAATCGCCCTGTTGGAAGCGTTTGTGTTGCGGATGATCACGCAGCGCCTGATAACTGCTGAGCGCGGCCTGCAGACAAGTATCTGCGTAGGCGCTGTCCAGGGGAGCGAAATAGCGCGCTGCCATGGCCATGACCGCGGCGAAATCCGCCACCGCAGTCGTGCTCCAGTCGGTGAAATAACGCTCGGCGTCATCGTTTTCAGGCATGATCATGCCTGAAAAATTCAATCGGGTGAGTTTGTGAGACACGCGTCCCGACCCGTCCGGATACGGCATTTTCAGCAGCCAGTCGGTTTCCCATTTCAGTTCCTTGAGAAAATCGGGATAACCGGGCGCCGTTTCCGGCAGATCCAGTTCGACAGATTCCAGCTTATTCTGGAAATGGTCCCAGGCCAGGAACAGGCAGCCCAGGGTAAATGCGCCGTTGGTGACATATTTACCGTAATCGCCGGCATCGTGCCAGCCTCCGGTGCCGTCGCGGCGTTGCCCCGGACGTCCGAGAGCATCTTTTAGCGCATCGTTCAGGTGACAGGCGTCATGTTCAAAGTGATCGCCCTTGTGATCGCCGGATACAGCCGTGCCGCAGCGCCAGAGATAAAAGGCGCGCATGGCGGTCGTATACGGAAAGGCGCAGACATCAGCGCCGATTTCAAAGGGCACGGATTGGCCCACATTCTCAATGTTCAGAATATACCAGCCGGGATCGACAAACAGGGTAAAGTCCGCGATCCGGACGCTTTGATCCACGTCTTTTTGATAGACCGGATCAGACAGCGTGCCGGTGTATGCCGTTTCTCCCGTGTTGGCATCGACAAGTGTAAACTGTTCGCATTCTGCGGTGACACTCACTTTTTTCGACATTTCCGGGGTAAAGCCGATGCTCGACAACCGGATATCCGCGTCAGCGGCGAACAGAATGGAACAGGACAGCAGGAATAGGGTATAAAGCTTCTTCATCAATCTCTCCGTTTTACAGGTTAATGTTGTTGTGCGACTTGAATCACCGCGTCATAGGCGGGTTTCTTTTGCAGTTCGCGGTTAAAGAGCAGCGGATAATCGGTTCGGCCGCGAACCGGATAATGGTTCAGCCAGCTGGTGCCGTCGTATATGCCCCAGAACGTGACCCGGTCGATGCTCTGATGATGGTCCAGAAACAGTCGGAACAAGGCTTGATAACGTTCTGTGAGCTGCGTTTGCACCGAATCCGGGATGCCGCCCGGAAAAGGGTTCAGATCGTCGCGCTTTTCAATGCTGTTCCGCACATCCGCGCTCATTGCCCAGACATTGGGCAGCACACTGATGTCCAGTTCCGTGATCATGACCTTGAGGTCGAGTTTGGCAAAATCCTCGATCATCGCCTGGATTTGCTCCAGCGTCGGATCGCCCAGCCGCCAGTGGCCCTGCAGTCCCACGGCATCGATGCGCACACCGGCATCCATCAGTTTCTTGATTTCGCGGATAGCGCCCCGGCGTTTTTCCGGTTTCCACAAATTATAATCGTTATAGTACAACTCGGCGTACGGGGCCGCCTGTTTGGCAAATTCAAACGCTTTTTGAATATAATCCTCACCGATAATGCGCAGCCAGGGGGTCTGGCGCAGAGAACCGTCCTCTTCGATGGCCTCATTCAGCACGTCCCAGGCCTGGATGCGTTCGGCATAACGTCCTGTTACCGCGTTGATGTGTTCCTGCATTCGTTTCAGCAGCAAGTCGCGTGTGGCCGCACCTTCATTGTCATCCTGGAACACCCATTCCGGAGTCTGACTGTGCCAGATTAGAGTGTGCCCTACGATGAACATGTTGTGTTCCTCGCCGAATTTGACAAAGCGGTCGGCGCGTTCGAATGTAAATTCCCCGGGATTCGGCTGCACATGTTCCCATTTCATGCAGTTTTCCGGGGTGATGCTGTTCATCTCGCGAATCGCGATGAGATGCGCGTCGGGGTCTTTACCTGACGCGACGCTGTAATTGACGGCGGCTCCGATTTTAAAATAGTCCTGATAGACCTGCTTTAACGTCGGTTTATCCGAATCCGCGCAGCCGAGTACGGCCAGCGCAGCAACAAACAGAATACATTTTTTCATTATTTTCTCTCCATTTTGACCAGCATAATGCCATATCCCGGGACCGGCAGATGATCGGTGATCTTGACCGATTTTTCAAGGATGTCGAGACGCGGTTCGGCGTCCGGTTCATTGTAGAGCTGCGGATCGTCGCCGGAAATGACCCAGGCTTGCGCCTGTTCTGACGGTTCAAATCCCAGCAGAGTAAAGGGGATGGATTGCTTTTCAGCGCCGGCGTTCACCAGGGCAATGGTGAGTTGTTGTCCGTCGCCGGTCAGGGCGGCGGCAATGTCCACATTCTGCGGCGCGTCTGTAACCTCTACGGGAATGCTGCCGAACTGCTGCCGATAAAGTTTGAGCGGCAGTCCGGTCGCGGCGAATACAGCGTCGGTGGGACTGGTTTTGATACAGCCGATCACATTCACGGTTTGTGCGTAATTGGCCATGTAAAACATGTCGCTGTTGCGGAAATACTCGTGCAGTCCGCCTGCGATGCCCAATGCGTCCTTGAGGTGATAACGCACTCCCAGTTCGCCGTAAATATAATCGCCATACCAATAATTCCATTCATCCAGGGCGATGCGGATATCTTTGTCATCCAGCCCCGGGATTTCGCGCCGATACTGGCGGTGCGCGTTGGCGCGTTCGCGGATAGCGGCGCGCATCTGCCAGATGTGGTCCTGAACCGGCTCTGCTTCGCGGCAGTAAATATGCTCGCTGATCAAGTCCATATGATCGGCGCACATGCGCAGCATGGTGCGGCTCCATTCGCCCATATTACCGACGGCGATGAGCTCAATGGTAGAGTCAACCGCCCACATGGCCTCGACCACGCGTTTGTGTTTTTCCACGTATTTTTCCAGCGGCATATGTCCCAGCTGCCAGTCGCCGTACATTTCATTGCCGACCGCCCAGAATTGGCAGTCAAAAGGCTCCGGGTGGCCGTTTTCAGCGCGTTTGCTGCCCAGAGGCGTGTCCGCGGGAAGATTGACGTATTCAACTTCTTCCGCCACTTCTTCCACGGTGCCCAGTCCGGTATTGACAGCGATAAACGGTTCGGAATCAAGAATATCCATGAGCTGCATATATTCGTGCAGGCCGACGTCATTGGATTCGACGCCTTTCCAGGCGGGATTTTTGCGCGGCGGCCGTTGATCGCGCGGTCCGATACCGTCGCGCCAGTTGTAGCCGGAGACAAAATTGCCGCCCGGCCAGCGGTACACCGGTGAATCCAGTTCCTGCATCAGCGCCAGCACATCGGGACGCCAGCCGTCGATGTGGTCTGCCGGCATCAGGGATACGGCGCCGACGGAGAACCTGCCTTGATCGCGGGCCAGGATTTTTAGGGTGGTCTCGGTGTGCCCGGGAACAGCCGGAAAGGTGAATGTTGCCGTTGTAAAGTCCGGGGTGATATCGAGCCGCTTTTCGGCCAGAGTACCTTCTGATGAGACCAGGCGCACGATAACGGGCACGGTTCCGGAATAGACAATACGGCAGTCATGATCGACGCCGGCCTTGAGCATCAGACGCGCCTGTTTGATGCCCGCAGCCCTGCCGTCTCCGGGTACGGTGATGAGCGGTGTGTGCGCACCGACCCAGGAGTGACTGCTGTCCATGCTCACCGTTCCCTTGCGGAGCACCTCCCAGGGTGAGGCGCTGAGGTAGCGGTAGGGACCGGTGTTCCAGAATGTATCGCCGGGCGACAGGGTCCAGGGTGAAAATTCTTCCGTGATCGGATAATAAAACTTGCGGTCCTGCAGTATTTCCGCCCAGATCCCGTCATAGATGCAGCGGCCCAGATGTTCGATAAACTGGCCGTAAATATACGGAGATATGGGTTCACCCGTTTCCCCTACATCAATACGAACGGATGCAGAAAGAGCGAGGCAACTCAACAGCATAAATAACGTGATACGTTTCATAGCGTTATCCTCTGGTTTGTTTTATCGTTTAAACAGGTATGAAACAGCATTGAATGGTTTCATTCGGTTGACAGCCTGGGAATCAATATAAACAGATGATACGTTATTTTCAATGTTTTTTAATGAATATGTGTCATTGCATCAAACAAATTTTTCGAGTGCGGCTGCCGAATTTTGTGATTACCCGGCAGAAATATACCCCGGACGCCAGTCCGGCAGCGTTCAGCTGAATACGGCTGCGTCCCTGCGGAAAAACCTGATCGGCCAGGAGGCGGACCTGCCGACCGTTGATATCATAGAGCGTGACCAGCGCGTGCGCCGCATGCGGCAGAACAAATTGAATGCGGGTCGATGCGTTAAAGGGATTCGGAACATTGGCGGTCAGCCGGAAACCGGTCGGTTTGGGCGCGGATTGTATGCCGAGTGTGAACGTCTGCACTTCCCAGACGTGGATCACCAGCTGTCCGGTCTGCGGATCAGAGAATTCCGTGATGTAGAGTTTTTGTGCCTGCGGATCGAATGCGGCCGAGCGGATATCATGCTGATTGTAAAAGTGGTCCGGATTCATGCGCAGCGCTGCATAGGGCTGCGGCTGCCAGGATTCGGATGTGCCGCTGGCCACTGGCGCCAGGTCCGCGGGTTCGTAAAAGATGATCATCGGCGTCCGGTTGTGCGAGCGCCAGCCTTTGCCGTCCGGATCAGTGCTGTAAAAATCCGGATAAGGCACATCCGCGATCACCCAATTGTGACGCATGCGCTCGCCGTGATAGCCGTACCAGTGATGTCCCAGCGCCTTGCTGCCAATGATCCCGACTGCTGTCTGGTTGCCGGCGGACACCCACAGCGCTTCGCGCCAGTCGTCACTGTGATTATAGTCGTCAATGGACCGGGGAAATTCATAATCATCTACAGACGCCTCTACCGGACCGTATTCGAGCAATGTTGTATATTCGAGCGCCGACCCGGCTGATGCATCCGCATCCGGTGCAAACGCGTACAAAGTGGGACCCAGACCGCTCAGTCCGCCGTCGCGGAAACGGCCGGTGATCAGGTGGCGTCCGGCGCTGTGAGTCTCCGCCCATGAGTCCGGTACCGCGAACAGATAATCGCCGGTCATGGCGTCGTTCGGCGGCGACTCTGAATCGCCCAGATACCAGCCGCCGTCCGGGGAGGTGAAGGTCCCTGGCAGCTGCTGAGTGAGGGGTGTTTGCCGCCGCCTACAGTATAGTGGATGCTCCAGGCGCTGTAAAGGACGCCGGTGTCGTTTTCGTAATGCAGGCCGGTGCGCCAGATATCCACATAATCGCGGTTGTTGATATTGTCCGGCCGAATATTCACGGGGACGGTGAGCACTGTCGCTTGTTTCAGATTGTCCGGGTTGGAGTCGATGAGCGGCGCCGGGATGTCTATCTCACCGACCTGTCCGTGTTCCGGCTGGTTGAGATTGGTGATGTACAGCGATCCGGGAAACCCGTCATCGTCCGAGGTTCTGCCGGAATGGTCTGTTCGAAATGCGAGCGCCTCGCCGCCCCATATAAAGTCGGGGGGAACCGCAAACGCGCCCTGGTACGTGAATCCATTGGGGTCCAGCAGGGAATCACCCGGAGGCAGAGTCGATGTGACCACGCGCAGCGGATGACCGGCTGCGCTTTCGTTGCCGACAGCATCGCGGGCAGTGACCGAGAATGAATAAATCTGTCCCGGCTGCAGAAAAACGGCTGTATAGTCTGTGGAACGGGAATAGCCTTCAATCTCGCCGTTCATCGTGATGAGATAATCGACAACCCCCTGGTTATCTGTAGACGGCTGCCAGCTGAGCCGGGCTTTACAGGCGCTCACGGATTCTGTTGTGAGACCGGTCGAAACGGACGGCGCTGTCAGGTCTGCATCGTCCAGCAGCTCGATTTTGTCGCAAACCAGAACCTGTTTTTGAGTGGTGGATCCCCATTCGATATGCAGTCCGATGTTGACCAGGGAGTACAGACTGTCGGTTTGATGCACACCGTGATCCGTGATATTGAACACGGTTTTTGCCTCTGTTCCCGGCGCGATCTCGACATAAGCGTTACGGTAATCGTTGAAATCGCGCATCGTGTACCAGGGTCCGTCGGGCGCTGTGTCCGCGGCATTGGCATCGGTGAAACTGATGCGCGAGGTGAAGCGAAAGGTCTCATCCGAGTCATTGTACCAGGTGACGGCGATACGCTCGCCGGGTGTAAACCGTCGCGCTGTGCCGCTGACACCGCGAAACTCACTGTATTCTCCCGGGTCTGCGGCATTGGTCACCACGCCGTTTCCAGCGACGGAGCGATAGATTTGATTGTCGCTCAACAGGGGGGCCGACCAGCCGGCAAGACCGAATGTGGTGGTTTCCGGAGTATCGCCGAAATCAACAAGCGTCACCGGCGCGGCTGACAACAGTATCGTTCCGGTGAGACTGATAAGCATCAGGATTGATTTTGCTGCCATAGCAGAACCTCCTTTTTGTGTTATGCATTTTCCGGCCTGCGCCTCGCTTAGGATTCGGTCGCTGTTCGGCGTGGCAGATCCTTTCGGCAGGCCACAGCGCCGTAATAGGTGATCACGGCAAAACAGGCAAACGGCACAAAAAAAGCCAGATTGATACTGCCGGTCCAGTCCGAGGTCAATCCCTGAAGCTGTGTCAGGACCGCGCCGCCGAGGATGGCCATTACCAGGCCGGACCCCGCAATTTTGGTGTCGTCTCCGAGACCGCGGACGGCCAGGCCAAAGATGGTCGGGAACATGAGCGACATACACAAGGAAATGAGCACCAGAGCGTACACGCCGACGGCGCCGCCAATATAGATGACGGACAATGTCAGGGCGCCGGCGGCGATAGCCATAGACGTCAACAGGTTGGCCGGTGTGATGGTACGCATCAGCCAGGTGCAGATAAAGCGGCCGCCGGTGAACAGCACCAGTGACGCAACATAATAAGAGGCCGCAATACTCTCCGGCGTATCACCGCCATTGTACTCCAGGCTTTGCAGATTCAGTTCTTTCATGACATAGCGGATGGTGAACGACCAGACGCCGATCTGGGCGCCCACGTAGAAAAACTGCGCGACCACGCCCCACACATAATGGCGGTTGTGCAGCAGGCGTTTGAAAATCGGTTTCAGCTCACTGACATCGCCCGCCTCTCCCGATTTCGGCATCTTTTTATTGACAGCGATGAGAATCCAGGTGATCACCAGGATCACACCGATCGTGACATAGGTCATGGTCACGGCGTGCAGTTCACCCGCCTGCATGGACTGCAGTTCCCGCACATCGAGTTGGGCGCGTTCCGCTGCCGTGGCGGTGTTGAGTTTGGAGAGGATAAAGTGTTTTGAGATAAACACACCCATGATGGAGCCGATGGGATTAAAGGACTGGGCAAAGTTCAGCCGTTGGGTGGCGGTTTCTTCCGGTCCCATGGCGATAATATAGGGATTGGCCGCGGTTTCCAGAATGGAAAGACCGCCGAACAAAATCCAGATGGCGCCGAGAAAGTTCAGGTAGCTGGCTGTGAGCATGGCGGGATAGAACAGCAGGGCGCCGATGGAATAGAGTCCCAGACCTAAAAGCACACCCGACTTGTAGGAATATTTTTTAATGTAAATCGCGGCCGGAATCGCCAGCAGTCCGTATCCGGCGCCGTAGCACACCACCTGAATGAGCGCGGTTTTGGTGTCGGACATGCTCATAATGCGTTTGAACGCGGCCAGCAGGGTGTCGGTCATATTATTGGCGAGACCCCACCAGGCGAAACAGCTGGTCAGCAGGATGAACGGCCATAGAATATCACGGGGTATCATTTTGGGTTTTTGCATTTCTTGCCTCATGTCAATGTTAAGCGTTCAACAGAGGTACCGCTTGTTCAAAAGCGCGGTCCCATTCATTCGTTTTTTCGGGTGTAAATGTTTGCAATGTGGCTGAAATTTTTTTGCGTCCTTCTTCCACAGAGCTGATGTCATTACCGGCGATCGCCTGTACCAGAACATTGCCGGTGGCTGTGGCTTCTGCCGGACCTGTTAGCACCTGGCAGCCGGTGGCATTTGCGGTGAACTGGTTGAGCAGATCGTTCTTTGAGCCGCCGCCGACAATGTGCAGGGTTTCTATAGGGGTGCCGCGCAATTCCTGAATCTTGGTTAAAGCCCATCGGTAGCGGAGTGCCAGACTTTCAAAGATGCTACGCGTCAAGGCTCCTTTGGATTGCGGTACGGGTTGGTCTGTGTTGCGGCAATAGGTCTGGATCGCTTTGATCATATTCGGCGGATTTAAAAAACTGTGGTCATCGGGATTAATGATCGATCGAAAAGGTGCAGCAGATCCAGCCTGTTTGATAAGCTGTTCATAGCTGATGCTTTCACCATTTTTCTGCCATTCCCTGATGCAGCCTTCCAGCAGCCACATACCCATAACGTTCTTGAGAAACCGTATTTTACGGTTTACACCGCCTTCGTTTGTGAAATTAAATGCCCGTGAAGAATCTGTTATAATCGGTTCGCTGATTTCAATGCCGATCAGCGACCAGGTTCCTGAACTCAGATATGCCCAGTTTTTTCCGCTAGCCGGCACGGCCGCGACCGCACAGGCGGTGTCATGACCTGATGTGTTGATTACATCCACGCCGTGCAGTCCTGTTTCCGTCTGAATATCGGGAAGCAGACGTCCCAGGATGTTTCCCGGAAGCGTGATTTCGGGCATGATGTGAAACGGCAATCCCAGCGGCTGGAATAAAGATTCGTCCCAGGTGCGGGTTTTTGCGTTCAATAGCTGAGTCGTCGATGCTATGGTATATTCAGCCGCTATTTCACCTGTGAGCAAATAATTGATCAGATCCGGCATCATCAGCAATGTGTCAGCGGTCTTTAGCAGCTGCGGATTCTCCCGGGACATGCTCATGAGCTGGAACATGGTGTTGAATTGTATGAACTGCAGACCAGTGGATTCATAGATACTTTTTTCAGACAGGCGTTCAAAGGCTTTCTCCATGATACCGTCTGTACGCGGATCACGATAGCATACCGGATTGGACAAAAGCATGCCGTTGCTGTCCAGCAGCCCAAAATCCACGCCCCACGTATCCACACCGATTCCGGAAACAGGTGTATCTGCCATTTGCTTTGCTTTTCGCAAACCGGTTTTTATTTCCTGAAACAGCCGCAGGATATCCCAATAATAATAGGAACCGGCTTTGATTTGCTCGTTCACAAACCGGTGACATTCCTGTAGTTCCACAGTCTCGTTCACTGTCCCCAGCATCACCCGGCCGCTGCCGGCGCCAAGGTCGATCGCGATATAATTTCGTTTCATAACAACTCCCTGGTCAAGTCAAAGGTCTGAAAATTCAAAATCACATCACCAGACCTTTTTTCAATACAATGTTACCGTATTTCGCAGTTTCTCCGGTCATGACCACAGCATATGCATAGTCCGTACGTTCATAAAAAGCAAATCGTTCGATGCGGGTTATCTCCGGTATTTTTTGAACGTGTCTGCCGATAGCCGCACGGTAGGATTGCTCAACGTCTGGATTTAGTTGATCTCCTTTGACGGCCGCCATCATGATCAGAGGCGAGTCCACATAAGAATCGAGCGGAAATAATGGCAGTATGGCATCCAGCAGATCAGGAATTTTCAATCCGTCCGCCCGAATGACCCGGTCATTGTGAGTGTAACCGGGAAAATGAGCGTCGCCGAGTACGATTTCATCACCGTGTCCCATGCGATAAAGTGTGACCAGCAGTTCCGGACTAATCAGCGGCGAAATACCGTTTAACATGATGTGATCCTCCGAAAGTTCAGCGGATGGACAGTGTAAAAAGATAGCATCCGCAATTCATCATAATTTTAGTTCATGATTGCTCTTTGGGTTTTTGTATCCATACCAGTTGTTTGCACCCTACCAATCCGTCATTTTTCTGAACTGGACCGGACGTGCTGCGGCCGTTGACCACATACCGGGTCATGCGTTCAGTCAGTTGTGCAATAACTTCCGGGTGTTGATCCATCCGATTGTTTGTTTCTCCAATGTTGGTTTCCAGATTATACAATTGATAGCCGGGCAGATTTTCCACTGCTTATTCATTTCAACACCAACCGAACTGCTGTTGCCCGGCGGCATCCTTTCAAGCCATTTGCCTGCCGGTTCATTGGACAAGCGCTTCAGACCATCGGTTCGGCACCCAGATGGTGAAAATTGCAAATCCGATATTAGAGTCTTATTGAATAACGAGAACGGTTGCGATGCTGTTCGGTGCCGTTTCGGGCAACTCAACCGCAATCCCGTCATTATTCTGTACATACTCCAGAGCTGCACCGCCTAATAATGCGACCTCTGTTATTTCTTTTTCAACCGGAATATCAAGATGTTTATTTTGTGGCCAGTCAAAAATATGCGCATACACGATATCACCTTTTTGTGTATAGCGTCCCCATTGCGGTTTTTCAAAGGGACTGGCCGTGCTGCCGTAAATCGATTCGCCGTATACATCGATCCAGTCGCCGATGGCCTGCAGACGTTCAACACTGGGTTGCGGAATGACGCCGCTGGCTTTGGGCCCCACGTTCAGTAAAAAATTTCCGCCTTTGGAAACAATATCGATCAGATTGTGAATCAGGGTTTCCGTCGATTTCCAATTGTCGTCAAAATGCTTGTATCCCCAGGTGTCGTTCATGGTCATACAGGATTCCCAGTCCACACCTTTGAGTCCGGTATCCGGTATTTCCTGTTCCGGCGTGCCGTAATCGCCGGCAAAATCGCCTTGTTTGTTCAGGCCCTGCATACCCTGTCGGCCCTTGTCCACGCGATTGTTGATGATGATATCCGGCTGCAGATTTCGGACAAAAGTGTACAGCTCTTTGCCCATGTCGCTGGTGTAATCGGGGATCCATTCGCCGTCGAACCAGAGAATACCGATATCGCCATAGTTGGTCAGTAATTCCCGCAGCTGGGGTTTCAGGTGATTGTCAAAATAATCGCGGAAATTCGGATTCACGTTTTCGCTGTCTCGCCATTGATTATACTCCGGTTCCCACATGGCCTGGGCGTCCGGATGATGCCAGTCCATGATCGAATAATAGAAGCACAGTTTGATGTCATATTTTTCGCAGGCCTCTGCCATTTCTTTCAAGATATCTTTGTCATAGGGCGTGGCATCGATAATATCCCATTCAGTGACTTGCGAATCCCATAAGCAGAATCCGTCGTGATGCTTGGAGGTGATGACGATGTATTTCATGCCTGCGTCTTTGGCGAGCTTGACCCATCGGTCTGCATCAAATTCGGTCGGATTGAACTCCCCGGCGAATTTTTCATAGTCTTTGATCGGGATATGAAGCTTGTGCATGATCCATTCGCCGATTCCTTCCACACGCTCCCCCTGATATTTTCCGGCCGGAACCGCGTACAATCCCCAGGTAATAAACATGCCAAAGCGGGCATCCTTGAACCACTGCATGCGTTCCGCTGTTTGCTGCGGGGATTCATTGAGATAATCCACCCGCGTTTCGCTACAGCCAACAATCATCAGTAAAAGCAAAAGAATGCAGATGTGTTTCATGACAGGTCTCCTTTGTATTACCAGCTTGTGCTTTTCTCTTTTCTCCGGTTTTTAGCGGTTCAATATCGCCGGGATAGATCGATCCGTCCGGCAGCGGTCCGGTGTTGAGCAGCAGATTGGCGTTCATTTCTTTGGCGTGTCTCAGCATGTTCATGCTGCCGTCCGGGCCTATCTGTTCTTCAGCAGGCCGCTCATACCAGAGCTTTAGCGGGCTTGCCTGAATACAAACACCTGATTGTATCAGGAAAAAAATAAAAGTTCATCATTTGTATCCTTTGATTTTTATCACTGAGGCAATATCGTTTGGCGCTGAATCCGGTAAATAGACCGTGATGCCGTTATCGGTTTTTTCGAATTCAAGCTCCTGGTCTGTGCTCAGCAGACTCATCTCTGATATGTCCAGTTCAACCGGGATGTTCAGACGCTGATCATCCGGCCAGTCGAACGCATGCACATAAAGGATATCCTGTTTTTGTGTATAGCGTCCCCATTGCGGTTTTTCAAAGGGACTGGCCGTGCTGCCGTAAATCGATTCGCCGTATACATCGATCCAGTCGCCGATGGCCTGCAGACGTTCAACACTGGGTTGCGGAATGACGCCGCTGGCTTTGGGCCCCACGTTCAGTAAAAAATTTCCGCCTTTGGAAACAATATCGATCAGATTGTGAATCAGGGTTTCCGTCGATTTCCAGTTATCGTCAAAATGCATATATCCCCAGCTGTCGTTCATGGTCATACAGGATTCCCAGTCTACATCTTTAAGTCCGGTATCCGGTATTTCCTGTTCCGGCGTGCCGTAATCGCCCGCAAAATCGCCTTGTTTGTTCAGGCCCTGCATACCCTGTCGGCCCTTGTCCACGCGATTGTTGATGATGATATCCGGCTGCAGATTTCGGACAAAAGTGTACAGCTCTTTGCCCATGTCGCTGGTGTAATCGGGGATCCATTCGCCGTCGAACCACAGAATACCGATATCGCCATAGTTGGTCAGTAATTCCCGCAGCTGGGGTTTCAGGTAATTGTCAAAATAATCGCGGAAATTCGGATTCACTTTATCGCTGTTGCTGCCCTGATTGTAATCCGGTTCCCACATGGCCTGGGCGTCCGGATGATGCCAGTCCATGATCGAATAATAGAAACACAGTTTGATGTCATATTTTTCGCAGGCCTCTGCCATTTCTTTCAAGATATCTTTGTCATAGGGCGTGGCGTCGATAATATCCCATTCAGTGACTTGCGAATCCCATAAACAGAATCCGTCATGATGTTTGCTGGTGATGACGATGTATTTCATGCCTGCGTCTTTGGCCAGGCTGACCCATTCATCGGCATCAAATTCGGTCGGATTAAAGTCATCGGCAAATTGTTCATAGTCCTGAATCGGGATCTGCAGCCAATTCATGATCCATGCGCCGATTCGCTTCACACGCTCTCCCTGATATTCTCCGGCCGGAACCGCGTACAGTCCCCAGTGAATAAACATACCGAACCGGGCATCCGTAAACCATTGCATGCGTTCCGCTGTTTGCTGCGGGGATTCATTGAGATAATCCACCCGCGTTTCGCTACAGCCGACAATCATCAGTAAAAGCAAAAGAATGCATATCTGTTTCATGACAGGTCTCCTTTGTATTACCAGCTTGTGCTTTGCGCATGCCTTCGGATATCAGTTTGTCAATATGCGGTGTCCTGAGATCGCCGGCCCCGTAACGGGTCAGGTCTCCGTAACCCAGGTCATCCACCAGAATGAGCAGAATATTGGGCTTGCCGGTTTCCGGTTTTTTCCGGCTACAGGCAGTACCGAGTGTCAGAACTCCCAGACCGCCGATGCAGGATTTTGCCAGAAATGTTCTCCTTGATACGTCCTCTCTGCATTTATTCATCCCGTATCCTCCTGTATTGATTAATTGAAACCTATTTAAACACAGTGAAATCCACTCAAAGATTCCAGTCCGGTTTGCCCAAATCGACCGGATCCCCGGCGTTGTGCATCCGATCCTGCAACGAGGCTGTTAAGTCTTTTAGTATTTCCCGATAGTCCGGATCATTAGTTAGATTTGTCATTTCATGCGGATCCTGAACCAGATTAAAAAGCTGTGTATGCTGTACACCGCTGACATTGTATTTGATGAGTTTCCAGTCGTTTTTTCGATAACCGCGCTGCAAATATTTGTACGCGAAAAATACATCCTCACGAACCGGGCGTTGTTCCCTGATCATGGGTAACAGACTCTGGCCGTCCACCGTACCTGGAATCTCGAATCCGTACAGACTGCACAGGGTCGGAAAAATGTCAAACAGATAACAGAATCCCTCACGTGTCTCGTTTTCAGGCAGTGCGGGGCCTGTGATGACCAGCGGCACATGCACACTGTGTTCGTACATGTTTTGTTTTCCCATCAATCCATGCTGTCCCACAGCCAGACCGTTATCACCGGCAAAAACGATAAACGTATTGTCCATATCTCCGGCAGATTGCAGTTCATCCAGAATCCTTCCGATTTGTGTATCCAGATGAGTGATCATGGCATAGTAATCGGCAATATGCTGCCTCACCTCATCCGGTGTGCGCGGGAAATCCGCCAGCATCTCATCCCTGATCTTTAGCTCACCGTTATCGAACGGGTGCACCGGCTGGAAATTCGGCGGTAATTTGATGGTTTCCGGGTCGTACATTTTGCGATACGATTCCGGCATCGAGCGGGGATCATGCGGCGCCATGTAGGACACATAGGCGAAAAACGGTTTACCGCGGTCGCGGTTTCTCAGAAAGGTCAGTGTGGCCTGTGTGAACAATTCGGAGGAATGTACGCCCGCATAGATGTGATCATAGTTTTTACGGGTGATCTCATTGGAGCGCCACGGGTCCTCGATCACCGGCGTGGTTTGATCATAACGGCCGTGCGGGTCAAAATGATAGGCGGGTACATTCCAGTGATCGCCCATGCCGCCGAACATGATTTCGTCACCGTCTGTAAAACAACGGGCATAAGCGCTGCGCCCGTTGTGCCATTTACCGGTGCCGAAAGTTTGAAATCCTTTGCTGCGGAAATACTCGGGCATCATGATGTGCTCATCCGGAATCGAACGGCCGTTATCTTGAATATGAAACAAATGCCGGCCGGTCATCAGCATAGCGCGGCTGGGCATACAGATAGCGCCGCTGAATCCGCCCATGATATAGGCGTTGGTAAAGGCCAGTCCGCGCCTGACCAGCCGGTCCAGATTCGGCGTTTGAATATCCGGATTGTTCAGGGCATTCAGGGTATTGAACCGCTGATCATCGGTGAACAGAAACAGCACATTCGGCTGCTGTGCCCTGCTGCAGGAGAACAACGAACCTGCGGCAAGAACAGCGCTGCCGGTTCCGAATGTTTTAAGGAATGAGCGTCTATTTTGATGGCTACTGTTCAAAAGTTCTCCTTTTTTGTGTCTGTTCAGAAAAAGGCGCAGGACAAAGGTTTATGGAAGCCTTTTCCGGCGCCGTTGTATTTCATTTTCCATACAGAGGACCAAAATTCTGACAGGCCCGGTAATCGGCGCCTTCCGGATCGAGGGTACCGAATGCGCTCCAGGCGCTGGGCCGGTAGATACGTTCAGCGCTTACATTGTGCATATTCACCGGAATGCGCAGCATGGAGGCCAGAGTGATCAGCTGATCACCGATATGACCATAGCTGATGGCACCGTGGTTGGCGCCCCAGTTGGCCATGACCGAATAGACATCGGTGAATGCGCCGCATCCGGTGAGTACCGGGACAAACCAGGTGGTCGGCCAGGTCGGACTGGTACGCTGATTCAGGGTCTCGTGCACGTTGGGGTCCAGTGTAACCGTAAAGCCTTCCGCGATCTGCAGCACCGGCCCGATGCCTTTGATCAGATTGATGCGCGACATGGTCACCGGCATATCGCCCTGGGTCAAGAACTGCGATGAAAAACCGCCGCCGCGGAAATACTCGACTTCGGCCGGACACCAGGTGGTGGCTTTAAGACAGGCATCCGCTTCTTCCGATGAAATCTCCCAGAACGGTTTCATCGCGGGTTGGCCGTTTTTCGATTGTTGCCCGGTGCCGTCCAGAGCGGTGGGACCGGAATTGATCAGATGGATGATTCCGTTTTCAGCGCGTCCGGTCAGGGATTGGCCGGTGACGCGTTTTACCGCGGCCGGACTCCAGTACGTGCGCACGTCGGAAAAAATCTGCGCGGTGTTGGTGAGCAAATGTCCGAACAGCATGGAAACGCCGTTCAGAGCGTCATTTTCCGTCGCCATAATATAGGGCGCGCGGATGCCGTTCCAGTCAAAGGATGAATTGAGCATGGCTTCCATAAAATCGCCGTTCGGCCAGTGATCCGTCCATTGGCGTTGACCCTGGAATCCGGCTGCAATGGCATTATGACCGAGAGCTTCTTCGCCATAGCCGATATCAGCCAGTTTGGGATTCCCGACCATCAGATCGCGTCCGATCATGGCCATTTTGACGCAGATTTCCCATTCTTTGTCTTTTTGTTGGCGCGAATGCTGCTTTTCTTCGGGATTTGTGTCGTTGCCTTCTTTGCAATTGTCTTGTACCCAGGACAGGGCGTGTTCGTATTCATCCGGATCGTAAAGACCCTCCTGTATGCGGCGTTCAAATTCACTCATGTCCACATATTCGTTGCGCATGCCCAGGTAATCCTGGAAAAAATGATCGTCAACCACGGAACCGGCGATTCCCATGGATACCGAGCCCATGGACAGATAGGATTTACCGCGCAGTTCCGCCACGGCGAGTCCGGCCCGGGCAAAGCGCAGCAGTTTTTCCTGCACATCCTGCGGGATCGAGGTGTCGTCCGCGTCCTGGACATCGCGGCCGTAAATGCCGAACGCCGGCAGGCCTTTCTGGGAATATCCGGCCAGGGCTGCGGCCAGGTACACCGCGCCCGGACGCTCGGTGCCGTTGAATCCCCATACGGCTTTGGGAATTAACGGGTCCGAGTCCATGACTTCGGTGCCGTAACACCAGCAGGGCGTCACCGTCAGTGAAACGCCCACGCCCTCGCGGGCGAATTTTTCCGCGCTGTCGGCAGCCTCGGCGGCGCCGCCGATACAGGTATCGGAAATGACGCACTCGACCGGCAGTCCGCAGCTGTGTACAAGATGACTGCTGAGAAATTCGGCCGCGGTTTTCGCCATGTTCATGGTCTGGTCTTCGAGGGATTCGCGCACGCCTTTGCGGCGGCCGTCGATAACGGGACGAATGCCGATCCTGGGCAGTGAGCCGCGCAAGCGTGGTTGCGGTTTGTTTGTTTTCAGGTTGGATTGAGCCATGATGATGCCTCCTTGAGATGATCTCTGTATATGAGTCTGGGTTTAATGATTGCACTTTTAATATCTGAAACACCGTTGAGCGCATTTAGCAGCATTTGAACCGTATTTTTTCCAACAGCGGTATATTCCTGCAGGGCGGAATTGACAGGAAACGGCAGAAAATCCAAAAGCGGGTGATCGTCAAATGTCGCCATCCGGATGCGCCGCAGAAAAGAGGGGTCCGTCTCTTTAAAATAGCTCAACATTCCCTCAAACAGGGTAAACGAGGACGTAAAGACCGCATCCGGTTTTTGCTGCAATCGACTGAACAGGGTTCGCGTTGATTGATAGCCGCCCTCACTTGTAAAATCACCATGAATGATCAGATCAGGGTCCGGTTCGATCTGATGATTCTGCAGAGCTTTACAATAGCCCCGGAACCGGTCCCGGTTGGTGGATGTGGATTCTTCGCCGCCGATGAACGCGATGCGTTTGTATCCCTGGCTGAGGAACCGGCGGGTCAATTCATAGCCGCCGTACACATTATCAGTCGCGACAAAAGGATCTGATTTTTTGATATAGCGGTCCACATAGACGATGGGGATGTTGTTTTTATTCAGCTGCTGATGAAGAGATGTATCCTGCAGTACCGTAATGATGATGAGAGCATCTACGGATTTGGAGATGAGGTTCTGGACAGCCTGTTGTTCGAGATCGGGGTCATCATCCGAACTGACGACAATCAAATGATATCCCTGTTGCCGCGCACTGCTTTCGATGCTTTTTTCCAGCAGAGCCAGGAACCGGTTGTCCACGTCACCTACAACCATGCCGATGGTATGCGTCTGCTGCAGACGGAATCCGCGTGCAAGCCGGTTGGGAATGAATTGATTTTCCCGAATAACGCTCTGCACCTTTTCGACTGTTTTCGGGCTGATATTGTAATCGGATGCCTTGTCGTTAATGATAAAACTGACTGTGGTGGAGGAAACCCCGGCCAGTTTGGCAATGTCCTGTATGGAGAGGTTTTTTTCGGCATCGTAAGCATCCTGAGGCTAAATCGATTTAGTAAATCAATTTAGTAGAAAATGAGTAGATTGTCAAGATTTTTTTATACCGGTTCCCGGTATTGCCCCCGACTGTTAACCGCGGTTCGACACTTTAATAAATCGCCAGGTCTTTACTGTAAGGGATTTGAACATACATTTTATTGTCAATAACGAACTTTGGCCAAAACTGCAAACAATTGTCAAACTTTTATGTTGTGTTGCTGTGAAAAATGTTTATTTTCTGCTTGAATAAATCGCATACTTTTATTATGACCTAAATTGATCGATTTATAAGGGCACCAAATAAAACCGGCGCAAAATGTTGCCGGTGCCGTCTTTTTCTATTTGTTTTCATCTGAAATAACTTCTTATTACGCAATCAACCTTGCTTTTTGAACTGATTTTTCATTAAAGTCAGAGAATTATCAGTGTAACGGCATACTTCTCCCATTGTTTAGCTCTTTAATACGATTAATTTTTATTATGTTTTACGTCACAAATGCGGGTTCATACTCCTCAATGAATGACCATAATTTTAAAATCTTCAGGGAATCATAGACTGTCTGTGTTACCCTTAGTATAATTTTTCCGCCTGTTGTCACAATTTTGGCTGCAAAATCAATCATGATCCGACGAAAGGTATTGGGGTAAGCGGTAACTGGTACTGCTTCACAGGGGATGTCCCTTTTATATGCTTCAAAAAGAAAATGGCTGATGATCATCAAATAGTAAAAAACTCTATTCATACCGAAACGCTTAAATGGTAACTGTTCTCTTCCAGCAAATTCTTTCTGTGATCGGTGTACTAATTCAGCTCTACCTCGACTGTGGTTTAACTCGATAATCTTTTCGGCCTTGAGATAATTGCCACTACCAGCATTGATTAGTTTTTCATCCAGGCTCACTGTTTCGGCCTATATTGGTATAGATTACTGAATCCGGTTGTGCAAAATCAAATAAGAGTTGACCATTTTCCTCAGCTTTCTGAGAGGTAAAAATACAACGGCGAAATGTCTTCCATGATTTGAGGCGATTAGCAAATTCGACAAAAGTCCATGTCTGTCTATAAGAACGAAAAGCATCATAACTAAGATTGTTAACATATTGTTTAATATCGTTATATATTTTCCCGGCACAAACATAATGAATACCAAGGCGTTGTTCAAAGAACCGAAAGTTCTGGTCATCCATAAAACCACTGTCTGTTAGCAGAATGATTGGAACATCTTTATAGCGACGTCGAATAGCTTTGACCAGACGCCCCACTGACTTTATAAAGTCGCTGCCATGATTACAATGAACATCTCCGGCTCGGAACAGCGCATCAACAACATAAGGCCCCCAACTAATTTGCATAGGCTGGAATCCTTTTTTATTTTTATAGGTCACATTTGAGCCTTCACGCTTTTTAGCGCCGTCATTGTCGAAAACTACGCTGTCACCAAAAAGAATAACTTCTTTGGGTTGTTCAATAATAAGTCGCCAAATAAACATCTCCAACAAAAGAGACCGAAATATCATTTGCCCAACAAAACTGAACTTGCGAAACATCCTTTTGATTTGATGGGATGTTGCCATTTGTTCCGGGTGATTTTCGAGCACGGCAGCATAGGCTTCATCGTTTTTTCGACGATCAAAAGAACAGATTGACATATCCGTACCATCAATAAACCAAGCAAAAAGCTGTTTGACAAACTGACGGTATCCCAGTCCTTTAGAAGAGCCTTTTAAAAAGCTAAAAACGTTTTCAAATAGAGAATAGAATCGAATTTGGTCAATATATCTAAGAAAAAACAACAGACCACCACGACCGCTAATTTTATCTTTTGTGATCTCAATTTTTGATATTTTAGGTTGCGTTGTATCGGTTTTTTTCTGCATATTATGGCTACCTTTTGGGTTTTGTTGTTATTCTTTTTATTGGTTACACAACTAAAATAATAACAAACTATTATAAACCCAAAAGGTTTTTTATTTTTTTAAAAACCGCTCAATTTAGGTATGATATATGTATGAAAGTTTGATGCAGGCATACGATGGAGGACATGTCGAGTATTGCTTTGCCGATCAGGCCGCTTTTCCAGGGTCATAGAATACAAACATAAAGGAGAGATTATGCAGTCACGCAGGCAGTTTCTTAAAACAGCAGCGCGCGGAACAGCTGCGGCTGTCGCGGTTTCCGCCCTGGGTTGTGCAAAGCCCAAACGTCCCAATATTCTGTTCATCATGAGCGACGACCATGCGAAAGCGGCGATGAGCTGTTACGGCAGTATACTCAACGAGACTCCGAATCTGGACCGTCTGGCCCGGGAGGGCATCAAGTTTAAGCATTGTCTCTGCAACAACAGTATTTGCGGGCCCAGCCGGGCAACCATTCTTACCGGAAAGTACAGCCACATCAACGGATTTATGCTCAACGAAACGACAAAATTTGACGGCAGCCAGCAGACCTTTCCCAAGCTGCTGCAGGGCGTCGGATATGAAACAGCTGTAATCGGAAAATGGCATCTGGGCAGTGCGCCGACCGGATTTGATTACTGGGATGTACTGCCGGGGCAGGGCAGTTATTATGATCCGGAATTTATCAAAAACGGCGAAACCGAACAGCATCAGGGGTATGTGACGGATATCATTACAGACAAGGCGCTGGACTGGCTGCAAACCCGATCCGATGACACGCCGTTTTTTCTCGCCTACCAGCACAAAGCCCCGCATTCGAACTGGCAGCCGGCGCAGCGTCACAAGTCCCTGTATGCGGACCAGGAGCTTCCGGTTCCTGATAATTACTTTGATGATTATCAAACGCGCAGTCAGGCGGCCTGGGATAATCAAATGTCCATTGCCGAACACCTGGACCTGCAGTACCGCAATGATCCCGAACTCTATGATCCGCCGGACAACCTGAATGAAAAAGAACTGGCCTTGTGGAAGTATCAGTATTACATCAAGAATTACCTGCGCTGCGTCAAAGCGGTGGATGAAAATGTCGGCCGTATTCTGGATTATCTGGATGAAACCGGTCTGGCGGATGATTATGCCATTGTGGTGTATACTTCGATCAGGGGTTTTTCCTGGGCGAGCATGGCTATTATGACAAACGGTTCATGTACGAAGAGTCCATGACCATGCCGCTGCTGGTGCGTTATCCCAAAGAGATCAAGGCGGGTTCGAAGAACACCGATCTCGTCTCCAATATGAATTTTGCCGGACCTTTCTGGGTACGCCGGTGTGTCTGTGCCGGGTGATATGCAGGGGTATCTCTCCGTCCGCTGCTCCAGGCAAAACACCGGAGGACTGGCGAAAATCGTTTTACTATCATTTTTACGAATATCCGGGCTGGCATTTTGTCAAGCGTCACTATGGCGTGCGCACCGAGCGCTACAAGCTGATGCATTTTTATCATGATATTGATGCCTGGGAACTGTATGATCTGAAAACCGATCCGGCGGAAATGAACAATGTCTACGGGAATCCCGATTATGCAGAGGTTCAGGAAAAGATGACGCAGGAGCTCAAGCGGGTGCAGGAAAAGTGCGGAGATTCGCATGACCGGGCTCTTGAGATTGTGGGACAATATCCGCACGGCAGTTTGCCGGGCTGGTATAAAGGCGCAAAAACTGGAGCGAATAAGCAAAAGCGCTGACAATTAAACCGCAAGGAGGTTATGCTATGTTAAATCGCAGAGAGTTTATCGGCAGCGGCGCCGCGGGTACAGCGGCTTTTCTGGCCGGAAGCAGACGTCCGCTCCTATCCGGAACGCCGGCGGCATTTAAACTTGCCATTGCATCCTATACCTTTCGCGCCTTTGATCTCGATCAGACGCTGGAGGGTACCCAGCAAGCTGGGACTGTCTCATATTGCCTTTAAGAGTATGCGTACCATTGGACAGCAGCGAAACACAGATCCAGGCGGCGATCCAAGCCATGGAGAAAGCAGGAATTCAGTGTTACGGCTGCGGCGTGGTGTATATGAACAGCGAGCGGGAGATTAGACAGGCGTTCGAATACGCCAGAATCGCCGAATCCAGACAATCATGGTGTTCCCAAGCCGGAACTGCTGCCGCTGGTCAGTGAAAAGACTGTAGAATATGATATTCAGGTGGCCATACACAATCACGGTCCCGAGGATGAGGTATATCCGACGCCGCAAAGCATTTATGAAAAGATTCAGGGTCTGGATGCGCGGCTCGGATTGTGCGTGGATATCGGACATACACGCCGCGCCGGGGTGGATCCGGCGGCAACGGTACGTGAGCTGCGCGAGCGTGTTCATGATGTTCATATCAAGGATGTGAATCGCGCTAAAGCGGACGGCGAAGCCCGTTTGAAATCGGCCGCGGTGTGATTGATATCCCGGATTTCCTCCGCGCTTTGAAGGAAATTGACTATGCCGGTTATGTGTCATTCGAATTTGAAAAAGATAAAAACGATCCCATCGTCGGTCTGGCGGAATCCGTAGGTTATGTACGCGGTGTGCTGGCGGCGCTGTAAATTCTAAAGGAAAACTCGTATCAATTAAACAATACTGGAAACGGAAATTGCATTTACGCTTGAACCCGATATGGTGGCGCTTTGCGGCACCGCGGCTCCCGCTTACAAGGTTACCGGTGAAGCGATAAAAGGCCAATATATCGGTGACGGCGGCGTATTGGGTAGGTGCATTTGAGTATTCAATAGCCGGGTGTTTTGCGGATATATGAACTTGTAATAATCGGACGGAGGTTTACTCATGTCTGCTGCACTGTTAATTATCGTAGCACTGGTTTGTCTCATATCAGGATACCTGTTTTACGGCCGTTTTCTGGTCCGTAAATATGAACTGAGCAATCAAGAACCAACACCCTCACATACCCGTGAGGACGGGATTGATTATGTGCCAGCGAAAGCGCCGGTGCTGATGGGACATCATTTCTCGTCCATTGCCGGAGCGGCCCCCATCATTGGGCCGATTGTTGCCGTGGTGTTTGGATGGGGTGCGGTGTTTGTCTGGCTCATTGTGGGCGGCATTTTTATGGGCGGCGTGCACGATTTCTCCGCTTTGATCGCCTCCATTCGTCACGGCGGCAAGACCATGGGAGAGGTGATCGAAGATTATGTGGGTATGACCGGCAAGCGGCTGTTTCTGGCGTTTGCCTGGTTTCTGCTGGTGCTGGTGATCGCTGTGTTTGCGCATGCCGTGGCCAGTGTTTTTGTCATGGAAGCGTCCACTGCCACCTCTTCAATTCTTTTTATTGCGGTTGCCATGCTGTTCGGACTCTCCATTTACCGGCTGCATATGCCGTTGTGGGTCAGTTCACTCATCGGCGTGTTGCTGCTGGCCGGCTGCGTGACCCTTGGAATCCGCTATCCGATCGAATTGCCCTATGATACCTGGAAGATTATTCTGTTTGTCTATGTGTTTTTTGCTGCTACGGCTCCGGTGTGGGTGCTTTTGCAGCCGCGCGATTATTTGAGCAGTTTTCTGCTGTATGCCATTCTGCTGGCCGGTGTGGTGGGAATATTTGCCGCCCGTCCGCAAATTGTGACGCCGGCGCTGGGGGCATTCAGTCAGGATCTGGGAACCATGTTTCCAATTTTATTTGTCACCGTGGCCTGCGGGGCGATATCCGGATTTCACTCCCTGGTGGCCGCCGGCACCACGGCCAAGCGAGCTGAAACCGGGAGAGCGATACCCGTCTGATTGCCTACGGCAGTATGCTGGTGGAAACGCTGCTGTCCGTGATCGCATTGATCACCGCTGCCGTGATTTTGCGCAGCGAATACACCGAGATTATGGCCGAGGGCGGACCCATCGGTGTTTTTTCCGCCGGGATCGGCACGTTTGTCGAGCATCTTGGCATTCCGCAGAAAGCGGGAATGACCTTTGCCGCGCTGGCAATTTCAGCGTTTGCCCTGACCACCCTGGACACCGCCACCCGGCTGGGGCGCTTTATGTTTCAGGAATTTTTCGAAAAAACCAACGGTCCGGCTGTGTTGTACAAAAACCGCTATACCGGAACCCTTGTCACCATTGCCGCAGCCGCCTTTTTTACCTTTACCGGAACGCGCAACGCCCTGTGGCCGCTGTTCGGGGCCGCCAATCAGCTGCTGGCGTCGCTGACTTTGCTGGCCGTAACGGTGTGGCTGACAAAGATGGATAAAAAAAGTTTGTTTGTACGTATTCCCATGTATTTTATGTTTTGCGTCACCATAACGGCTCTCGGGGTGATGGTGGTTAAAAACTGGATGACCGGGAATGCGGTATTGTTGATATTCTCATCGTTGTTATTTGGAATCGCCGTGACGCTCATTATCAAGGCACGGCAGAGTTTAAGAGCATTAAAAACATGAGGTGGTCATTGGTACAGGAAAAACAAAAGATGAATATTGTTGTCATGGACGGCTATACCATGAATCCGGGTGATTTGTCCTGGGACGCGCTGGAAGACCTGGGTCATTGCCGGATTTATGCCCGCACGCCGCCGGAGCTGATCATAGAACGGGCCAAAGACGCGGATATTGTGTTTGTGAACAAAAGCGGATTGACACGCCAGGATATTGAACAGCTGCCGCGCCTTAAATTTATCGGCGTGCTGGCCACGGGCTATAATGTGGTGAATCTGGAAGCGGCCCGGGAGCGCAATATTCCGGTGACCAATATTCCGGCTTATAGCACGGAATCGGTGGTACAGATGGTGTTTGCACATGTACTGAATCTGAGCGTGGGACTGGCGCATCACGCCGAAACCGTGCGCCAGGGCCGCTGGAGTCAGTCGGTTGATTTTTGCTATTATGATACAGCATTGACCGAACTCTATGACCGGGTACTGGGGATCATCGGATACGGACGCATCGGTCAGGCCGTGGCGCGTGTGGCGCGCGCATTCGGCATGCAGATTCTGGTGCACAGCCGGACAAGACCGGAAACGCTGCAGGATGGCGTGACCTGGACGGATATGGACGAGCTGTTCCGGCAGTCCGATGTGGTCACGCTGCATTGTCCGTTAACCGAAGAAACAGAAGGACTGGTCAATGCCGAACATCTCGCTGCGATGAAATCCACGGCTTATTTGATTAACACCAGCCGCGGACCGGTGGTGGATGAGCAGGCGTTGGCTGATGCGCTGAATTCCGGCGAGATTGCCGGCGCCGGTCTGGATGTGCTGTCGGAAGAACCGGCGAACCCGGACAATCCATTGCTGCAGGCCAGGAATTGCACCATCACACCGCATATCGCCTGGGCCACCCAGGCGGCCCGGCGGCGGCTGCTGCGCATAGCGGCCGACAATGTGCGGCATTTTCTTGACGGGGATCTGCAGAATGTGGTCAACGGTGTGACTCGAATTAATGATCAGAAAGGATTAAAATAACCGATGAAACTCATTTGCGCCCCGGATTCGTTCAAAGACAGTATGCCGGCGGAACGTGCCGCGCGTATTATGGCAGAAGCGGTTCGCAGCGTGCGGCCTGATGTTTCGATTGTGGAAATGCCGCTGGCGGACGGGGGGGAAGGGACGGCCGCGACATTGCAGCGCGTCAAAAACGGTGAGTGGGTGCCGGTGTGGACCATGGGGCCGCTGCCGGACATGCGGGTGGAATCCGGGTTTGTGTGGCTTGACGATGAAAAAACCGCTGTTGTAGAAATGGCGGCGTCATCCGGATTGCAGCTTTTAAAGCCGGAGCAGCGCAATCCCATGCATACCACCACATTCGGGACCGGTGAGCTGGTCCGGGCGGCGGAGGACTATGGCGCGGAGAGCCTCTTGCTGGCGGTCGGCGGCAGCGCCACCGTGGATATGGGCATCGGTATGGCGTCTGCGCTCGGCTGGCAGTTCAGGGATGCAGAAGGAAAATCGCTTTTGCCTGTCGGCGGCAGCTTGTCGAAAATCATTGAAATCATACCTCCGCAAACCCGTTTGTCTGCAAACGTGCGGGTGATGTGTGATGTGGAAAATCCGTTGCTGGGAGAGCGCGGCGCGGCGCGGGTTTATGCGCCGCAAAAAGGTGCGTCCGCGCAAGAGGTGCGCGATCTGGAAACCGGTCTGGAACATATGGCTGCGCGGGTTCGTGGACAAGCCTGAACGTGGGACTGGATGCACCGGGGACCGGCGCGTCCGGCGGACTGGCCGCCGGCGCGGTGGCGTTTCTCGGGGCGCATTTGGAGAGCGGTATCGAGGCGGTTCTGCGCGACTATCGGTTTTCAGAGGTCGCTGCCGATGCCGACTGGATTCTCACCGGCGAAGGACGATTCGACAGCACGTCGTTGAGCGGCAAGGTGATCTCCGGATTGCTCAACGCGGCACGGGGCAGTCAGGCAAAATTTGCTGTCTTTGCGGGCAAAGTCAAATTGAGCAAAGCCGACTATGAGACATCTGCAATCGAGACAGCCCGTTCAATTACACCGGACGGAATGACCTTGCAAAAGGCCTTGAAGCAGGGACCTCATCTCTTGCGTGATACAGTTGATATATGGGCGCGAGAGATGCTTATCCATTAATAATAATTGCATTTATGATAAATTTTCCGAATTCAGTTTTATAAAGCGGGTATATTTATTCATAGATTGAGGTGCGGAAAAGGAAACTTGGAAATACAGGTGTTATGGAAGAAATAATCTGGAATGACAGCTTTAGTGTGGGCGTTCAAAAACTGGATGAACAGCATAAAAAATCGATCAGGATTTTGAACAAGTTGATAAAGATGGGAAATGCAGAGGTTTATTGAGAAAACCGTTTCAGATACATTGACGGAAATGACAGAATATGCTTCTGTGCATTTTGCAAAACTGAAGAAAAATTGATGAAGCAATTCAATTATCCTGATTTTGATGATCATAAAGAGTAACATAAAGCCTTTCAAAAGAAAACAGTCGGTTTTTGCATGGAGACCATGGTGTACAAATCATCAGTACCGACGGACATGATCATGTTTTTGATGACCTGGCTGGTGACTCATATACTGGTCACTGATATAAAGTATAAAGAATTTTTTCGAGCTCAGGGATTGTATTAAATCTACATCCCTGATTTTTTTCTATCGCTCAATTTTTCATCAAAATCATTATTTATTAGAATTCTTTACTTTTTTCACTTTCAAAAGTTCCCGTTTTTTAGTTATTTGCAGCCGTTTTATCAAACGTGAATGCAATCCTATCCTGCCTGGAAAAACATGGATGATCCCGCCCCCTGATATTTGTTACGCCTGTGAGGGCTATAAGTTAAGGCTTGTTGGAACAGTCACACTCTTTTAATCGAATGACGCTCGCCTTGCTTGTAAAACCTGCTTGAAAATTTAAAGGAGGATTTACTATAAAGTTATTTTTCAGATATCATGGCTTTTTATTGATATTAGTATTTACCTTTTTGATGACCATCAAAACAAGTGCTCAACCTGATTTTCCGGGCAATAACCTGGAATTGGTGGGGCGCTGAGCCGAGGGACCCTGTTATGATGTGGTTATGAAAGGAGATACTGCGTATCACAGCAACGGGGCTATCCTTGAAATAGTCCAAATATCACACCCCCCTGAAACGATCAGTAAACTGGGACAATTGACCGTCCCCGGAACGATCGTCTCTTTAACGCTTTCAGGTGATTCGATTTATGTGGGGATAAGAGCATGGGGATTTCTGGTTGTATGATATCTCTGATCCGGAACATATCGGTTTGGTTGATACCAGACACGAGGCTCAAAAGGTTGCCATATCCGGAGATCATGCTTTTATTGCTGATGGACAGGAGGGACTTGTTAGTGTTGATGTTACAAATCCGGGTTCACCGGAATTAGAGCATCCCCTGTATTTAGGGGATTACGCTTATGATGTGACACTGGCAGGCGGTTATGCTTATGTGGCGGCACAAATAAAAGGGCTCAAAATTGTGGATATTACCGACCCGGCCAATCCCTCTGTCATCAGTACCGTGGATGCTTTATCTCGAGTAACGGATGTTGTTCATTCAGGACATTATGTGTTTATGGTCGATGGAGAGGAAATTCGCGTCATTGATGTGACAGACCGCAGTTCTCCTTCACCGGCTGCTTCCTATGATATCGGTGATGATATTCTGGATATTGCAATCTCAAACCGTTACCTTTATCTGGGTACAAGCGACAAAGGATTCCGGATTCTGGATGTTTCACAACCGGATTTTTCCAAACCGGAGGAGAAGCCCTGGGAATTACCCTGTCCGACAGCCTGATCTATGTGGCCGACGGATTTGACGGCCTGTATATCCTGAGAAATACCCATACCACCGGTGTAAACCAGATGAATACAACCCAACCTGACGGATATATCCTGCACCAGAATTACCCCAATCCGTTCAATGCGGAAACCGTGATCCGCTATGAAATTCCACAATCAGATGAAATCAGAATCGATGTGTACAATATGGCCGGACAGCACGTGCGTTCGCTGGTTGATCGGACTCAATCCGCCGGACGCCACAAGGTAACCTGGGACGGATCGACGGATACGGGCACAACAGCGGGATTTGGCGTGTATATTATACAGATCAATTTTAACGGATTTACCGGCCAGAGAAAAGCAATTATGATCAAATAGTTGATTTACAGCAGACATCCTGAGTGATGTCTGCTGTTCAATGGCAAAAAGGGTCTAAGGAAAAATATGCATGATCTGTAAGATAAGTGTAAAAGATGCCGGATGATGCTGTTCTAACGTAAGGCGGGTTACCGTGTTTCCAGATAGGTTTTCAGATCAGAGATAGTTTCCACCCCCAAACGGTTCGCCTGTTCGTTCCGCATCATCATCGCATACGTGTTGTTAAATCCCAGCGGCGCCAGCCAGTGCAGATCAAACTGTTCGCGGCTACGGGACTTTACATATTGGTATAGATCATCCGGACTGCCGATCAAAGAGTCCTGCACGCTTTTTTCCGTGTTCAGCAGAACCAGCAGTCCCGTACCGGTATACTCGGGATACAAATCAATATCGCCGTTTTCCAAGGCATCGAAACAGATTTTGGTGCCGGCCATGCCGGTTTTGACCCCGGCATTCAGGGGAGTGTAGCTTTCGATCATCAATCGGAAAACATGCGCCAGAATATACTGCTCGGTAAAGTTTTTCGATCCGATTATTACATCAGCTTTGCCGTCGCGCTCCGCAAGTTCGAATCCTTCCTTTTGCATAAACTCCCTTGCTACTTTGTCAGGAGATTTTTTGTTTTCATCCACTTTGTAATTCATCGCCGCCATTTGCTGATTGGTGATGCGTCCTTCAAGCCGGGACAGCGCTGATTCAAGCTCCGGATACCGGCGCAGGGATTCACCATTCACCAGCGGCGCCGCATAATAGGGCGGGAAATAATTACGGTCATCCTGGAGAACTTTGAGATCATAGGCCTTGATGCGTCCGTCCGTGGAAAATCCGCAAATCACATCGACTTTGCCTTGTAGCAGTGCTTTGTACATCAAACCCGGATCCAATTCGACGGTGTTCAGGGACAAGCCATAGTGTTCTCTGAATCCCGGATAGCCGTCGGGCCGCTGCATGAATTCTGCGGTGAATCCGGCGCGAAAGCTGTCCTGCTGCTCGGCGCGCAGCGTAAAAAATACAGTTAAGCCGGCAATCAGTGCGATTCCGGCGGTGATCAGCAGGGGTTTTATGATTTTGCGAATATGTTTTTGTACGATGCTGAGGATAAAATCGAGAAGCAGCGCCAGTCCGGCGGCCGGGAAGGCGCCGGCCAGAATCATGTTGACGTTGTTCAGGGCAATGCCGCGAAAGATAAACTCGCCCAGTCCGCCGGCCGCGATCAGGGCTGTCAGAGTGGCCACACCCACATTAATGACCGTGGCGGTACGGATGCCGGCAAACAGCACCGGGACAGCCAGGGGCAGTTCGACTTTTGTCAGGATCTGGCGGTCGGACATGCCCATACCTCTGGCAGCTTCGCGAACGGCCAAATCCACTTCGTTGATGCCGGTATAGGTATTGCGGATAATGGGCAGCAGGGCGTAGAGGAACAGAGCCACAATGGCCGGAACCACGCCGATGCCGAGCAGCGGCAACAGAAATCCCAAAAGCGCCACACTGGGGATGGTCTGAATGACACCGGTGGCGCCGAGTATCGGAGTTGAAATGCGTTCATGCCGGGTGAGAAAAATACCCAGAGGCACGCCGATACACACGGCAATGGCGCAAGCCACCCCGGTCAGGCCGAGATGTTCAAGCGTTTGGTCGAATATTTCCGCCTGGTGTTTTATGATAAACTGGAACGGGTTCATGATTCCCCCCTGATTCCGGCTTTGACCTGCGGAAAGATGCGCAGGATTTCGCTGATCCGGGTGCGCTTGAGCGGCTGTTCAGTCTCAGGTTCGGTAATGGTGATGACCGGATTGGTAACGGATTGCTGTTCAACGTGTTCGAGAAGCGACAGACAATCCGTGTCCCGACTGCAGGTCAGGTCGCCTCTGTCATAAGAGGTTTCGGACAGTTCGGGCAGGGTATCGCCCAGGGTAATGACTTTGACTCCACCTGAAAACGGTTGGCCTGGAAAAAATCACGAACAAAATCATTGGCCGGTTGAAACAGCATATCGCGCGCCGTTGCGATCTGCTGGATTTCTCCCTGATCCATGAGGCAGATGCGGTCGCCGAGTTCAAAGGATTCAAAGACATCATGAGAGACCAGAATCATGGTTTTATGCAGCAAAGTCTCCAGTTGTTTGAATTCGTTCTGCAGATCCCGGCGGGTGATGGGGTCCAAAGCGCCAAAGGGTTCATCCAGGAGCACCAGCGGGGGATCGGCCGCCAGGGCGCGCGCCAGTCCGACGCGCTGCTGCTGTCCGCCGCTGAGGGCGTCCGGATAGCGGCGGGCGTAAGAATCGGGCGGCAGACCGACCCTGTTCAGCAGTTCATGGGTGCGGGAACGAATTTCCGGTTCTTTCCACTGCAGAAGCCGGGGAACCAGAGATACGTTCTGTTCCACCGTATAATGCGGAAACAATCCGATATTCTGAATCACATATCCGATACTGCGGCGCAGCGTTTCCGGCAGCTGATCCCGGATATCCTGATCATTGATAAACACTGTTCCGTCCGAGGGTTCGATCAGCCGGTTGATCATTTTCAGAGTTGTGGTCTTGCCGCAACCGCTGGTTCCGAGTAACACCAGGGATTCGCCCTCAGCCACATCGAAGGACAACCGCTTGACCGCCTGAAGAGAACCGAAGGATTTTGAGAGATGAGAGACGCGAATCATATGAACCTTTGTGTCTGTTTGAGCAGGAAATCCTGTATTTAGGCGTTACAGTTTGCTCCTCTAAAGATACAGGGATAAAATGAGCAAATCAAGAGGAAATCCATTTTTTACATCGCCACTTTAAAAAGCGGTTCTGGCGGCGCTGCCGCATTTTTTTCTTGACATTACAGTCAGATATTGCGTACATTGAAAGGTGTTTAAAATGTTTGAAACGATTCAAAAAAGTGTGCACAGAAACAAAAGTCTAAAGACATTTTTTAGCGAGAATCGGTTATTTTCTACAAGGAGGAATGATGCAAATGCACCCCACTAAACCGTTTAGCGTTTGGCTGATCACATTGATGTTATTGTTTATTTTTTCTATTGACAGCGCACTTGCCCAAGTCGCTGCGAACACAAACGGCGGATTTGAAGCCACAGCAGTCACGGCGGGAAATGATACCACTGATATAGAGGGCTGGACCTTTGCGGTTGAAGACTATGCCCGGGTTCGAGTCGTGGATGATCCGGTCAAATATGGGGAGCGCGCATTATCTGTTTCTGTTGACAGTGCAGGCGCCAATTCTTGGGATGTACAAATTGTCAACGAACCGTTTCCGGTTGAACCCGGCAAGGCGTATGACTTTTCAGTCTGGGCCCGTGCCAGTGAGTCCGGCGTTACCGCTCATTTTACAGCCGGAGACCCGGAGTTTAACGAATTCGGCCGAATTCATGAAGCCGCATTGGGCACGTCCTGGAAAAAGTACAGCATGTCTTTCAGCGTCCCCGTCGATGATACCAGCGGGCGCGCTCCCATTCATGTGAGTTTTGCGGGAAATGTGGGCAAAACCATTTATTTTGATGAACTGGTGGTATTGCGCCCCACTGTGAATGCAAACGGCAGCTTTGAACGTTCCGCTGTCACTCAAAGCGGCGATACCAGCGCTGTGGATGGCTGGTCGTTCAATCTGGGCGGTGATGCCGATGCTGATTTTGCGATTGTGGATGATCCGGCGCAGGACGGCAACCGGGCGCTGGCCGTGACGGTCCATTCGACCGGCACAAATGCCTGGGATATCGAGGCTCTGAGCACCAATATTCCCGTTATTCCCGGCGAGTCTTATACCTATTCTGTATGGGTCAAAGCCAGCGAATCCAGCGCTTCGACACACCTGACGGTGGGCAATCCGTCGTTCCAGGAGTTTATGCGCAATGAAAAAAACAGCGTGTTGACCACGAATTGGCAGCAATTTACAGATGAATTTACGGTTCCGGCAAGCGATCCGGATATTGCTCGCGGGCCCATTCATTTCAACTTTGCCTCCAACGTGGGAAAAACCATTTATATTGATGATCTCCGCATTGAACAGATCATCGAACAAGAACCGGTTGTCACCAATCTGCCGATTATTCTTGAGGCCGAAGACGGTGTTCTCGGTGATGAATTTGCTGTCGAGGAAACGGCTGATGGGTCTGCCGAGTATATCACCATCACAACCGATTACAACGCGACCACAGGCGCCGGTGATCATCCCGGCGTGAATCGGACCGCTTCCTATGAGGTCACTTTTCCGGATACGGGTGCCTTTGATCTGTTTGCCCGCGTCTATGTCGGCGTTAATACCTATGATGATGACAGCTTTTTTCACGGAATGGGATTCGGAGATAAGGATCCCGATGCCGCGGCAGAGTGGGTTATGGTGAACGGTCTGGCTACAGGCGGATTTTCCGATCCGGCTGCCGTGGTCAAAGGACCCGGCGGCGTGGAGAGCGAGGCCTGGAAATGGGTCAATCTCTCGCAAAATGCTTATCAGAGCGATACGGCGTTGGTGTGGGTGCTTGATTCGGATGAACTGACCCGCATCTTTGAGATCGGTGCGCGCGAAAACGGTCTGCGAATCGACAAGTTTGCATTCGGTCGATCTGATCTTTTCTTTACGGTTGAGAATCTGGATCATGGCGAGCCGGGTTCCGAGGAAACACCTGAACTGCCCTATACCCGTTCCATTGCACACGGCAAAGAAAAGTTTTTGGGTAATATTTACGCATCGGATCAGATTGAATGGTTCGATATTTTCTGGAATCAGGTGACGCCGGAAAACGCCGGAAAGTGGGGCAGTGTGGAACGCACTCGCGATCAGATGAACTGGACCAATCTGGATGAGGCGTATGCGCTGGCCAAAGATAACGATTTACCGTACCGGCATCATGTCCTGGTCTGGGGCAATCAGCAGCCGAACTGGATTGCCGCACTGGACCCTGAAGATCAGTTGGCGGAAATCCAGGAATGGTTCACCGCAGTAGCCGACCGCTATCCGGATGCAGATTATGTTGAAGTCGTAAATGAACCGCTGCACGATCCGCCCGATTCGGCCGCTGACGGTGGATACATGGACGCGCTGGGCGGTTCCGGTGAAACCGGCTGGGACTGGATTATCACCGCCTTTGAAATGGCAAGAGAGCAGTTCCCGGATGCCAACTTGATGATTAATGATTACGGTATCATCGGCAGTATCTCGGCAGCGAACCGCTATTTGAATATTATTGAGCTGCTGCAGGAACGCAATCTGATCGACGGCATCGGCATTCAGTGTCATGCGTTCAGCACCCGCGGCGCCAATGTCTCGACCATGCGACAGGTGTTGAAGAAACTGGCGGATACCGGTTTGCCCATTCAGGTTACTGAACTGGACATTGACGGTTCAACCGACCAAATCCAGCTTGATGAATACAAGCGTGTGTTTCCCGTGTTATGGGAACACTGGGCGGTTGAAGGCATTACCTTGTGGGGGTGGCGCACCGGATTGTGGCGCGAAGACGCTGTGCTGATGACCGAACGCGGTGAACGTCCCGCCCTGGAATGGCTGCGCGCTTATGTGGATACCGCCAGCACCGGTACACATGTGGCTGAAACCGAAGAGTTGCCGTCAGAATACAAGGTGTACAACAATTATCCAAACCCGTTCAATCCGTCCACTCAGATTATGTACGACCTTCCCGAGCGCTCCCGGGTAACCCTGGAGGTTTTTGATATCAAGGGACGCCGCATTCAGACGCTTGTCAATGAAATCAAGAATGCCGGCAGCCATAGGGTGACATTTAATGCAGACCGGATGCCGAGCGGTGTCTATTTCTACCGATTGAGTGCGGATGATTTCACTCGGGTAAAGCGAATGATGTTGATCAAATAAGTAAACCTCTCAACTACTCCTTGATACAGTGCTACACAAAAGAGAGGCCGGTCGATGGACCGGCCTCTCTTTTTTTGTTCTATCTCTATAGTTCAGGTTTCGGCTTTTCCCCCGAGGTCTGTTGTTTTTATCGTCGAACCGTCATTGCTGAATTATTTTGGCTGCCCAATCGCGTTTTGACACGGTCTCTCTGTTCGGGAAAACCGGAATCTGAAGATTGCCTTGTTTGTCTGTGTTCAGGGGGTGAATCTTTTTCCAGTCACCGGTCAACGGATCGTACCACTGAAATGAATAGGTGGTTTCTGGCTTGAAACCGCTCAGATCCGGGGTTACCGCCTGATTCTCAAAATAAAGCAGACAAAAATCTTTTTCTATTGTGCGCATCATAAACGACCAGCCGTCCAGTCCGTCTTCGGGGCTGCCCGGCGCCTTGCGCGGATGTATGTCCTGCGATCCTAATAATAGATCCTGGTATCTGTCTCCTTCAGACAGGATGAATGCTTTTAGATGCTGCATAGAGGTGCCTGATTCATACTTTAGAGCGTTCCCAGATATGCGGACGCATACCGTCCGGTTCGCCGGTGGTGGTAATGTCATAGGCTGCTGTGCCGTGTACGTGACCGGACAAACCGCCGGAAAGAACGGATCCGTACATTTGAGCGCGGGCGAAATAGTTATCGCGCTCGGAATTTGCCGGAGGCCGTTCACCGCCGGGCCTGTTGATTTCGTGATCCCAGCCCGTGTAATAGGGCTCAAAATTGATGGCCGGATAGGGCGGTTCCAGTTTGAAAAGAGTTTCCAGCGCCGGGTAAAAACCGTGATTGCGGGGTTTGTTGCCCACGCTGTGCATGGTCAGCCAGGGACAATTTTCAGCATGCCCGAACTGCTTATATGTCGAGTTATTGATCAACGTAGTATGCGGCTGGCCAAAGGGCAGAGGACCGTATTTTTCCAGGTGATAGGTTAACGCTTCATTGAACTCGTTTGCGGTTAAACTGTATTCTTTGGGAATCCAGTCCAGATGTATACCGCTGAATACAAAATTCCAGGCGCCGTAGCGGGAAATGAGATACTGAACGTAACGCGCAAACGTTTCATTGAAATCGTAATAGGCTTTCCAGGTAGGCCCCATATCTCTGCGCACTGTTTCCAGCAACGGGACGAATCCCTGCTCCGACAAGTGCTGCATTTTTTTGTCCAGGCTCTGAAAATAGGCCGGATTGATTCTGTTGTAATCCGCAACCCCCGGATGTTTTTTGGACATTTTAAACGGCAGATTGCCGGTTTCATCGCGCATATCTTTGGCGGTAAGATCGCTGTCATTGACGGTATATCCGAATTTTTCCCAGGCATTGCGCACGAATATTCCGGACTCTGCATAGGTTGCCGCATGACCGTCGGCTTCCCAGTTGGGAAAACTGGCGATCATGCTCACCGAGTTAAATCCCTGCTGTTTCCGATAAGCGACTGCATCTTCAAAGCCAATACCGGGACCGGGTATATAATTTTCCGGCGCCGGGGCATTGCGGAAAGGCAGGCGCCATGTGGTTCCCGCCAGCCAGGTATCGCCAATCATCAGAAACGGCGTGCCGTCGGCATACTCCAGTGCATGACCGTTTTCTGTCGGACGAATAAAGCCGCGCCGATTCGGATTCTGTTCTTTTTCTTTTTCAGACCAGGCTATTGCCGTAAAGTGTCCGGTTTTGCCGTTCAATCCCGGATCATCGGGCTGGTTGGAGCCGCTGGTCCATTCCCACCTTCCCGGACGGGTGGCGGTGATGCGCACGTTGAACTTGTTGCCTCCGTCCCAAAACCCGTAAACGCGTTTCGAAAAGTCCGGCCCTTCCAGTTTGACCCAGCAGGTGACCTCGGTATAAGGATTGGAATAGTTGTTTTCAGCCTGTAGAGTGATCTCCTGCATGTCCCATACATGGCATTCGGATCTTTGCGTCTGAGCATTCACTCTATTTAAACCGCTCAGAGACAACAAGAATGCAAGAAACATCAGAAAGCGTTGGCAGCGATTGTTCATAATCTCTCCTTTGATATGATATTCCCACGAGTCTCTTACAAAGATAATACCACACGATCAGATTTACAAGGCGAAATTTGGATGACAACGGAGCAGGAGATCAAGATCGAATGGCAGAAAAAAAAAGAGCATGAAATGTATTCATGCTCTTTTTCGAATAACACTATTTGAACGGGTCCCAGCGCGCCACCATGTTTTCATAGCTGGCCGGAAAACGCTCCCGGAACAATCTGTAATAGTAGAGTTCTTTGGGAGAATTGAGCTCCAGACCTCCGCTGGTTTTGGGATTCTGTTTGAAATCCTCTTCAGAAACCTTGTCCGCGGTGAGTTCCGCCATAATATCATCGACACCGGCGCCGCCGGCAAACCGAAGTTTCGGTCGGTTGGTAATTTCATCCGGCAGCCACTTGCTCATCGCTTTTCTCAGGATCCATTTTTCTACATTGCGTCCCTGTGCTTGATCATATTTAACCTTGAGATCCATGGATATGGTGTCACTCAAAGCCACAACAGCCGGATCCAGAAACGGTGTGCGGTAATGCACGGAATTGGCCAGCCAGGCTTGCGGTCCAAACGGCGCAGCGCTGTATTGTAGGCGATATCCACCAGTTTACGCGCCACCCGTTCTTTTTCGTGCGGATCGGCAATGTCTTTCAGTTCTTTAAAATAGCCGCCGAACAGTTCATCCGCCCCTTCTCCGACCAGCACGCAGTTGGTATGTCCGGAAACACATTTTGATGTATAGTAATTGGCCACGGCTCCTGAAATGCAATCTTCATCAAAGGTTTCCATCAGCCAGACTGCTTCCGGAATCAGGTCCTTGATTTCCTGATCTGTGATTTCATAGATCTCGTGTTTTAAACCGAGATATTCGGCCATGATTTTGGCGTATTTAATATCCTGACTGGGACTGCGTTTGATGGTGGTGCTGAATAATTTGATGGCGGGATCAATAGATTTGGCGACAGATGCAATGATTGAACTGTCCAGACCGCCGCTTAATGCAACCGCTTTGACCGCTCCGTCCGCCATGCGTTTTTCCACGGCTTTGACCATAAAGTTTTCCAGAATTTCTGCGGCCTGCTCCGGCGTGTCAAACTGCAAAAGTTCTGCCTGGTACGGGTTAAAGGGTTCAAGTCCGTCCCGGCTGGAGAATATATGACCGGGAGGCAGTTCCTCCACGCTGTCGCTATGCTCCAAAAGCGCCTTGGCCTCGGATGCAAACATCAGAGAATCGTTTTCCGAGTGGTAGATCAGAGGCCGGGCCCCCACATGATCGCGTACCAGCAGAGCTTCATTTTTATCAAGAACGGCGCAGGAAAACGAACCGTCCAGTTCGGAAAAACAGGCTTTGCCCTTTTTAATATATTGCTCGCGGATATACTCGGCATTCGACAAAGAGCCGGAAATATCGTTGAAAATATCACCATCGAACAACACCACGGGATAATCCGACCCGCTCATGGCCTGAGTGGAGCGTGAAGATATGGACAATTCGGCGGCTCCGCCTGTTGCGTTTTTTAATGTAAAAGTTCTCGATTTATCCGGTCCGCGATGACGCATGCTGTCTAACATGGCCTGCAGCTGTTCTTCATTTACGCGCTTGTTAAAGAGTCCAGCAATTGCACTCATATGAATCTCCTCTTTGTCTTTTATATATTATGTTTCAGATCACCATCCACGGTACCGCAGACTTTTTCCCGTTCTTCGGCAAAATCAAATCCCGTCCAGATCCCGACAGAATTCAGAATTGAATCCTGGGGATGGGTGTCGCGAAAGATTTTGAAATAATAGGCCGCTTCTTTGGAATTGATTGTGGCCAGCGGATTTTCGCGTTGAATAGCTTTAAATTCTTTATCGCTCATTTCTTGTTCCGGCAATTTGTTCTCCGAGTGATTCGCAGCCGGCGCCCTGCGTATATTGGACCTTGTAGCGCCACAGAATTTCATCGGGGAGCAGGTTGGTGTCCTGAAACGCATGCCGTAAAATCCATTTCTCGATCTTGGCGCCGTTGTGTTCCCGGATTTTCCATTCGGGCGGCAGTTTCATGCCCAGATCGATCATGCGTGCATCCAGAAACGGAACCCGCAGTTCCAGGCTAAAGCGCATCCCCATGCGGTCCGCGCGCTGCAGATTGATATTGTGCAGGGTGTTCAGGCAGCGTTTTGCTTCCTGGTTCAATGAATCGAGTTCCCAGTTTTTCATATACTGATACCCGGTAAACACCTCATCTGCGCCTTCACCGGTGAGAACCACGGTCACATGTTCGGCGGCGAGTTTGCAGGTAAAATGGCCGGGGACGGCACAACGAACCAGAGACGGATCATAGCTTTCCAGGTACTGCACCACCTGCGGCAGCGCCTCGTAGTAATCCTGTTCTGTAAAGATCAATTCGTGATGGGTCGAGTCGATGTGGTCTGCGACAATTCGTGCTGCCTTTAGATCATCACTGTCCTCGCCGTTTTTGTCTTTCATGCCGACCGCAAAGGTGTGCAAATGCGGGATTTTTTGTGCGGCAATGGCTGATACCAGACTGCTGTCCAGTCCGCCGCTGCAGAATGCCCCGACATGGATATCCGGATCGGACAGCAGTCGTTTGTCCACACTGTCGGTAAACGTCTCCCGGATGATACCGGCAGCTTTATCAATGCTCCAATCGCGGTTTTCCTTGACCTCGGGAACCTCATAGTACCGGACGAATCCGGTTTCCGGGGTGTAATAATGACCGGCCGGAAATTCCTCAACCTTGTCCACGCCGGCGTGCGACATGGCGCCCAGTTCCGACGAAAAATACAGTTGATCGTTATAATATCCGTAATACAACGGTTTGATGCCGATCGGATCTCGGGCGAGAAATAAACTATCCGCTGAAAAAATGGCAAACGCAAACATGCCTTCCAGATCTTTGACAAATTCAGCTCCTTTTTCCTGGTACATGGGAAGGATGACTTCGGTATCGGATTCTGTATTGTACTTGTATTCTGTATCAAGAGTCTGTTTCAACTGTTTATAATTATAGATCTCTCCGTTACAGATCAAACCCTTATCCGAGTTGGTTGCCAGTATAGGCTGATGCCCGCCCTGTACATCTACGATCGACAAACGCGTATGACCGTAACTGCCGTTCTCAATACTGTGTATTCCTTTGTCATCAGGTCCGCAGCGATCCATCGCATCCATCATTCTGAGAATGGTTTCTTTGTCTGGTTTGCCGTAACAGCCGGCTATTCCGCACATAATAATATCCTGTTTTTAATGAACATGACTATCTTTATTCCGATTCCAGAGTACACTGGAATCGGTTTTCTATGAATGGGGGGTTAGGCTAATAACTGATTTTTGGTTTTCACAATATCTGAAAGATCCAGTTCGCCCGGCAGCGAGTCGGCTTTATAGAGCCAGCCGTTGCGCAAACCGGAGCGGGCTGCTTTCATAAATTTTGTGCTGCTGCTGGTTGAATTGACCGCTTTGGTAATCATTTGCACCTGTTTGTCAACGCTTTCTTTGCTGTATTCTTCCTTGCCGCTTGTGATAAAGTCCACCCGGTTTTCTATGTCTTTTTGCATTTCCTCGGACATGGATACATTAAACTGTGCCAGCATGTCCTTTACAGCCGTCTGCGCCAGTGAGCGGATATCATAATCCCGGTTATTCTCGAACACCTGCTTTAGATAACCGATAATTTGATTGTCGATAATATATTGTTCCGGTGACACGGTCAGCACCTGTTCGAGCATACCGGCCGCACTGTTGATAAATTGTGCCCCGCTCGCGGCTTCGAACACCAGACTCAATGTTTTTTCCGCAAGCGCCTGCACGTTGGGCTGTTTTTCATCAGACACCGCTGCCGTGCCGCAGCAGGGGATTTGGTAATGATAGGTCATATCGGCAGCCATCGCCACCCGGCGTATACTTTCCGGCTGGCACCAGCGGGGTGATCCGTCTGTATACAAATCCGAGCTGATGGGGATGCCGCGATACAGCACCCGGGCGCCGGGCCGGATCAGATTGGCCAGAACCACGGCGGATAAAACCTCGGCATTGACCTGGATCAATTCTCCGATTTCCGACAAGGGCGCGGTTGCACCCGCCTGCGGACAGGTGGAGATGGAGACGGGCAGATCATGTTCCACCATGGTCATGAATTTTTCCACAGTGGGACTGACCACGTTCAGAGGACTGACCGTTAGCGATGCAATCAAGGATATCAGTGTCGGGTCTTTGACTGTTTTTAAAATTTGCGGCAGCTTTTCAATGTTCACCAGATTGGCCAGGTTCATGTGTTTGCGGGTATACTGCATAAAGATGGAAAGCTTTTCATATCCATTTGATCTTCAGGGACATCCGGCTCAACCGGACGGGTGATAAGAGTCAATATGCTCCAGCTGTTCGCACAAGGTCGAAATGCGTTTCAGGTCTTCTGTATCCGCCTGCCGGCGATTGAACCTGTTGTGTTCATAGTCCAGTACATACAGCGCCTGTCCGCCGGTTCCAAATGTGACCGAGGGTGATTCAAAATTGATATCGATTGCATTTTCCGGATCAGCGGCGTTTAATCGTATTTGTTTGGCGGTCTGATCTATTGCTTTTTCGACCAGATCGCGCGGGATTTTAACCCGGCCGTTTTCGAACACGGCGCCACCCTTTTTATAGATATCAATGGCCTGACTGCTTTCCACGTGTACGCCTGCTTGACTCAACAGACGGCAGGAACCTTTATGAACCAGTTCACACTGTCCTGTTTCCAGGATATGATGTCGTTGTAGTTGTATACCTCTGGACATACTTTTCCTTTATTGTTCAGGTGATCTCTATGGACCATCGGGTTATTTTAGTGCTCGAAATAGTGTTCGAGTACCATGAGATTGAGCGTAGCCGAAGGCGGCTTGTCCGGTCCTTCTTTTGGTCGATCTGTTTCTGTATGACAAAGACAGAGGAATCATCAGGAAAAGAACAAACCGCGGCTGTTATGTTACCCGGGAACTGCATGTGAAACAGGTCTCAGGCTGCTGGTTCCAGTTTGTGAATGGCGTCAAATGCATCTTCTGCATAAATATCCGCGCCGATTTGTTCTGCAAAGCTGGCGGAAACCGGGGCGCCGCCGATACAGATTTTAACCTGGTCGCGCAGACCTTTTTCTTTCAGCAGTTTAATCACGTCTTCCATGTATCCCATGGTGGTGGTCAGCAGGGCGGATAGACCCAGGTAATTTGCATTGGTGGATTCGACGGCGGCGACAATTTTATCAGCTTCAACACCAACGCCAAGATCTTCCACTTCGAATCCGGAACCGCGCAGCAGTGTGGTGACGATATTCTTGCCGATGTCATGAAGATCATCTTCCACCGTGGCAATGACAAATTTGCCTTTGCTTTTGACATCGCCTTCCATCAGTTGTGGCTCGAGGATTTTCGTGGCTTCGCTCACACATTCAGCGGCCGCCAGCATATCCCGGGATCAGATACTCTCCGTCTTCATATTTTTTACCGACAATTTCCATGCCTGGAGAGACCGCCTGGTTCAGAATTTCAGATGCTGATATGTTTTGCTCAAGCGCCTGTTCCACCAGTTCAATCACACCCGGTTCACCTTCCAGGTCTCCGTCAAATCCTTCGTCTTCGCTGTCAATTCGTCCCTCAATCACGTTCTGTTTGATTTTTTCCAAAATCTCCTGCATGACAAACTCCTTCATTTATGGGTTAATTGTAAATTTTTCAATCGGTAATATTCCCGGAACGGAATCATAAATCTGGTTCAGAATGCTCTGTTCCGGTTTTTCTTCCGGTCCGTTCATAATTGATTCCAGGCGTTGATGTGCATGGGTCAGCACATGGTCACGTGCTTCCGATGTTTCGAATTCATACGGCGGCGACACAATGCCCTGGCGCCGCGCTTTGCGTATATACCGGGCAAACAGTTTAGTGCTGGACTGCGGCGGATTCTCTGTATTTGCTGCGTGGTTTTGGTTACATTTTGTTCATCAAACTGCGGCTGCCGCAGAATTTGTTTGACCAGTCCGATATGGGCATTGTCCAGTACGGCCTGCAGCGGACAGAAAATATTGGTCTTGTCCAGCAGTCCGAACGCATAATGGATATATTGCGCCCCGGCCTGGGCAATTTGCAGTTGAGCGAACAGTTTTTCAACCGTGGCCTGCATACCGGGAACTTTGGCATCCCCGACACCGGCTGAAGAATAGCAGGGAATACCGTAATGGCGCGCCATCTGTATACAGTCCGCGTTGTAATGGATAAATTCCGGCGCCCCGTACAAGTCGTGCAGGTTATCCAGTCGGGCCCGCACCGGCACAGCGCCATACAGCACCGGGGCGCCCGGATTGACGATTTGGGCCAGTGTGATACCGGCAAGGATCTCGGCATTGATCAGAGATACAATGCCTTCTTCCTGGATCGGCGCCGTGGAACCACCCTGGGGCGAACTGGAAATGACAACCGGACAGCCTTTTTCTGCAATGGCGATCAATTTGTCGGTTGTATCTTCCACCATTTGAAGCGGGCTTTTAATGACACACGTGATAAACGACAGGATCGGATTGTCCCGAAAGGCTTCAGGCCCGCCCGCCAGGAGTTCCGCCAGTTTCAAAACAGCGTCGAGCTGGTCTACATCCACCAGTCCGGCCTGGACATGTTTGGTCATGTACATCAAAGCGCCCAAGAAAAACATTGACGTGCCTTTCTTCTGCAATGTAACCTCTTTGTATACCGCGCGTTGACATTGCGGATGAAAAATTTGCAATTATCAACCTAATTGCCGCCCGATTTTGCCGAGCGGCAGAGATTCTGCAGCGATCCGCGCTCGCTCTGAAATTCCGCAAGGACCCGGGTTTGCGATGCGTCGTCTTTGGCTGTGTACTCTTTTAATTGTGAGTGCAATACAATATTGGTTTCAGAGCCGGTGCCAAAATAGACATGCGGTTTTTCAGCATCCAGTTCGAGCTTGTTCTCGGGATTGCGTGCACCCAGAATAATCCGCCGGGGAACGGATTCGAGGTGTTTCTGAATCACGCATGAGCCGGGATGCGCACATTCGAGACATCCGGCATTGCCGCGCATTCGACGTTTGACGCGGCAGCCCGCCTGTTCGTAAAGATCAGCGGCGTGTTCATTAAAACAGACAAGCCCCGGATCATTCAGAATCTGCATAGAGCCTGAATGAATCAAATTAATCTGGTGTTCCGACATTCGGAGATAGGGAGCCACTTTTAGGGGGGTTCGAATGGTTTCTGTCATGGTTCGTCCTGTGAATGATTACTGAAATTTGCGACCGAATTCGAGTTTTCCTGACAGCGCGCACCGGATGGGCGACGGATCTTGTGCATTGCCGGCGATCAGATCACCCAAATCGGAATAGCGTCGCGTACAGATTGACGGGTCGGATCGCAAATCGCGGAATCCAGACCGTGCGACAGGGCTGCGATCAAAAACGCCTGATTGACATGTTTGCGTTCAACCAGTCCGAAAGACACATTGGACAGCCCCATGGTTGTTTTGGCATGGGGAATTTGTTTTTTAATACCGGATAACGTGTCAAACGTGACGGTTGCTCCTTTGTAATCGGATGAAATGGGCATGACCAGAGGGTCAAAGAACAGTTTGGAAGCATCAACACCGTGCTTGTCGGCTTGTTCGGTGATTTGAGTACAGACGTTGATTCGTTCTTTTGAGGACGGGGGGATGCCGTCTTTGTCCATGGCCAGTGCAACAACCGGTACATTATATTCGGCTGCCAGAGGCAGCAGCTCATTCATGATGTTTTGTTCTTTTTTAATGGAATTGATCATCCAGGGTCGGCGGTTATCCAGATGTTTCGCCGCTTTCTGGATGAAATTCGGTGGCCGAGTGGATGCCCGGCCGGCGGCCTCGGCCGCCTTCGCGGCCGCGCCGCAGCCGCGGCCGGCCCGCGGCCCGCCGGCCGCCGCGGGGCTCCGGCCGCGGCCGCCCGCGGCAGGCCGGCCGGCG
>JAXHMJ010000004.1 GCA_034521575.1 candidate division KSB1 bacterium
ATTTTTTTTTTGGTCTCTGTTGCTGGAGTGGTGGCCATTCATTCACTTCTCCTCCAGTGATCTGAACCTTGACCCGAAAGGTGGGACAGTGCTCGTTCTAGTCCAGGCATGTGTGACGTGGTGTGCATGCCTGTCCTGGACACTGCAGCGAGCTGTGCACCTCTCCTCCGCATCCTGGTGGCAGTGGAGACCTCGCTTCCTGACATTGATGCGTGGCCATGGCAGAGGTGGTGGTGATGGCCGCATGCACCGTAGCCATCCCACTGCAGCTACATTTGACACACAGCTGGACACCCAAGGGACAGAAGCCACTGCATGACTAACCATACTCTAGCCAATCGTCTTTATTCAGTGTGGCTCAGACATCATTCCCACAGCATCTGACCAGGATCTGGTTGGTACGGTGGCGTCGGTTATCGGTTTCCGCTAACCAGGCATCCACCGTAGACTGGATAAAATCGATACTTTTTTGATGTTCCGCTTCGCCCCGGCCGGAGATAGACAGTGGCGGGTGAAACTTGATCTGTACCGGCCGTTCCGGAGAAATGGGACCGAGCTCCTTGACCCATTTTCCCTTGCCCCAAAAATCGGTTCGAATGGCGATCGGAATAATGGGAACACCGGCGCGTCGCGCCAATTTGATACCGATACTGTTGAACGTAGACGGATCAAACGTCAGCGACCTCGTGCGCTGAGGAAAAATAATGACACTCTTTCCTTCTTTTAACTGCTGCTGCCCTTCTTTCAAGACCGTGGTCAGGTCCTCTCTGGGATTCTCACGCCCCACGACAATGGGGTCCTGATTCAGCATGACGTGTTTAAAGACCGGGTACTTTGTCAGGCTTTCCTTGATGACAAATGAAATCGGGCCTTTTGGAATCAGCACAGAGGCTAAAAGCATGGTTTCCAGCGTACCCATATGATTGCCGACAAAAACATAGGGCCACCCATCGGACGGCGCAGCATTTAGGTTCATCATTTCAACCGTGCCGCCGACCGCCTCAACGGCACGCAGCACACGCACACTGTACCAGCGGTAGGCATTATCAGTCAGGCGCCCGCTGCGTGCATCTTTGGAAGCGCCGAATACAACTTTGATAATTTTGGAATAAAAGACCAGTCCCGGAAACAAACGCGCCCACACATTTGTCGGGCGCGGTGTTGTTTTGTAACACCCGTTTTCAATTTGTAATGCATCGCTGTAATCTTTCATAACCCTGCCCTCAAAGTAAATTACTGGCCAACTCGGCCAATTCCGATCGTTCACCTTTTTCAAGTGTCACATGCGCGTGCAGCGGTTGATCTTTCATGCGCTCGATCACATAACTCAAACCAGTGGACCGGGAGTCCAGATAAGGTGTATCGATTTGATGCGGATCGCCGGTAAACACCACCTTTGTGCCTTCGCCGGCCCGGGTGATGATGGTTTTCACTTCATGCGGCGTCAAATTCTGCGCTTCGTCAACGATGAAATAAATATTATTCAGACTGCGTCCGCGGATATAAGCCAGAGGCGAAATCATCAATTTATTATGGTCCAGTAAATCACCAATCAGTTGATATCCGCGTTCGGTTTCCCTGTATTGTCCGCGGATCACCCCGAGATTATCATACAGAGGCTGCATATAGGGATCAATCTTGGACTGAACATCGCCGGGCAGAAAACCGATATCCCGATTCGACAGGGCGACAATCGGCCGCGCCAGAAAAATCTGTGTGTACAGCTTGCGGCGCTCCAGGGCTCCGGCCAGGGCCAGCAGAGTTTTGCCGGTCCCGGCTTTGCCGCTCAGCGTGACGAGCGGTAAATCGGGATTCATCAGTGCGTGCAGCGAAAAAGTCTGTTCCGGATTCCGGGGACAATGCCATATCCGGTATTCTTTTTTACATGCTCAATCTGTTCCTGGCGCGGATTGTAAAAGGCGAGCGCAGATTTATTGCCGCGCCTGAGGATAAAATATTCGTTCGGCATGGCATTCTCAATTCCGGTTTCATCCAGAGGAACAGCATGATCCGTGTACAAACGGTCTATAACAGAGGTGTCATAATCTTCAATCAGTCGGCTGCCGCGGTACAGATTCTTGATATCCTTGATCTTGTCGGAATAATAATCCTGAGCCAGTATACCCAAAGACTTGGCTTTTAAGCGAAGGTTCACATCTTTGCTCACCAGAACCACAGATTTTCCCGGCAACGCCTTGTGCAGATGCATGGCGGCGCTTAAAATGCGATGATCCGGTTTATGCTCATGAAACAGGCTGGTAATCTCATTGTCATCGTTATACTGGGTGAGTATACGGATCAATCCTTTATGATCACCCAGCTTGACGCCGCCATTGACCAGCCCGTCACTGGGAAGCGTATCCAGATAACGGATAAACTCGCGCGCATGATAGTTAATCTGATCCTGGCCTTTTTTGAATGCATCCAGTTCTTCGATCACGGTAATGGGGATGACAATATCATTTTCTTCAAATTGAAACACACTGTTCGAATCATGTAGAATGACATTGGTATCTAGTATAAGCGTCTTTTTCATTGACAAACCCACTCCTCTATAGTCAATATGGTTTTCTTACCGGAATCATTCATCGGAAGACGCCTCAACATAATGATAAACAGGTTGCAGTTCAAAAGTCCTCATTCCGCATTCGATCACAAAATATCGACGGATATCAAAACAAAGATCACATTTATTCGCGTAAGATTCCCGGGGCTGAAAATCGTATTTTTTACATGCCATTTCGAGAAACGTCCGAATCCCGTGCTTGCGTAACAGCGTCACCATCGGATAAACTTCCGGGTCCAGAGAAGCGCCCAGATCATCCCGGCGAATGGAGAGCCCTGAACACAATCCCGGTACATAATTTCCATACAAGTCCAGATGGAAATGATCCACCATTTCGAGTTCCGAGCAGCCCCCGGCATGCACCCTCAAAATTCGGGCGAGAGGAATTCGTCCCAAATGCTCACCCAGAAAATTCAGCGCACGGCCGCCCGGACTCGTCCAGTAACGTTGCGGCAGTTTTTGCAGATATTGAGCATCATAATTCTGCAGATCATAACACCGACTCCCATCCCGGGAATTCAATTCCTCATAAAAATCATCAATCCATAAAAAAACCCGCATTCCTGTGGTTTTGCACGCTTTGATCACCCCATTGACCCGGTCAAAGGGTATAAACTCATTGTGAAACGGACTGATGGATATCAGCAAGGTATCCAAACCGCGCCTATGCAGATCTGTTAGCAGATCACAGGCGCTTTTATGATCTTTGTACCATGACGAGTTGGTTTCTACATAATCCAAAACCACATCCTCTTCCTGAAACAATTCAATCACCCGCAAGAGTTTTCGCCTGTTCAGAACGGGTTCACCGCCTCCAATATGCATCGACCGGCAGCCCAATTCTTTCGCCGTAGCAAGATTCTGTCTGCACGTCAACTCGTCAATATAATCATTCGGCCACTCCGGACTGCAACGATACAGGCAATGCCGGCATCTTGAGCTGCATGAATAATTGGTAATCAATCCTCCGCTATTCAAATGTGAAATCAAAAATGTCGGTTGCATCGGTTGCCTGTCAAGATTGTCGATTCAGTACGATAGCGGGATCGCACAAATGTTCGGGCTTTGTTTCAGAAAATAAATTGCCGCCGGAATAAAAATCCAGTACATACGGGCGGTGTTTGTAAACTTCAAGGTGCAGCATACTGGAGCATTTTTTTCTTTTAATTCCTGAATATATTCAGGAGCGTTTCCGTCAATCTGATTCACGTTCAGTACACTGCCGACTTTGCCCAGCATATCACCGCGCTGAACACGCGCGCCGGCGCTCACATTTGCCGAGTCCAGTTCAGCATATTTGTACAAATAACCGGATTCACCTTCAAGCACCACGGCAATGGTGTTGTTCCAATATGCAAGAATTCGGGGTGATGTGAATGGATGAATCGATACAATTCGGCCGGTCTCCATCGCATAAACCGGACTTGAAGGCGGCGCATACAAATCCATACCACAATGAAAGCGGTCTTGGCGGTTTTCCCAAAATCTTCCATTTTCTTTGGAATGGGGTAAAGCGTTGTCTACAATGTGAGCTTTTTTAAGATGACTATCCATAGCAATAATTGGTTCAATTAATCTATAAAGATAAACGAACAAAAGCACATTAGCAACAGTAAATATGGTCAACCGTGCAATTTTTAAAAAAAATGCAATAACAGCAGGATCAATACTATATTTCGTCAACAACACGATAACAGAGTGGGGACGCAACTATCAACTGGTTATAGCATGATTGATAGAGTTTCAGCCCGTACCCCCCCTCGGCATTTAAAAGTTTAGACCAGACCGCACCAGACAAGAGCTGACCATCGGTTGACTGATACCCGGCGCCCCGGTTTTGAGTGAGATGATTGGTATCCACGAGCTAAAGCTCGTGGCAATGAAAATCTAAAGCTTGTGGTAATGTAAACTCGCAGTACCTAAAAGGTGTGCGACAAATGGGATGAGATGTTCGTTTACTCGTAGCACACCGGACAGGTGTACGATGAGTCTGTTTTTTCTTATTTCACCAACGACACTTTCTGCTTGAACACATGTTCCCCGGCACGCATGACGATAATATACAAACCGCTGGAAAACCGTTCAGCGGCATTCCAGGTATAGGCGTGTTCGCCGGCCGGTTTGTGACTGTCAATCAGCGTGGCCAGTTTTTGGCCCTGCACATTGTACACCACACAGGTGACATGCGCATCCTGCGGCAGATCGTAACGCAGCGTGGTGGTCGGATTGAACGGATTGGGGAAATTTTCGTGTAGAGCACATTTTTCCGGGATGGTTTCCTCTTCCGCGCCGGTTGGTATAGTGGAAACAGGGTTGGAAAAATGCGTGCTAACGCCCAGGTCTATGTAGTTTGTAAAAGAATTCGTTTGTGCACGGTCGTTTTTTGTATTGTTGATGTTGTTATCTTTCAGCAAAATGCAATTGCCATCACTTGTAACAAACGACCAGCCCGCTTTCGCTATTGAACGATCGTAATATAATAGATTTTTATTAGCAACTCACAGATGGGCAATAATTTCCAGATGTTCAATTCGTTCAAAGTGCTTTGCATTTAATGTGGCTATCGGAAAATGATGTGAGACTGCTGTTGCCCCAATCAGAATATCAGCCAGATCAATCATTTTATTTCGGCCTGTTAATTTTTTATAAATAGATATGGCTGTCAGTGAACATGTTTTATCAAAAGGAATGACTGTCAAATTGTTACATAATGTTTGCCAGTAGTCAAAATGCTTTTCTTTATTGCCTATTCCCACCTCATAGTGAGTTAAAGAGGATATATAAAGTTCAGAGTATGATTCAGCTATTTTGTAAAACAGTGTGTTCTGTTTATCTTTTTTTCGGAATAATTCAATTATAACTGAAGAATCTAATAATATCATGCGAGCCTTGATTGGTTGATTGATTTTCTGGCGTTTTTATAGTGCTCAAAATCTGAATCAGTCCAGGTTGGCGCCTTTAATATCAACTCGTTGATCGAATTTGATGATTTTTTAAACTTGATCTCTGACTGTAAAGTGATTGTCAATTTTTCGATATCTTTTTCAGGGAGTTTATGAATTAATTCCAATATATCATCATAATTGCACGACATGCTTTTCCTCTCAAGTTATTATTGTAAAGGCCTTTTTTATATTTACAACATTTTTAATCAAAAATCAATCAAAATATTTAATATGCGCTTAAACTAGATTTTACCATCTCGTTCCCAGCCTCTGGCTGGGAATGCGTAAGATACGGGTGAAGCGGCAGGTTTGTGCCGGTGATGCGCTGCATCATCCCGCGATAATTTTGGAGGGAAGAAAATTGAAAATTGCTATGAAATGTGCACTTGAACTCGTAGCACACCCGGAAGGTGTACTACGAGGTGTTGACCTGGCTTTTGTCAGGTGTTTCATATCCCGCGCTTTAGCGCGGGGATATAGAGCTCATACCATAAGGGACTTTAGCCCCGAGCGAGCATTTTCCTTCCAGGTGCTGATCGACTCGCAGCACACCTGAAAGGTGTACTATAAGTTGATTCTGTTTCTATTTCACCAGCGACACTTTCTGCCTGAACACCTGTTCCCCGGCACGCATGACGATAATATACAATCCGCTGGAAAACCGTTCAGCGGCATTCCAGGTGTAGGCGTGTTCGCCAGCCGGTTTGTGACTGTCAATCAGCGTGGCCAGTTTTTGGCCCTGCACATTGTACACCACACAGGTGACATGCGCATCCTGCGGCAGATCGTAACGCAGCGTGGTGGTCGGATTGAACGGGTTGGGATAATTCTGATGCAGAGCAAAGCGCTCCGGCATATTCTGCTCCTCCACGCCGGTCAAGGCCGTAGAAACGGCCCGGGAGAACTGTGTGCTGCCGTCCACATCCACCGATTGCAGTTTGTAAAACGCGTCGCCGGACAGCGGTTCATCATCTATATAGTCATAATCAGCGCCGCGGGTGGCTGCGCCTGTTGCCGCAATCAGTGCGGCATTCACGCGCCCGTACGAACCATTCCGGTCTGCACTGCGATAGATATGAAATCCGGCGGTTCCGGTCTCGCCTTCCGTGCTCCAGGTGAGGGTAACAGTTGCATTCGATATCTGAGCCTTGAACGCGCTCAATTCAACAACCACCGGTTCCTCATAATTCTGCGGATTGTTGGTTGAGGTTTCATCATTATAATAGATGGAGCCCAGATTGTACTCGCAGACATGCACCCGGTAGGCCGTTTCCGAACTCAAGCCGGTCACCGTGACCGAGGTACCCGTGCCGACATAGACGCAGTACCAGCCAGAGGCGCCGATTTGCTCACCGCTGCCGAATTCGGTGTTGGCGGTGTATTCTTCATTGTCCACAGGCGACGCAGTACCATTGCTTGCCTGAGCTATAAAAACAGCATTGCCGTCGCCGTTGCCGCGCGTCCAGGATAATTCCAGACTGCCGCTTCCTGCGTCCGAGCAGCCCACTTCACAGGCTTGGGTGGGCGGTATAAAACAGGCGAAATGCGGATACGTGATGGTCGATTTCCAAATATCATCCGTGCCATTGGTCGTTTCAACGATAAAGTCCCAGCCGGCATTGGTATAGGTCGATTGCGTTTGCATTTCTGTGGTGGTTTTGGCTGTTGCAGCCTCAACGGCATCGCTGCTTTGATTGGAAGCTTCACTGTCGAAAAAGTTGGCGGTGTAAACCGGAGTCTGATCACCCGTAGCAACACTCACCCCCACAAAGCCCTTATCCGTTGGGTTTGTACCACCATCATAAACCACATCACCAGTAGCATAGCAATAGGATACATCCCCGCCGGCGGCTCCTTCAGTTCCATCGCCATTTGAGCCAATAAAGGCACCCACTGTTTGCTCCGAAATATCTAATCCAGTCGTAACATCACTGGTAGAATAGCAGTTTTCAATGGATGCCATCATGTTGATGCCTATTAAGCCTCCTACTTTCCAGCTATAATCAGCACTGACACTGCCAGTACTATAGGATTGTGAAACTGCCCCCGAATTAAATCCAAGCAATCCTCCAACATTATCGCTTCCTTCTACATCTCCGGTGCTATAACAGTTATCAATTGAATTTGAATTACTGCCAATTAAACCGCCAATATAATAATTGGAACCAGTCACTGTGCAACTGCTGTAAGAGTCGGAAACTGAACCACCAAAAGCACTACCGATTAAACCACCAATGTCATAATCACCTGATACACTTCCTGTACTATAACAATTCGATACACTTCCCGACTCTGAGCTACCAATTAATGCTCCAGTATAGTAATCGCCAGTAATATCAATATTTGTTACACCAAGGTTTCTAATGATTGCGTTCATTGTATTACCAAATAATCCAATGTAAGCTTCAAAAAGGCGGTTGATAAATAGATTGTCAATGGTATGGTTTTGCCCGTCATAAGAGCCGGTGAAATTTGTGGTGTTATTTCCAATGGGTGAAAAGCCCTCTGCAGGTCCGGTAGAGCCATCGCCATTCCAATCCACATTGATTTCGGTGGCATCAAAGGCAATATCAGCAGTTTGGATAAAATGTTTGTCCCAATCGGCAGAAGTGTTTGATAATTCAATCAAGTCATCGGTTGTGGCGATTTGATATGGGTCGCCGGATGTTCCGCTGCCGCCGGAATATGGAAGTTCAAAAAGAATATCATCCGCACCGTCTTGCCAGCTTAATATAGGATAAGCATTGTTTACCGTACCTTCCTGGTCCATATCCCAATAGTCATTTGTGCCTGCATCATCGTTTTCTGTTCCAATCATATCCCAGGCAGAAGTTAATCCGACAGTTGTTCCGGTAACATCCGTAAATGTATTGTAATCCTGCATTTGGGCAGTACTCAAAGCTGTTGCAGCTCCAACGGCATCGCTACTTTGATTGGAAGCATCGCTATCGAAGAAGTTGGCGGTGTATGTATTATTATCACCAGTTTCACCCCCAACAAAACCTTTATCCGTTGGGTCAGTAGCTTCGGCATAAAAGACACTGCCTACAGAATAGGAAGACTCGATACTACCGTTATAACTATATCCACAAAATCCTCCGAAATATGTTGAAGTACTTCCTGCATTTCTTGTGACATCGCCCGTGGAATAAGAATTGCTTATTGTGGCATTATTATTCCTCCCTACCAAACCACCGACATAAGAAGGGCCGAATACACTGCTACTGCTGTAAGAATTGGTAATTGTTGAAGTTGTATTCCTCCCTACTTAAGCCGCCGGTATAATCAGCACTACCAGTTACGCTGCCGCTACTGTAAGAATTAGTAATTGTAGAAGAATTATAATTCTGTCCCACCAAGCCACCAACATAACGATTGTTACCGGTTACACTACCGCTACTGTAAGAATTATTGACTGCAGAAGAATTATTATTATAGCCCACCAAGCCGCCGACATAATATTCTCCACTTATATCAACATTTGTCACTCCGATATTTTTAATCGTTGCTCCGTCCACATACCCGAATAACCCGATATAATCGGTAGCCGGACGGTTAATAAAAAGGTTATCAATGCTATGATCACCACCGTTATAATAGCCGGTAAACTTCGTGGTAGAATTCCCTATTGGCGAAAAGCCGGCTCCACTGTTCCATCCGCTTGTAGCTGAAGCATCAATATCTATGGTCTGGATAATGTATTCATCCCAGTTGGCTGAAGTATTGGATAGGGTTTGTAAATCCGTCAGTGAAGTAATGAGCAGTCCATAATCAACCTCGATATTGCTTTGGGTGCTGTTATTTACTGCGGAGGCGTCTCCGTTGGTAAAAGCCGCATCGAGAAATGTTATTTCCAGGTTGGAAATATCATCGGTATAAGCATGGCTGGAAGCATTCCCGGTCAAGGCAACACTTAACTCGGTATCACTATTTTTTGTGATGCTTACACTTAATCCGGCAGGTACATTTGCAGTTGTGTAATTATCTGTGCTGAAAGTGCCGTTACTACCCGAAAATGAATCTCCCTCCGGAAGGTTATAGGTAATGGTTATCGTATTAGCGATAGAACCGTCATTATCTGTAGATTCATAAAAAATATCTGCGTTCCGGGAAAGATTCGGTCTTGCTAATGAAACAGTTGGTGCAGGGTCCCCGCTCCCCATAACATTCCATCCATCTGAAGGAGGCGTATCGCTACTTGAAGAAATATAATATTCAGAACCAGGCATATCAACTAAGGCCGCTGATTCTCCAATAATCCAATAATCTCCGAAATCTATATTGTTAAAAGCCAAATAATATGTAGTGCCACCATTTGTAAATTCGTATTTTGGCTTACCACAATTTGTGCCGTTTTCCACATAGGTTCCGTTTATGTCAGCGATTCCTGCTCCGCTGACTTCATAATCCGTTGCAAACAGATTCGCTGATACCATCAGCATCACTGCCATTATGAGTCCTGTCAAAACATTATTTTTTCTCATTTTATTCTCCTTTTTCTTCCCGTTTTATGTGCTCTGTTCGATATGAATACCATTTACTGCAATCCTGCCCACTGAGCGAATAATCTGCGCCAAATAACGTTTGAATGGGGGTAAAAAGAACTCTACAGGTCATGATGATTGGGATAAAATTTGTAACCTTTTGAAAACTGAACGCCTTGGGCATTTTTTTAGTTGATATGACAATTCTTTTATAGTTTGCGTGTTGCAAAAATTTACTTTTTGAATTCATCCGGATCAATTGACAGGGAGAACAACGAAACTGATTGTGATTGTTTTCAGGGTGACTGTCTCTCGTTGGTATCAAAGCGATCCTCCACAATAACAGGTTAAAATGATATGCTTATATAGCTTTCCGGCAAACACCATGCCAATATCATAAATCATTTAATATCAACAACTTGGAACATTCCCACTTTATCATATTGTTTTAAAATGTTTAAATTCTTTACATCAAATTTATTAGATTCAAGACAGTATCGCTTATACTTGATATTTTACAACTTACACTGTTCAACATATTGACAGTACTTTGTACGTTCAATAATAAACTATAGCAGTCAGTTGCGGCAAAGAGAAAGAAAAACAAGCGTATTATTCGAGTCTTTTGTATCCGATTGTTTTCCCAAACTTTGCTTAAAAATCACATACACTTAACTTGATAAAATTCATTCAAAACCCTATTTTTATCAGCCCTGTTCTATATTTAAAAACTTGACACGGTTTGACCGCACCGGAATGAAAATTCAAATGGAACAACAACAAAAGCACACCCATCTATTTTTTAACACTGTTAAACAGGTTCCCGGGTTACTCCGGGACGCGTTTAAAACCAGTCCGCAGGCAGCTTTGAGTGAAAAAATAAAACGCGCTCTTTTCATTTCTGTATTTCTACCTTTCTTTACTCTATTACAACTCGTCCATTGGCTCGGCTTTTTCCTTGACGCCCTGCTTTACCCTGAATATTCCAAAACCAGTATCCGCCGACCGCTCTTCATCCTGGGACCGCCGCGCAGCGGCACCACCCATCTGCACCGTGTTTTGGCAGAGGACCGCGGCCAATTCACCACCCCGTCCACCTGGGAGCTGTTTCTGGCGCCAAGCATCATTCAGAAAAAGATCATGCATCTTGCAGCCGCGATAGATCGGCAACTGAATAGCCCGGTTGGACAACTCGTATCCAGCATTGAACGCAAAATCCTGCACATGGCGGATGACATGCATCCCAGCGCCCTGCAGGCTCCGGAAGAGGACTATTTTTTCATGTGTATGACCCTGACCTGCTCGGGTTTGATCCTGCTGTTCCCGAAGAGTCGACGGCTTTGGCGCTATGCATTTTTCGACGAATCGGTTTCAAAACAGGATAAACGGCAAATTCTCGCATTTTACAAAGCCTGTCTGCAGAAACATTTGTATGTGTCAGGTGCGCATAAATCACTGCTGTCCAAGAACGCGTCATTCAATCCCTGGCTATCCGATCTGCATCAAACGTTCCCGGACGCCCGGTTTATCATTTGCGCGCGCGATCCAGTGAAAAGCGTCCCTTCGATGCTGAGCGTCGCGGACACGGCCCGGCGTTCATTCGGCGGGGCGGCATCCGATCCGGATTTCCAAAACAACATGATCGCGCTGATGAAACATCACTACCGGTCTCTGCTGAACACATTGCCCGGTCTTACCGAGCAGCAGTATACCGTGCTGCCGATTCAGAACCTGCACTCACGTCTGCGCGACTCGATTTTGCATGTATACAAACAATTCAACCTGCCGTTGACCCGGAACTATAAAAATAAACTGGATCGTCTCGACCGGCAATCCCGTGCCTACAAGAGCGGTCATCACTATAGCCCGGACCACTTTGGCCTGTATTTACAATCTCTAAAAACGGATTTCAAGTTTGCGTCCGCGCTTTTGACCCGATTCCACACTTGTCCACAAACGGATGGGAGCTCATCTACTGCCGAATAGCGATGTTTGTACTGTATCCATACATAAAAACAGTCCGGTTGTTGTTGAAAAGCAGGACAACGCCCCGTGCCATGAATCAGCCTGCCGCATTGTAGTGCTGTCGGATGCCATTCCCGACCGGAACGGGGTGGGGACGTATTATCGCGATCTGATGGCCTATCTCGGTGAGCTGTCCCATCATGTGGAAATGATTCCCGCCAAAGCCAACTGCTACTTCCGCCAAAGCGGTATTTCTCTGCGTATGCCCGGCGATTATACCCAGCGCATCAATTTCCCGAATATCATTCGAATCGCCCGGCGTATGGGCGAGATCAAACCGGATGTTATCGTGGCCCCCACGCTGGGGCCGTTCGGTGCTTTTGCTTATATTTTATCCCGTCGACATCACATTCGCTTCATCGTCGGACATCATACGGCATATGACAAACTGACACAGATGTACTGGAAAGGACTGCGCGCGTTTGTCAGCCGCAACTGTCTGCAGAGTCTGAGCCGTTTTCTCATGCGCTCCGCCGATGCCGTAGTCGCCACGGCAGAAGAAATGGCTCAGGAAGCCAAACAGGTGGGCGCCAAACAGGTGCATTGTGTGGGCACCAGTATTTCCAAAGATTTTTTTCATAAAGAAATCCGTCCGTTTTCAGGAAAAATTAAAACCGTTCTGTTTGCCGGACGTCTGGCATCCGAAAAGAACATCTGGGCACTCATCGAAGCCGCCGAGGTGTGCCCGAATCAAAAATTTCTCATTGCCGGCGAAGGCCCGGAACGTCCCGCTTTGCAGAAAAAAGCCGAGACTCTGGACAATGTCAAACTCCTCGGCTGGCTGACGCGCAAGCAGCTGCTCGAACAGATCGATGCGGCGGATATGCTGATTCTGCCCTCTCACATTGAATCATTCGGCACCGTGGCGCTGGAAGGCATGGCGCGCGGGCGGCTGGTTCTGGTCTCTCAACACTGCGGCATTCTGCAATGGCCGGAACTGGCGCAGGGACTGTACAGCATTCAGGAGGATGAAACCCTGGCCGGCGCCCTGAAGCGCATTGCCGGTGATGTACCGCACACCCTGCAGGCAAAGGCCGAAACCGCGTATCAGATCACCCGCGCGGTCAACGATCAGACATTGACCCATTGGCAAACTATTCTCCAGGGAGCGGACCTTGCGCAAAACTGACATGTCTGCTGAAAAATTTTGCATATCCATTCACGATGTCATGCCGTCCACCCTCTCACAAACCCGAAAAACTCCTCGACTATTTGTCCGGTTACGGTATTCATAAAGTGACCCTGCTGGTGGTTCCGGGTAAAGAATGGGACCGCAAAGACATTATGACTTTGCGCAGCCTGCAGAACCAGGGTCATCAACTGGCGGGACACGGATGGATTCATCATGTGGATGCATGCCGGAGCGTTTATCACAAATTGCACGCCCTGGTCATTTCCCGCCGGGTCGCAGAGCATCTGTCGCTGAGCGAATCAGAGATTGCGGCCCTGATCCGTCGCTGTCATCACTGGTTCCCGGACAACGGGCTGCAGGTTCCTGAACTCTATGTCCCGCCTGCCTGGGCTATGGGGAAAATTTCCCGTCAGCGATTGCGCGAGTTGCCCTTTCGATGTTACGAGTTCCTGAACGGGCTGTATGATTCAAATCCCGACCGGTTCGAACCCATGCCGCTACTGGGTTTTGAAGCCGACACTCGCCTGCGGCGCAGCGCGTTGCGTTTGAACAATGCAGTCAACCGTCTCCGGTCACGCAGACAAACCGGCCGGATCGCCATTCATCCCCATGACCTTGATCTTTATCTGCGTCCGGATATGGACCAGCTGTTTTCCAGTCTGGTAAACAGACAACAGAATCCTTTTGCATGTTCCCGCGAAAATTTGTATTCTCAATAAACAAATATCATTAGATATTGCCGGAAAAAGATGAGCGGTCACAGCGCAGGCATTCTGTTGTTCAGATACAGGGATTCGTCTCTGCAGGTCATGCTGGTGCATCCGGGCGGACCGTTCTGGACCCGCAAGGACAAAGGCGCCTGGTCGATCCCTAAAGGTGAATTCAACGATGAGGATCCACTGAAAGCAGCGGTACGCGAATTCAAAAAAGAAACCGGTTCAAGCCGACTGGGATTTTATTCCCTTGGGCGAATCAAAACAGAAAAGCGGTAAAATCATGCACGCCTGGGCTTTGCAGCAGGATGTCGATGTATCCAAAATCGAGAGCAACACCTTTGAACTGGAATGGGCGAAAAACTCGAAAAGTCAAGTCCTATCCCGAGGTTGACCGGGCCGGATGGTTTGATATCGAGGAGGCACGGGAGAAAATATTAAAGGGACAGGCGGAGTTTATTGACAAACTGTTGTATGAATTATCAGAGTAATAATATGGAGTCATAGATAAAAATCATACTGTTAGCAGATTCTGATTTTATCGGGAGGCAAATGAAATGCATTTAAAAACCCTTTTTATCATGATTGTTTTGATAATGCTGTATTCCAGCTGCGAACGCTCGCTGTCTCCGGATATCAATCCGGACTGGCTAAATGATCTTGTAACCGAATTCAAAAATGCACCGGTGGGAAATCCGCCGCAATCCATATGGAGATACACCTACAAAGGCCGGATCGTCTATTATGTGCCGGCGCAATGCTGTGATCAATTCAGTACACTCTATGATGCAAAGGGCAGTATACTTTGTGCCCCCGACGGCGGATTCAGCGGTCAGGGAGACGGACACTGTCCGGATTTCTTTGCAGAACGAAAAGACGAACACCTGGTGTGGCGGGATCCGCGTGGTCCCTGAGACAGTCTGATAATCCCAGGTACACCACCTGCCTGATTCGGGAATAGAATCCATTGGTAATGCTCTAATAAAATATTGAAAATATTTTCAGATCGATCGTTGTTACACCATAAAAGCGACAAGGATGAACAATGAGAAGAGTATTTTGTTTGATCGCAGTATTCGGTTTACTCTTATCCGGCTGCACAAAAATCAAACTGACCGAAAAAGACGCGTTTGACGTCAAACGCACCATTGATGCACAATGGTTTCGCGACAGGAGCTATGAATTCGAATCTGTGACATTTATTTCCGGTGACAGTCTTGAACTGAACGGCTGGCTCATACAACATCCGCAGGCGCGCGGTACGGTGCTCTATTGCGGCGGCAACGGATTTGTCATGGTGACGTCGTACCACATTATCCGCTCCATCATTGAACAGCGGGTAAACCTTTTGGTGTTTGATTACCGGGGCTATGGCGAGAATCCCGGCGAACCGAGCATAGCGGGACTGCAGCAGGACGCCATCGGCGCTTATGAATTTCTGACCGGGGAACGCAATATCTCTCCGGATTCTCTGGTGATTCACGGTCATTCGCTGGGCAGCTATACAGCAGCGTTTCTTGCTGATAGCAAGCCGTCCAAGGGGCTGGTACTGGAATGTCCGGTGACCGATGCCAAAGACTGGACCAGCCGACTGCTGCCATGGTTTTTAAAACCGTTTGTCCAATTTGACATTGATTCATCCCTGCTGGAAAGCAGCAATACAAAGCGGATTGCAAAGATGCAGCTGCCGCTGCTGATCATTGCCGGAGAAGATGATCAGGTTACCCCTGCGTCCATGGCCGAGTCATTATATGGGATTTCCAGCTCTGAACAAAAAGAACTCGTTATTATTGAAAACAGCGGACACAATGATCTGCCGCAAAAACAGGAATACAGCCGGGCTTTGGATCGGTTTTATGCCAAAGTATTTGATTCTAAGGATTTGTGAGTGTCGCGTACCGTTTCGGAAACAATGCACATTGAAACGAGTTTACCCTGGATTGAAATAAAACAATTTTTTTGAACGCCATATCATTATTTCATGTTTGAATTCAGATATTGTATCGTGAATTCATATATCATGCACAGCATCTGTGCACAAAGAATAGATATAATTATGCATAGGCAAACATTTTGATAACATCGTATTATCATAAAATTTTCAAATATATCCATCTGTAATAAAACAATGGCCAACGCGATTAAAAACAAATCTTTTGTAAACATATCTATTTGAATAACAAAAAAACCTCTTGAAAATAATTAAATTTATCTGTATCATATCACTCAAATCACAACCCCGGGGAAAACGAAAGGACAATACAACATGGGGATCACGATCCATTTTTCTGGAATATTAAAAAACACCGATTTGATCACTGAACTCGTCGATGAACTTTCCGATATAGCCGATATTATGGACTGGCCGTATCAGATACTTGATGAGGACTGGTCGAAACCCTGTACAGCGGAAATTGCCGACGGCGGGATCACGGGGCATTTGCCATTGAAAGGAATTTCTATCCAACTGCACCCGGCCAGCGAATCCCTGACCTTGTTTTTTGACCCGCAGGGCCGATTGACAAGTCCAATCACCTTGATTTCGATCAAACAGGGTGAGTTAAACGACAAAGAGGTATACAATTTTGTCAAAACCCAGTTCGCCCCGCCGGACCTACACATCTCAATTGTCAAACTGCTGCGGTTTCTGAAGAAAAAATATATCCCCGATCTTCAGGTTATCGATGAAGGTGAATACTGGGAAACCGGGGACCGAGACCGGTTGATAGAAAAAATGCAGTTCTTACAGAACAAACTGGACCAGTTGCAGCAGACAGTGTCCACGATCAATCCGGATCATGCCCTGTTGTTTTCACCGGATCAGCTGGCGCAGTTGATTGAAAAGAAACTCAAAAATCTTTAGCACAACGGTTAGTGATCATGCAGCCGCCTGCCATGCCTTGGCTATATACTGCGCGCCAGCAAAGAACCCCAAAGCGATTCTGTTCATCTTTTGATTGGGCTCATCGACCCTTAAACCCTGAAAGAATCTATCGACGTATAAATGCATGTCCGGTATACGTATAAATAGTTGAGATCGTGCGCGCGGCCATCCCCGTCACGCACAATTCCGGAGGATTCCACCCGCTGTTGCATAAAAACCAGCTCCGCATGCCTGCTTTCCTCAAGGCATGCGCCCTGTTCAAGGGACAGAATTAAATGCCGGCCGGGGAACTCGTCCAGTACCACAATCCCGACCGCATCGGCGATATCATAGCAGAAATCCGGTGGAAATCCAATACAGTAACGCACGCGGTTCCAGTGCATGCATCCCACCTTCAGCGGTCTGCCAGACGCCGTTCTAATCCAGAATTCACCTAAAAGGATTTGCCGAAAAAACCGGCAAGCTCAACAGCAGATAAAAAACAATTTTATTCAGGTTACCCCCACGTTTTTTATCTCCACTGCAATCGAGCGGGCCTGGAAAGCATCGAATTCGCTTCATCATCATTCCGGAATCGTTCACGCACAGGATCCCAATACAAGGTTCGCGGCAGTTTCATGGCGATATGGGACACCAGACAGGCGGAACAGGATCGATGCCCCACTTCAACGGGGGCCACCGGTTGACGCCGCGAGCGAATACAGTCCAGCCAGTTGCCGTGCTGCTCCGGGCTTTCATAGAGATGAATTTCATCCGCTCCGATCTCTGATGTCAATATTTCAGGATTGCTTGCATTCAGCGCCTTGGTATTTTCCGCAACGCTCGCAGGATCACTTGCAGTCACGGAATAGGAGCCGCGCGACACAAAAATCCATCCTTCACTGCCAACAAACTTGACACCGTTGGGATACTCGCCGCTGATGTGCATGGTTACGCCATTTTTATACCGGGCTTTAACTTTGAAATCGCCGTGCACATTCCACAATCCTTTTTCCGGGAATTCCGCTTCAGCTTGAATTTCAATCGGACCTGTGAATTCCGTTCCCATGCCCCAGTGCGCGGTGTCGATATGATGTGCTCCCCACCCTGTGATCATGCCGGCGCCAAACTGCTCACAACGCAGCCATCCGGGCCGGGAATAATCAGCTTGAGGATGCACTCTGTTTTCCGTGTAATACACATAGGGAGTCGGTCCCAGCCAAAAATTATAATCAAGGTTATCGGGAATGGGCATTTCCGCTTCCACCTCACCGGCCGGATCACCCGGCAGGCCGATATAAATCGTATGCACCTCACCGATGCGGCCGTTGCGCACCAGTTCGCAGGCCCGTTTGAACTGAGGCCAGGGAGAAACAGAACGCTGCTGACTGCCGATCTGAAGGATCCGGCCTGTCTGATGGATTACATTGCTCAGTTCCCGGCCCTCGGCAATGGTCAAAGATGTGGGTTTTTGCAGGTAGATATCTTTGCCGGCCCTGGCCGCTTCCATGGCGGGAATCACATGCCAGTGGTCCGGTGTACTGATGAGCACGGCATCAATACGTTCATCGGCCAGCAATTCCCTGTAATCGCCATAGGCTGTAACGCCCTGGATCGACTTTTTCCGGTGTTGCCGATAATATTGTTCCACCCACTCTTTGCCTTCACGTGCCCGTTTTGAATCCACATCACAAACCGCAACAAGCTCGGTATCGGGATATTTTAAAGTTTCCGGCATATCATGAGCCCGTGAAATTCGTCCCGTTCCGATTGCTCCCACATAAATCCGGTTACTCGGCGCGTTGGCGCCAATCACAGACCCGGGAACAATGGTCTGTGACAATACAGAACCGGCGAATCCGGCCAAACCGGTTTTCAAAAAATTTCTTCTGCTCTGTTGTTTGCTGCTCATAACGACTCCTCCAAATTTAATCTTCCAGCATCAACTGTCCCTGATAAACATGATAAGCCTGTTCAACCAGACCCTGAGCTGCATCGCCGTCATGCACGTACAGTCGAAATTTTAAGGTGAACGACTCGCCGGGTTCGAGTTCAAGCACTTCAAGTCCCGGCCAGGCCACTCCGATATAACCGTAATAGCGCAGACACCAGCCCGCCGGAAAATCAGGATTATACGGATGCTGAAAAACAGCCGCCCCTGAATATTCAGACTGACCTTCAAATTGAGCGGAAAAATCAACCCAGGCATAGGTTCTCAAATTACTGTCCGATGCCTCGGGTCCGGCCTGTGAGGTGATTTGAGTGTTCTCGCGCGGGGCAAAACGCAGATTAAATCCGCCGTATCCTTTTTTATCCTGACCGGATATTTTTATCGACTCGATCGCCGTCCAGGTCAGCTGAACATCAATGGCTCTGCCGGTACCGGTTTTGCGAAACACTCTGAAAAGCGTATTTTCATCCATCACATGCTGCCCGTCTTCCGTCTCCCAGTGGTTTTTAATGCCCAGCAACGCGCACACCGGTCCGGTTTCTCTCAGGGTCCATTTATCAAAAATCTGGTAAAGCCCTTTTAACTCATTGCGCATGCCGTGAATATGCCACAAATCATAACGTTCTTCATTCACCCACACTTTGGGCCAGTTCCAGGACAATCCGCGATGATGATAATGATCAATTGGAAAATCATCGGTTAATACCCTGCCGTTTAAATCATATAATGGATGCACATAAGTGGAACGTTTGTAGCGTTTGGGCACTCGGTTTTCGAGTTTTTGCTCGTATTGATAGGCCAGTATCGGCTCATCCCCCTCGTTTAAAAGGAGGCTTCCGGTTTCCTGATCCTGAAAGGTAAATGGAGAGTTATAACCGGATTCACCGACTTTGATCGGTTCACCGGAAAGGCTTTTTTTCAGAATCGTACAAAATGTGGTTTGATCACGGTTTGCCTTGCCAAAGAAAATTGCCGGTGTTTTTTGAAAGACCAACGTTTCGGCGTCGGCAACGGCGCCGGAAAGCTGGGAGGCGGACGCATTTATTTTTCCAGGCGGAATTTCGATCGGACTTTTAATGTCGGACTCGTAACTCAGAGAAAAAGATGATTCGATTTGATCTTTTTGACATCCTGCAAAAATTATCATGAGAACGATAAATAACAGCGTATATGCTTTCTTCATAGAAACCTCCAGTTTCCTGCAAGAACAGTAAAGTACCGGTTTTTTTATTTTTTGGCAAAGCGCCTGACTCTCTCCAGACCGCCCCTGAAACGCCGGGAAACCGACGCGGTCGAAAGTTCCCGGGTAATGTCGTAAATTGTAATTTCTGTTTTCCGCAAGTACACGGTTATTCTATTTTTTCTTTATTTATATTGAATATAAAGCGATTACGTATAAATTGCAAGAGTTATGACATACTCGATACCGTTTTAAACCCGGATTTTTCAGTTTTTATACAGGTAAAAGCGGATTCTAGCTCAATGCGTTTACAGCTTTATCCGACAGATTCGCATGAATCGGTGCTGATTTTATAATTTCCGTCAACCGCTGATGCCATTCCACATCCCGCCACATCCCGACAAACTGCGGGCCGCAAAAATTACTGGTCGCAATGGCAATCCACTGACCCGTGGAGGCAGCGGTGATGGTGCCCAGTTCGCACAGCTCCTTGACCCAGTCCCAGGATAAAAGCGGCCAGTCCTTATAATCTATAATGCCCCAGCATTCAGTCGTTACAAGCGGCAACCCGGCTTTGGCGGTATGTTCGGCTACGAGATGTATCTTGTCCGTTAACAGTTTTTTCCAATAGTCCGGCTTTTCCGTGTAAATACCGCAATCCCGGCATTTGGCAATAAAGGTGTTCAAGCCGGGCTGAATCCGGACTATATTGATATTCGGACTGCCCCAGTTCTGAATCCCCCCCAGACTTTATGTAAAGTCCATTCTTTCCATTGATTATCCGCAACAAGATGCGGAAACGCATCAATACGAACGGCATTGTATCCGCGTTCCATTAATTCATCAAGCGCAACATCCCAGTTCTCATATCCGGCACCCGGCCAGCGCCGTTCAATCCAGGAAAAATCCCACATACTGATGGCACGCGGACGAACTGCGGTATGACGATCTGTTTTATTTTCTTTTCCAAGAGTGTCCGTCAGCGGTTTGCCGGCGATACTTTTTGTCATGCTACCGACGGCTGACAAAGCCGCTACGTTCTTTACAAAATCTCTCCGCATCATTTTACAACCCTTTCAAAATGCTATAAAATCCCTATAAAAATCTGGAAGATTATCAGCCTTTAGAAGAATATGTTAGAAACTGCGGCATGGAATGGGACATTGAGGCAGCCCGCATTGTGCTTGACACTTTGTGTTCTACATTGCCCATTGCCGATCATATTCGCAAGCACCTGGATGGCAGAACACTAGAATTTATACCAAACATCAAAACTCGACCTGGACCAGGGGATCGTGCGGGGGTTCTACCCCCGTCACGCACAATAACAGAGGGTTCTGCCCTCTGGCATCCGCTACCTTGAGACCGTCACAGGCCAAAGGTAGAACATCCGGAGATACTGCGCACAGGAATTGAACCCCTGCGCGATCACAGATGGTCACAGCACATTCTTTTCATTCGGGTAAACCATCTCTAATGCCCGGCATCCGATTGATGCGTTTTGATCCAGCTGTGGCGTCTGGCATTCAAATCGGAATCCTCCCCCATCCAGACCCAGAGTTTGATCAGACCGTTCTGATGAGCGCTGACGAGAAAACTGCCGTCCGTATTAAAATTAATGTACTCGGCATGATCGCCGGCCCAGACTTTGTGGGCGACCGGAATATGGTCACTAAAATAGCGCAGAATATCCGTCACCCGGTATACATAAATATAAGGATCATGTCCTGCGTGCGCAATATAATCACCGTTGGGATGCCAGGATACAGATTCGATTTTTTTACCGCTGTGGTTGAACATTTTCAGCAGTTCACCGCTCCGCCAGTCCCACAAATAGGCATTGCCGCGCGAGGTGCCGCCCTGGCCCACGGCAAACACATGGGTTCCGTCCGGGGAAAATACACCGCTGGTAAAAGTCACATAATAATCGGGTTTTAACGTCTGTGCCAGCGACCAGTCGGATGTATCGTAAACCTTCACCGCACCGTGTCCCACAGCCAGCAGATAACGATCGTCTTTTGTGAAAAACAATTCGTTTACCGTATTACCAAAATCCAGTTTACAAATCTCTTTATCCGCTGATATATCAAACACCCGGATCCATCCCCGGGTGGTGCTGTCGTTCATTTCTGTCTTTTCCTCCCCGGTCACCAATAGTTGTCCTTTATGCGACCAGGTCAGACCGTCAATACCCTGTGTGTGATCCAGCACCCTGAACACCTCACCGCTTGCTGCTTTATAAAGGGTGACCCGATAATCTTCACTGGCCGCAGCCACATATTGGCCGTCGGCAGACCAGCCGACGCGCTCCACTTCCTCTTTTGTATACCGGCGCCATAATTCCGCTCCGTCCGAAGTGCGCCATAGAATTACGGAATTGTCATATTTGGTGCCGCTGACAATGGTTTTGCCATCCGGTGAAAACTCGACGCTTTCCACCGAGCCGGGTTCCCCCAACGCATCCGCCACCCGCGACCAGACCGGTTCCAGTCGCAGATGATAATCGAGTTGCTCCCGGGCATAAAGCGAAGAGATCAAAAGGCAAATAAACAGCAATGCACTTATATATCTGATCAGAACTTTCCTTTGAAAATGCTTTTGTGTTGTCAATTCATAGTCTATACTTTTTCAAAATAACAAAATATTATTTCCAGTTGAGTTTATAAATATACGCCTGCCGACTGCCGGTATGGGTGGAATTGAATCCAATCATATCGCCTTTGGGACTCCAGCGCGGATGATTATCACATCGCCATTTGCTGGTGAATGTCTCCGGTTCCAGAAAACGCCCGACCGGAATCGTGGCGTCGGTGGGCATGTGCATTAAAAACAACTTGTTCTCCCGGGTCGGATTATTGGGATAGGTATGGGTCACCATCCACTGCTCATCCGGTGAAAATGTACCGTGGCCGTCAAAATCCAGCAATCCGTCGCCGAGTACGCGATAATTGTCCTGTCCGACCGTAAACAGAATATGCCGCCTTTGTTTTCCCTGATGCCGGGCCGTGACCATGAGCTCATCACCGTTCAGCCAGTCAAAATGCGATCCGCCCCAGCCTCGCGGAAAACAGGCGCGCAGATCCGTGCCGTCCCGGTTGACAGTTAGCGATGTGGTGTTGCGTTTCGGTATAGCGCACGCCAGCCAGAATATCTTGCTGTCGTCACGGCTGAACAAGGTGTGGTTAAAATACTCCCGTCCCTCTTGCGGCAATTCAGGCACCAGCTCCTGAACTCGGGCAATGGAACAGATCAGGTTCGTCTCGCCTGTTTTCAGATCAATTAGAAACAGTCCGTCGTTTTCCGGAAAGGCAATATCCATGCGCGCGTCCTGGCCGTCCCCGCCGTATCCGTATCCGGGACGCGTATGCCGGAGGCGCGCAAAATTAATGCTGACCGCCCGCCTGCCGTCCGGTGAAACCGCACTGACCGGGTGGTTGATAAACCGTTTTTCTTTACTATGGATATTAATAATGACAGCAATAAATTTTCCGTCTTTGAGATCATTGTAAATCACCAGCGAATCCGACAACCAGTGCGCCATACAGCCCTGCTGGAAAATTCCAGCAGCGGGTTTCGGCCAAAGGCAGGAACTCACAGGTTTCCATATCCACAAGACCCAGAGTCGCCGGATCATCCCCGGTCGGCAGCCGGAATTTGATGTCCGTCTGAAGCACCGTCGCATACTTTTGATTTTCACTCCAGGAAGTGATGCCGTAATAGCTGGCGTAAAAATGCTCCAGAGGTCCGCTTGTTATGGCAATGGGTTCTGATACCTGCGGAAAGTTCACCACAGATGGATCAGATTTTTCAGTAGAACACTGCAGGGTAACCATGATAAACAGCATCAGGACACATAAGATAAAAATTTTTTTACAATATTGCATTTCTTCCACCTAAATTATAAGTCAGGAAACAATTTCTGATAAATCGGGTACTGACAGGACTATACACCGGGCATGACCAGTGCTACCGAAAATTCAGCTGATGTTTTAAAAGTTTCTTTGTTTCATGATTAAACTCTCAATAATAACATACAGTAATTCTATCATTTACATCCATCAATCCTTTGTGTCTGATCAACAAAAGATATTTACTATCTTTGCAATATCAATTTGCGTATTTCTGTAAAAGTATTCGTTTGTAATTTATAAAAATATATTCCGCTCGACAGACCATTGGCTTTCCATTTTACTTCATGTTTACCTGCTGATTGAAATTCATCAACCAATATTGCAACTGTTTCCCCGGAAATATTATAAACTTTTAATAGTACCCGACCCGGATTTTGCATACTATAGCTTATTGTTGTTGACGGATTAAACGGATTGGGATAGTTTTGCTCAAGCTTACATTTTGAAATCAATTTATTCTTTTCCCCATCTTCTGCAAAGGTTGAAACCTCGCTTACTTTGAAACAATATATTTCACCTTTGCGTATGTCATGTTTGCCCACTGCATCCACGACCCAGAAATATTCTTTTTCTGTTTCAAGATTGGTTAATGTCCAGCTGGTGTCACTCGTATTTCCAACAAAAGAAAGAGAATGCGTTAAAGCGGACCTTAGTTCTTCCGAATTTTGCGATACATAAACATCATAGGAATCAGCCCCATCTGTTTCGAACCAGCTCAGAGTCACGATGGAATCTGAAACCGTACTGTCATGTTCAGGTATCACATTTGTAACCATCGAAGGACCGTGATAAGGATCAACAACAATCGGATAATAGTGAGACGTTGCCTGCCCGATTGTGTTTAATTTTTCAATAATGGTATCATGGGCTGCGGCCTGATTCATGAAATAAGAGGCACGCATCACACTTTTTCCAAGCCTGTCATTTTGGCTATTCTTGCACTGATCAAATGTTCCATTAAAACTGACGGGATACAAGTAAGGATAATATTTAACATAAAGCATGGAACGTTGTTGTTCCAAACCATCAGCAATTAAATTCATGTCCTTTAAAACAGAATCTTTAAACGACGGATTATAAGAACGATTGTAGGCAAATGCCTGGGAATATAAAAATGAACCTGGAATGCGGGGGAAATTTCCAAATTTCTTTAAATCAGCATCTTTTTCAGCGGCGCTAACCCTGTCAGCCCATAAGGGTTGATGGCGGCAATAGACAAACATTCCTTTCAAACTGCCATTTTTTACCTCTCCAACCCCCGTCGGAACATGCGCCAGGGCAAACTTTTCCATCACTGTAAATTCGCCTTTTTTCACACGCGGCTGATGCTCAACAAATTTATCATAAAGGCCCTCACCGCCTTTAAACTCATGGTATCGGGCATGATACCACCCCTGATCATAATTTTCTGTAAAAAAATTCCAGCAACTGTGTTCACCCCACGGAAAAAGATGCGTCTCTGTCGGACAATTTGCCAACCAGAATTCAAGCGAGGCAGCAGCTGCATCTCTGTACCTGGACAATCCGGATATGTCACTCAATTCGTAGAGCAGATCATACAACTTTTCATCCTGAGCTAAATCAGCGCCATGCCATGAAGATTTATGCGATTCATCAGAACCATACCAAATATTTCCAACTCCGACAGCCATCCAATTTGTTCTCATTCCACCTTTGTCATAACTGTAAACCTTGTGCTTTTCAATCCGTACCCCATGGCCCGGATTTTCAGGATCCTCGGGTACTTTGGGAATCGAATCTCGGGTTAAGATACTGGCAATGAGAGGTGAATTCGTGCTGCCATACCGGTCCGTGCCATATTCCAATATCGCATCAGCATAATCCAAAACTTTCTGATAATAACCCTGCATCTCCTTATCATCAGGATATTTTTTATAAACCTGCAACAAGGCATACATCAAATCGTCACACCCTTCATGAGACCGGTATAAGGGAGGTGCATCATTGTCGTTTTCATCACGAAATATGCCGTCAATATTTTTGGGTAGCGGACAATCGTCATCAAGAAAATGATCAATGGCCAAATTGCACATGTGCTTTGTTGAGGCCTTTCCGGCATATTCCACAAAATACATAATTTGATCATAATAATCTATGGGTATACGGCCTTTACTCGGACCAAAATTCCGCTCCGGCAGATCAGCTTCCCCAAAGAGACAACCGGTAAATAGTGTTAAAATAATTATCAACAACCAATACATCATGGTTCTTTGATTCATCCCAGAATAACATTTTTTCATTTAACTTTTCCTTTTATCTTACAGTTTTTTCATCTGATTATTTTTACCAGATTTTTGACATTCATAATAGCACTTTAAATTATCCTTAATATGTTGTGCTGTTGCGAAAATCAAAAATCAGCTTCATTCGCAATTTTCGTCCTTTAATTTTTTTCGGACTGAAATAATATGTGGAAGAATGAGGGCCCAGATTACGGGTTTCTTTGAATTTGGTACCAATAGGATTTATGCCGTGTAAAAATGAAATATCACCTTTGGGAAAATCAACTACTGTTGACCTGGGGTTCTCGGGTTGATCAGGTGTAAACAAGCGAAAAAAGATATCATTCGATTTAAAATACACTTTAAAGCCTTTGCCCTGCTTACATTTTAAATTGGCCCAGTACATTTCTGCATGATAACCTTTGAACTCGGGATATTTAAATCCTTTATGTCCGGTGATGGTATTATTATATTCTTTTTCCCAAACACCTACGTTGGTTCCGACTATTCTGTTTTTCCAAACTCTGAACGGCCCTTTCCCCATCCATTCCATGGTTTTCACCATGTCCTCGGGAAAAGAAAAACTTATCCCCGCATAAGCAGCATCATGAGCCGGCTGATAAGCAACGTAAAGATTTAGTAATCCGGTTTTTTGGATTGTCCAGGTTATTGAATCTGCTTTTTGTTTATAAATTGCAGTAATTGACATTGATCCATTTTTGTTTTTGAAAACCTTTACATCCTCTACAGTTTTTTCACGACTGACGAACACAGGCCCTTTAGAAAGCGGAATACTATGTCCATAGGCCCGGACTTTTTCTAGCTGACCATTCTGTTTGTCAAAGACATAAATCAATTCTCCAACCTCAATCCGGTATTCATCCTCATTTTCTTTAAATCGGATATTTGATTCATCTCCCGGCTTGATAAAATTCAGAGTTTCGGGCGTATGTGTTGGATATGTCCAACGCCCGATTTCATCGTCCCCGGCATCACGGGCGACCAATTGAAGCACATGAGCCTGAATTTTGACTGTAAACATTAACATTAATCAATAGTGATAATGCCAGAGAGAAAAACAGTTTTTTCATAGTAACAGCTCCACTTTTTCGAATAAATCCGTATTTATATTTGATAACTATTTTTTGACGCGCATCAAAAAGGTTGTAAAATTATCACATTTTAGCTTTTGAGATAATTACATCCTTTACATAATGTCTATTCATTATTAAACGATGCGTGACATCTATTAAGGATGAGCAGTTTTAATCCAAATGCTATTGATTTCACCCTTACGAATTGCAGCTTTCCCGACGGCATCAACTGACCAAAAATATTGTTTCTCTGGTTCCAGATGAGCGAGTGAACAATGTGTATCACTTGTATTTCCAACAAAACAAGGGGAATTCGTATTGGCCGTTCTTAGATCATCAGCATGTTCAGAAACGTAAATATGATAAGAATCAGCTCTTTCTGTTTGAGTCCAGCTTAAAGTAACGATAGAATCTGAAATCATACTTTTATTTTCAGGTATCACACCCGTAACCATTGATGGGCCATAATACGATTCGACAACAACAGGTTTATCTTTTCCAGTAGCTTTGCCGATTGCAATTAGTTTATCAATTATGGTTTTGCAAGCATTTGCCTGTTTCATGAGAAAGGCTGCCCGCATTGCATTCACACCAAGTCTGTTATTTTGATAATTTTTAAATGTATCAAATGTTCCTTTAGAACTGACGGGATACAAGTAGGGATAAAAACCAACCCCAAGTCTGGACCGTTGTTCTTCCAACCCGTCAGCGATGAGATTCATGTGTTTTACAACAGATTCTTTAAAATCCGGATTGTTAGAGCGGTTGTACGCAAACGCCTGTGAATATAAAATAGAACCGGCGATGCGGGGGAAATTGCCAAACTCTTTCAGATCAGCGTCTTCTATGGCAGCGCTATCCCTGTAAGCCCATAAAGGTTGATGGCGTCCATAAACAAACATTCCCTGCAATTTTCCGTCCAGAATTCGCCCGATTGAGGTCGAAACATGCGCAAGAGCAAATTTTTCCATAACGGTTAATTCGCCTGTTTTCACACGGGGCTGATGCTCAATAAATTTATCGTACATCCCCTCACCGCCATCAAACTCATGATATCTGGAATGATACCATCCCTGATCATAATGCTCTGTAAAAAAATTCCATCCACTATGTTCACCCCAGGGAAAAAGATGCGTCTCTGTAGAACAATTGGCCAGCCAAAATTCAAGTGAGGCGGCAGCTGCATTTCTGTATTTGGAATTCTCTGTCAGTGCGCTCAATTCGTAGAGCAGATCATACAGCTTTTCATCCTGAGCTAAATCAGTCCCATGCCATGATGATTTATGCGATTCATTGGAGCCATACCAGATATTCCCGACACCTACAGCTACCCAATTATTCTTTATTCCATCTTTATCATAGCTGTAAACATTGTGTTTTTTAATCCGTACACCATGGCCCGGATGATCAGGATCTTCAGGTACTTTGGGAACCGGATCCCGGGTTAAAATACTCGCTAAAAGAGGTGATTTTATATTGCCATATCGGTCTGTTGCAAATTCCAGCATAGCATCAGCATAATCCAGAATTTTTTCATAATAATTCTGAAAATCAATATCCTCGGGATATCTTTTAACCCCCTGCAATAACGCATACATCAAGTCATCACACCCTTCATGCGACCGATACAATGGTGCGACATCATTGCCATTTTCATCACGAAAAATACCATAAATATTTTTCGGCAGCGGACTATCGTCATCTAAAAAATGGTTGATAGCAAGTTTACAAAAATATTTTGTTGCAGATTTATCATTCTCCTCCAGACAATTCATGATCTTTTCATAATAATCGATCGGTATTCGCCCTTTACTGGGTCCAAAATTTCGTTCCGGCAAATCTGTTTGTGCCAAAAGACATTTAACAAAAACAGCCAATAAAATAAAATAAAAACTATGATCCATGCGTAATTTTATTTTCAACATCGTAAATCCAGGCTAGTGTTAGAAAATCATTCAATTTTAACATTTCTAATAAACAAGGCATTATTGTCATTTGGTCATGTCTACAATTTTTCTATCTCTTCTTCCAGGTCAATTTGCTGACCTTTTTCCAAAACATTTACGGCATAGGTTTTCTTGAGTTTGTCTGCTTTGGCCGGGTCTGAGAGTGCGCTGTCTATTGCCTTTTCCAAAACGCACAGAACATTAAATTGATGAATGAAAAAATTATAATCATCAGCAATGAGATATCCATTACTGCTCGCAAGTTTATTTGCCAATACATCAATTAAAACAGGAAAAGCAATCATGTCTTCGTATACTCCCCTGTTCCGATCATGAATAAAATTTTCAATTATCTTTTCATAATCAGTGTTCTCATGTTCTTTAAATGTGTGGTTTTCTCTGGTTGGCAAAATAAATTGCGGAACCGCGTCAGATTTGCGAACAAAACTGGTGTCACGAGTAACTTTTGAACGATTCTGATCATCAAGTGCTTTCTGAATCAGCCATGAGTCTTTTGGTTGAGGTGGTATTGCATTAATCATCACAGTTGCCGGTTGTAGACCTTTGGAAGAGACGGTTACAGTGATTTTACCTGCTTGATTGGTTGCCCGGATAACATTTGACACGGGAACCACGGTATAGCCTGTACCTTGGGGTTCTTCATGTTTCATAATATCGGACTTGTACAAAGAAGGTCCAACAAGCGTGGCAGGTCCTGTTACCTGCCATTTCAGTATGTTTTGTGCATCAATGACGGGGTTACCGGCATCATCAACAATATTAGCCGTCACGATGGCAACACTGCTGCGGTCAGCAGTAATTTGATCATGACTGGTTGTCAAGGTAAGTTTAAACGGCTGCCCCGGCATGGTCACCTTGTGTTCAAGCTTTTTGGTACCGATATTCCCGACCGCCTTTAACGTTCCCCTTTCAACCAAAACATCTTTGAAAGTGACCGTGTTGAATGATTGTTTTGAAGGATATTGCACACCATAACTTTTGCCATTGACAAACAATTCAATATCCTCGGTATTGGCATCAATTTGAATGTCTTTCTTCTCACCGATATATTCGGTTCTCCAAAAATGCGGATGTACAAATACTGTTGGAATATCTGTATAAAACGCTTTGGTTAACCAGTAAATATATTTTGGCTGCCGATACATATCAACCCAGCCTTTTGGATTGATATGTTTCAAGATACAGTTTTTGTATTCACGGTCCGCACCATGGTCTTCATAAAGCCATGCATTGCAATTATCACCCAAAAGACCTCTGACACTTGCTTCTCTTATACGAGCTGCCTGATGCTGCCAGGTATTGTTGCTTGCCCATTGCCCGTTGGATGGTTTTGAACTGAATCCTTCAGGGGCATCATCTTCATCAAACCACCCTCGAATCGTAACCCGCAACAATTGCTCCATATCAAGATTTTTGTGGGTGTGCTGAATATAGTCACCGCCGTCTTGTCCCTTTCTCAGGTGAATAATCCGGGACGTATCCTCTTCCACTGCCCACTTCGAGTCGGCAGCATCATGTGTCTCATTCCCCATACTCCAGAAAAATATGGACGGATGGTTGCGATCACGGCGAATCATCTCGCGGACATTCTGCTCCTGAACCTTTTCATTGAAATCAATGGATTTAATATTGGGCGCTTCTTCTACCATAATGATCCCGAGTGAATCAGCCAGATGATATAAATACGCGTCATTTGGATAATGGGCCAACCGCATAAAGTTATGCCCGAGGTTTTGTTTAATGTCTACCATGTCCATTCGAGATATCCATTTGGGAATGGCATCTCCCAGCCACGGATATTCCTGATGCCGGTTGATTCCTTTGATGTTTATTTTGCTTCCATTCACATAAAGATCGTTTGTATCATAATCCCATCTGAACCAGCGTATACCTAACGGACTTTTGATTTCATCGACTATCTGATCATTGACGGTTAGTGTACTCACTACCTTGTAGAGGGATGGCGAGTCGGGAGACCATAATATAGGATCCAATATTTTATTATCCTGTTCAAAGCAGGCCATATCTCCGGCACTAACTTTTTTTAAAGCAGTCAAAGTAAACTTTTTATTTTCCGGGCTAATAACAGTTGTTTTTAAAACAGCATTTTCATCTTTCGACGAACTGTTTTGTACATATGTTTTTATATGTACAGTGGCTGCATGTTGGGAAACACCGGATGTTGTAATAAATGTACCTCCCTCATGCTTGTATGATCCCTGATAAGGAAAATGGATATTATTCTTTACAACCATTCGAACATTGCGGTATATACCGCCGTAAACATTCCAGTTTCCGGCCGTCATTGGCGGTATCTGATGTTCATCATTACGGCGATTGCTCACCAGAACAGCTAAAACATTCTCGTTTTTCCAGTTGATTTCGTCTGTCAGATCAAAATAAAAACTGGTGAATCCACCTTTATGATCACCGATAAACTTGCCGTTCAGATAAATTCTGGAATATTTCTGTACGCCGTCGAATTCTACTGTTATTCTTTTATTTTTCAAAGAGGGATCAAGCCGGAATGTTTTTCGGTAATATCCCCAACCATACCACCAATATGTATCATCGCGTTCAGAGGGAGTATAAATAAAAGGGTGGACTTCCCCTGTTGTTTCATATGTCGACCACGTGTGAGGTATGGCAACAGCCTGCCATTTAGAATCGTCAAATTGGGGTTGTACAAAACGTGTATCAAACTCTGACTGCGGGAAATAGTTAAATGTCCAGTCTCCGGTCATGCTTGAACTTTGCCTGCCTGATAATTCAATACCAAAAGTGCACGTCATAAGTGCAGCACCGAGTGCCATTATAATTGCATATTTAATAAAAGTCATGCCGTTACCTTTCTATTTCATTTACATCTCTGTTTTTAGAAATATGACCCAGTCCACAGAGTCAACTTTGAGATTTATTGTTTCACCCAAATGTACCTTTTTACTGAAAATCTTACAGTCAACAGGAACCGAGTTATTATTTCTCCAACGGGCGCGAGTATATGTATCCACAAATCCGGATTGTTTTAACGACACGGGAATATGTTTATCGGTAGCCATCACATAAATCGTGAGACCGCCCGGCCCGGCGATTTTAAATGAAATCTCTGAATTAAGCTTTGGATCACTCTGCCGTTTAGTAATAATTCTTTTAGCTCCATGAAGAATTTCCGGGATATGCAGAAACGTATTGTCACTTTCTTCACCAGTTAAACGGGAATCTCCGGCGTCTAAATACACAGGCCAGTTCTTCTCTGGAGACATGTTAAGATATAGTGCTTTATTTTTGGAGTTTGTACAGGAAAGATTCTTAATCGGTGGTTCTTTAATAGATGGTAAGTTATAATGTTCATCAGCAACATAGATCACGGTTGAATCTGTATGCCCACTATCATCCACTACCCGTATTTCATTGCGTCCTGATTCCAGGGCATCCAACCAATAAAAGACATTATTGACAGTACGATCTCTATACATATGATGATGATACTGGCCGTTTGATCGTACCCCTATATTATTTCCATTGACAAATAATCGAACTTGACGAGCATTGGCATATACTTTCAAGTCATTCTCCCCCCGACGTACGTACCAATGTTTTCCGACAATACGCAGGATCGGATTATCCGGCTTCAAAAAGGATTGATACAAAATGCAATTGTCTTTTTTAAACTGCCCCGCTGCGAATAATCCCTTTGTGTTATAGCCTTTATACTTTCCGGAAAAAATATCACGATAGTGCCATATGAACAAGGCGCTTACATCTTCCGGTTGCGTCACAAAAGCCGTTTGTAACAATGCTTCGTAAAGCAATTGCGACCATTCTTCCGGTTCAAATTGACTGGGTTCAAAATTTGTACTAAAATAAGGTTGATGGTTTGTGCGCAGAGAACCGCCTCCGGTTTCACCAATAAAATGGAATCGTTTAAAAAAACGCTCGTAATCCCAAGGCTTTCCCTCATACCAACCGAAATATTTATTCTGAAAAACAACATCATGGTGCTGCCTGGGGACACGTACAGTCCCGCCTGTAATAAAATCATTCTTGTCATCTACACACGTTATGATCCGGCTCGAGTCTGCTGCACTGATCACTTGAGCATAATGATAATAGCCCGGATGCGGATTTTCATTCCCTGCACTCCAGAAAGCAATACTGGGATGATTCCAGGCCTGATAAATCATCTCCCGGGTCTGACGATCTCCCTCGGGACCGATTTCGATCTCTTCATGCCAGGCGTATCCATTTTCCACCATGGAAATCAAACCGATCTCATCGCAGTATTGATAGGCGGCTTTCGGGAATGGCCAATGACTGAAGCGAACCGCATTAAAACCCAAATCATGCTTCATAACATTTAGATCAAACCGAATCGCACGATCTGTCAAAGCGGCACCCAGGGATTCGTTCGTGGGATGACAATAACAGGCGCCATATAGTTTCAGCGCCCGATCATTCAATTGGAATTCATCCGCGCTGATTCTTACTGTTCGAATGCCAGTTCTTTCGATGAGACTATCAACACATACACCATCGACAAAAAGCTCAGTTTTGAGCGTATATAGATAAGGATTCTCTGGCTCCCACAATTTTGGATTTTTGACATCCAATACGTACTCAACAGCAGCAGTCTTTTGTGGTTCAAGTTGTACGGAACGTTCTATTTCAGGTATCACAGGCTGTTCATTTTCATCCGCCAGGATTTGTTTGACCTGCACACGGGCAAGTGATTCGCTTCGGTTTCTCAACAACGTCTTTAGGTTCAAAGCAGCACCGGCATCTGATACATCCTGTGGTGTGATAAACACACCGGAAGCGGCATAAAATGTGGGATCAATATGAACAGCAGATTTCATAATAATCCGCACGTTACCCCACAAACCACCAAAGGAATTGGCGGGCATTGCCTGCAGATCCTGGGTATTATTCAGTTTCACGGCCACAAGATTGGGTTTATTCGGGTTGATATATTTTGTAACATCAAAGATAAAACTGGTGTAACCTCCCCGATGCGTACCGACTTTATGACCATTACAAAACACCGTGCTATTGAGAGAGGCACGTTCAAAGAAAATATAAACAGTATTTGACTTTATATCTTCTGTAAATGAAAATGTGGTACGATACCACGCTGCTTTATATTTGACATTTCGCTGATTTGTTTTCTTTACCCAAGAGTGCGGTGTCTTCACAGTTTCCCAGGCACTGTCGTCAAAATTGATATTTTCGGCACCTGTAAGGTCCTGTGTGCCTTTGAATTTCCATTGCGACAATTCAATTGTTTCCGCACTTGTTATCGCGCACAAGATCAGAATCAATAAAACTTTCTTGTATATCATTGGATCACCTTTTGAGGAGGTTTAATTATTGATCATCCTGCAGATCGAGTTTGATAATCTCACTACCGGCCAAAAGGAATGCTCCGGTTCCATATTCCATGGTATCATCCTTTGAGACGGAACGGGGGTCATGCCCGACCTGTTGGACCCAACCCAGTTTACCGTTAGGATGCATAGCTCCATTCAGCCCTACCCATGCCTGTTTCACCACCGGGAGATATTCATCTTTGCATAATAAATCATTGTTGATTCCCCAGGTCAACGCGTAGCAGAAAAAACCGCTACAACTGGTTTCCGGTTGCGGAAACTCTTTGGGATCAAGCAGACTGGAGCGCCATAATCCGTCTTTGCCCTGAAGAGAGGCTATTTTTTCAGACATTTCCTTGTACAAATCCACATACCTTTCATAATCCTTATAATCTTTTGAAAGATGATCTAAAACCCGGACCAAGCCTCCCATCACCCAGCCGTTTCCACGCCCCCAGAAAACGGGTTTTCCGTGTTTTGTCTTTACCTGGCTACCGTCTTTATGCGATATATAGTTATCATCACGATAAAACAAATGATATTTTTTAGAATAAAGATGGTCATATGTATTCCACCACATACGATTCATTAGATCAATATATTTTTCATCACCGGTTGCCACACTCATTTTAACCATGGCGGGAGGCGCCATAAAAAGGGCATCGCACCAACTCCAGTTCCATTTTTTTGTCCAGCCCGCAACCGGGCCCCATTTTGGATCTTTTATCATTTTATCAAATCTTTTTTTCAACGGTGCAATCATTGCTTTGTCTTTTTTGATAAAAAAAAGGTCCAGATAAGTTTGTCCCACCACATGATCATCAGCATGACGTTCTCTTTTACCGGGTTGCCAATTATTCCCCTCACCCCATTCCAGCATTTTATTCAGATATTTTTCATTACCTGTGGTTTTATACAAAGCCATCACCCCGGTATAAAAGGCACCGCGAATCCAACCGGTTTCCGGTACGGGTTCGATTCCGCCATCCGAAAGCGGGGTTTCTGTAAATAAATTTTCAAATTGCCAGTCAGCAGTCATTATCATTTGTTTTTTGATAAATTTTTCCGAGAACACATCTTTTTCAGCCTGACCCAACAAAGAAATCGTAAAAAAGGACATCAACATCAATAAAGCTAATTTTGCAGATTTCATAATCAAAAACTCCAATCATATTTAATATTTTTACTGTTATCGGGATGATAAATTAAATGCAGTCTGAGAAAAGCCACCAACAGATCTCCGACGGCCAACTTTGCTTCATAATAAGGATCATGATTATTTTGACGGGCAAACAACCCGTTGTTCCAGAGCTGGTCAACGGCAATATGGGCAAATTTTTCTACTGTCTGTAAATAACAATTATCTTTTGTTATATCGTAAAAATCCAAATTGATATTCATCACATCCGCGATATTCTGTGCTGTAAATTCATCCGGCAGAGTTTCCTGATTTAACATTGTTACAGATCTTTTCGCCATAAGGATAAAATGTGGATTATTTTCTTTTTTTGCCAAATAGGCGGCGACTCTTCCAAATCGTAAAATACTGGAAGAGCCATACCCCTTTTTCCAGGCGGTGGAAATCTTGGAATTTTCATGCAGGGTTCCATCAAGATTCAATGATGCATAATATTGCTGTTGTTCATTATTCCAATGATATTCATCCAATGCATTAAATAAAGCGAGTGATTTGATTTTTTGCTTTTCCTCACCGGTTAATTCATACGCCTTGTAAAGCCAGTAGGCAAGTAAAGATGTGCCGGAAATACTTGATGTCTTTCCGGTTGAAGCATTATGATGGAACAGGCAGCTCAGCGTTAAATTGGTTTCAGTATCACGCAATTTCCAATAGAGATTCCCGCTATGTCGACTCCAATAAAGTGCATTTGAATTACCGGTTCTATTGTAAAGGACGGCATAGGAATAAGCGTAAAGTGCAGAGTGTTTGATCCAGGGCATGATATTTTTCTGATGAGATGTGCTAAAATAATTTGCATGTCGATTGAAAAGGTAAATCTTTGGATCAGGACCATTATAATGGTATTTCAATCCTCTGATCGCTCTTTTTGTTTTTTCAGGATTAATATTCCATAGCTTTTTCCAGGGCGGCGTCCAACCTAAAAATTCGTGAGGAAAGTATCGAGTTCCTTTATTTTCCATTTTTTCTTGATCAATCATTACGGAATCTGCGTAAAAATTATAATAAAGATGTTCTCCCCATCCCAATAATCCATTATATTTACTTTGAGCAAATTTAAAATAGTCTGTGACATATGCGTTCGCAGCGTCCTTGTATGTATCTGTATTTAAAATATCGCTTAACGCGTAAAACACCTTGAGCGTTGTCACATCCTGATAGAGGTTACTGCCCCCATGCGCACGATCATGGCTGCGCACACCCTTTGTGGCCGGGACGCCGTATTCGGGAACCGAATAATCACGTGTATCGATAATGCTCGCCCACATGGCTGTTTTTCTGCTGCCGTAATGATCCGTGCCGAACTCGAGCAAATGATCGGCGCAACTGGTCACGTATTCAAGATAATTAATAACTTTCTTTTCAGAGATTGACCCGGCATGTAAATGTATTGCCACGAACAATAAAATTAAAAACAGGGGACGAATCATTTTCTTTCTCCCAAACAGGATAGATCATTTTCAATATTCATAGGTTAAAACTTTAGCCAATTCCTTTCGATACTATCGAATTAACAGCATTTTTCTGGACAATGACTGATTTTTACATTTTAAGGTTAATAGATACATACCGGCTGTCACTTGATCATTTTGTGAATCTATTCCATTCCATACTGCTTCATATCTGCCTTGTGACAGCGTGCCGCTGATCAATGTTTTGATTTTTCTACCTAATAAATCACAGACAGCTAACTGTACCCAGCTTTGAAAAGGGATTGAAAACTTTATTGATGTTGACGGATTAAAAGGATTGGGGTAATTCTGACAGAGCTCAATGTTCTCCGGTAATAAACCGTCATTTTCCATTGACACATTGGTTACGCTGTTTAAAACAATATCAAATTCAGATAAATGGCACCAGGAATCTATATTGGAATCATCTCCAATGATATTAATTTTCACATAACGTGCATTAACAGGCGTAAATTCATTTTTGAAAAGCTGTTCATAATGGATATTTGCAGCGGAATGATCAACAATAGTTTTATAATTGCTATCAGGTGAATTGGACAATGCAATAGTAAATCGGTAAGATCGATGCTGGCATGTCCACAGCCTCGTTCCTGAAATCGATAGTTGTTGACCATAATCGATAATCACCCATTGCGGGAATCCCTCTGCAGACCACCTTGACCACTCTTTGGTAATACCGTCCAGTAAATTTTCAGCTCTATTAGCATCATACTCTGAACTATAACGATATATTTCCGGCTTTTTATTTGACTGGGACGCAGCTGTTGCTAAAGAACTGTTTGTGGATATGTTTCCAGCCGCATCAATTGCAGCAACTCGATAATGATATGTTTTTTCACTAGAAACATTTTTGTCGATAAAAGTTGTATCAGAGACACGGTCTATCAATTCATCATTACGATAGACATGATAGTCAACCACATCCACATTGTCTGTTGAAGAAGACCAGCTCAGATCAATCCAACAGTTATTGTAAAAAGGTTGTGCATTGAGATTACAAGGTACAGACGGGGGAATAGTATCAATTTGTATTTGACGGGTCAAATCCCAATAATAAGCCTGTGATTTTCCGTCATTATTGGCAGGTTTTATAAAATAAACACGTTTACCATCGCGTGAAAAAGCTGGATTCAAATGATTTCCCAATGTCCAGACTGTATTTGAGAATGAACCCAGATTTAATACCGCCCGGGGTTGGGTGGTGCCTTTTTTATACAAACTTAATTTGACTGAAGATGAATGATACCAGGAATCCGAAGCGTACCATTGTTTATCAAATGACATGGCCGCATGATTTCCACTGCCGGCAAGCGTCTCGATCAATTGATGCGAACGATCCCATCTGCGCATTTGTCGGTTATTTCTTTGGCCGTCTGCAATTTGATTATCATGTCCCGCAATTGTGCTGGAATCATACCAAAAAAAGTGCATGGGTTTCGGTCCGAAATTTTCCAGATCCTCACCATTCACCTTGCAGGTTATTAAATACTTGTTTTTCTCGGACCCACCAGCTTTAATTTTGATTGCGATGACTGCCCCATCTTGAGAAAATTGAAAATGCCCCAATCCCCATGTTGAAGGATCATCATTGCCCCCGATCAATGGATTGCATAGAGTTCCGACTTTATCTTTGCTGATGATGAGCTTTTTTTGTCCTGTTGCACAATCAAATGTGTATATCCCATCGACAGACCCGGCATCACCTAATAATAATTTATCATTAAAAACATTATGTCCAATATTTTTTGCGTTTACGGAGAATTTAACAGATTTTGTATTGATATCAATAATATAAACCTTGTTTGCCCCCTGATCGTGCAACACAATCGTTTTATCATCGATCCAAATATTTCTTGAAAAATTATGATTGCTGCATCCTGATATAGCAAATATTTTTTCATGCCCGGTCAAATCCCGGTTGCATACCCATAATTCAGCGGGATACACCGCATACCGGTCACTGCTTGAATGGTCAAGCATTTTTGTAAAAGCTATTTTATGGCCATTCGGCGATTCCGGGCAGGTATTATAATACCCAAATCCCGAATGAGAAAGATCATCTGTGACCTTTACAGGATTTGCCGAAATTAAACTGGACAGGCAGACATAACATATAATAAAAAGTCCGAATGAATTTCTTGTTTTCATCACAATACCATTTCATAAACCAATTTTGCACCGTGCAACCCAAAAGTACTTTTTTAAATTCACTTCCAGTTCAAAGCTTTCAACAAAAATTAAAATTTGCCTTTGTCAACTTGGTATACACATTGAGAGGTAAATTAAATAATGACAGCATAAAAAACCCGAGAAGAAGATTCTCCTCTCAGGTTTTTTTGATCAAATACAAATTAAAATCTGTTTTATCGCATCAGAATCATTTTTTTCATTTGTGTGTGATTATCCGCTTCGAGACGATAAAAGTAGACACCGGTGGGCATTGCCTGACCTGATTCGCCAAGGCCATTCCATTTCACAGAGTGATTTCCTGCAGTCTTTTTTACACCATTCACAAGTGTTTTCACTCTTTGACCCAGAGAATTATAAACGGCCAGATCAACTTGTGCAGCTTTTCCAAGCTGATAGGAAATAGTGGTATTGGGATTGAACGGATTGGGATAATTTTGACTCAGTGTATAGTTATCAGGTGTATTCAGGTCAAGATCTTTAACACCTGTCATACTTGAAAAGTCATCATTTGTCGGAAGCATTTCTTCTTCGAACCAGCGTAAATCTCCCAAAGGCTGACCCTGTGTCGATGCCGTCATCAGGGCTTCATTGGAATAAGAAAAGTCCAGTGTTCCCTCCACATCCGGTCCTTCCATAATACGTGAGTCTCGTGGCAACAATGCCATCAACATTTCCACCAGCTGTTTCTATACCATGGTACGCCGCTTCAACCCATTCGACCGGGGTTCTGGGGCCGTCCACGAAGGTAACTTCTGTATTCATCAAAGAACCAAGCTCGATCCAATGAATCAATAAAGGTCTGCATTGTGGGGTCATAAAAACGATCCTGTGTATAAAGTTCCACTGAATCACCATAGGCTCCTTCCAGTGCAGAGTCGAACCAAATATTATTGTTTCGAATATCCACTCCATCGGGAAGTGAATAATTACCCAGCGTATCAACCGGAATCATTTCAGTACCGACAACATACTGAGGGACCAGCGCTTCCTCTGTGTGTCGACCAAGAATTCCGGTGTTTACCAAAAGATTATTTCGAAATACAACCATTTTGGATTCATGAGTATTGACAACAGCCCATGTTTGAGAAATTTCCGCACGCAGTGAATCCGTTTTGTTACGGTCCCAATCACCACATCCCATCAGATTGACAAACGTACAATGTTCAATTTTGGTGTAATTCCACATGGTGTTATCAGATCGACAAAAAACGCCGCCGTTGTATATTGTAGAGTTTGATACAACCAACGTATCACCCTCGGATTTGTTTCGTATGAAACCACTACTCAGGGGCCATCCATCCTTGTAAAAGTTCCCGAATGTGGAATTTGTTAATATAAAATCGGTTCCGGGATTGTCCGTGCGAAATATATACTTTGGCACACGGTCCCAGCGGCAGTCGTCAATAACGATTCGAACATCATCAGCATATACTCGAAGAGCATATTCATCAGATCTCAATCCGGGTGCCGGTAAAGAGTTATCATGTCCATCGACATGACACCCGCGAAAGGTTACCGTCACACCGCTATTTCTGATTTCAAAGGGTCGTGTCGCTCCGCCCTCCATGGCAACCGGTTTGATGACCGGCCTTGCACCGTCACCTGCTTCTGCTTCCAAGGTCAATGAAAAATCAATATGCATGGTCTCCGTATAAATGTACCAGCCGTCTTGTTTCAGGATATAATGCGTTTCAGCACGAGACCCATCAGAAAGTGTGTCCCCCATAATGGTTTCATTGATCGTTCCCAAGCCGGGTTCAATAACTTTTTGAGCGTAAACAAAAGAACCCGCGTAAAACATAACCAGGCACATGGTTGCCAATAATAAAACGTTGTTTTTTGTGAAATTTTTCATCATCTCAATGCTCCTTTTTTAAAAATCTTCATATTTCATTAATAGAATATAAATAGGTTCAGGTTCCAGTACAAGGAATCTCATTCCATAGGCATACTCCCTTCCAAACCGATTCAAAGTTATAATGTATATCGAATTCCAAGATCAGTCGTCCACATGTAATGTTGTTCATGCGTCGGAAACTTTTTCTACCTTCAAAAACACGCTCGGTCATACTGGTAAAATTATTCAGATTCCAATATAATAGTAATCCATCAATCAACCGGAAAGAAGCTGTGGCGTCCCATCGGACAAAACCATGCTGGTAGTGATCCTCCAGGGCCTGTGCACCCACACTCGTAAGTCATATCTGACTGATAGTTCATAGTCACACGACCTGAAAAACGGCCTTTCTCATAGCCCAAAGACAAATTGGCAATATAATCGGACTGTCCGGGTATGCGTCCTTTACGCTCTTCGGTCACATAGATCACGGAATAATAAGGAGGCGGACCCGTAATGCTTTTGTTTACGGGGAAATAACTATGCCCATAGATACGCGTATAATTGGCGTTGATCACAAACCCGTCCAGCGGGCTGGGCAAAAACAATAGATTGGTCTGCATGTCAACCTCAAAACCGTACACATCTGTAATCCCGTCAGTGTTTTGCGGTTCATAAATACTATAGCCGTAATATTCCTTATCGGGATCCATCTGTACTCTTCTTGCCCTATAGCTTATATTTTCCAACCGTTTAAAAAATCCTCCGACCGAAAACAAACCGAATCGTCCGGAATAATAGGTAAAAGGAAAGGTCATAATTCCAGGCTTTAATATGTTCCAAGTCCGGATTTGGGTCGCCTGAGACTGCTCGACGTCAATATGTATTCTGGGAACCTGTAACATATAGTCAGGGCGAACGAGGGTGCGTGTCGCTGCCATTCGCATATCCAGAAAACTGGTAAGCTTGTATCGAGCCTGTATCATCGGCAGCCAGTCTTCGTAATCAAACGTAGTCGATGTATCAGTAAAAACACGACTCCATTCTCCACCACCCTTTGAAAAAGTTCCGGTATAATCATTATGGGTGTGCTCATAACGAAGGCCGCCAATGATCATCAAACGACGCCATAAATGAATATTAGTCATATAATAAGCAGCGGTAACAGCTTCCATGGCGTCATAGTCATCGCCAAGTGAACTATTTAACACTGAAAAATAACTCGTGTGGTCTTCATAGAGCCATTCTGCGACTCCTGTTCTCAATCCTCTCGGAAAATCGAATCGTCCATCTAAAAAATCATCATCTTTAAAATCGGGATCCACGAACCCTTCAGCCGTTAAATAACTGTTATAGAGATTATACTTGTCAGGATTATCGGAATGTATTTGGTTCGATAATCTTGAGCGGTCTTCCGTTCGTATACCCATTGTATAACGGCTGTTTTCACGATACATACGACGATACTTGAATCCCACTTTATGATACCCGCTTAGCATATTACCAAGTGCAAATGGAACCTTTAGGCTTGTCTGTGCCGACTGATGAGCTTCCATGATATCCGTTGTTGAAAACGCACTTTTTGTACTCCAATGTGACTTGCTCAGATCATTTTTCGCAGCTTGTTGTACAAAATCAATTCCTTTTTTCACATCAAGTAGTTCACCATAAAAACCACCCTCCTGTCTGAAATTGAGTGAGTAGTTGTTGGGACTTTTATTTTTAGTCGAAGACTGGCTGAGTGCCCAGTCCAATTTTATATCATTAAATAAGGAATGCTCACCGGAAAGGGTTTGATTCCAAAGCAGAATGTTATTTTCCCACTCGTTAATACCCCAGCTCAGGCTTCCGTCACCTACTTCATAATCTTTTCGTCGGTTTGTCCCGTCTTTGTTGAGTACACTATAGAATCCACTGTATTGTAACAGTTGATTCGCCGACATTTCAAAATCAGCATATAAACTCATGGCATAGCGTTCACGTGTTTGCTGAGAATGTTCCAGACTAAGAGAACTGGTCTGCATGATATATTCATCTTTTTCAAGATCAATCCCACTTGCACTATATTGAGCGGAAAATTCATCATTGGGTCTTTGCACATTCTGATAGCTGCCCGTTGCTAGAATACCCAGCATATTATTAAAAAAACGATTACTTAATGTAACATTTGCTTTATAGTTACCATAGTTATCACGGAGTCTGTTGTATCCACCTTGCAGATTCACACGGCTTTGGAACCCCGGGTCCGCTTGTTTTACCGTAAAATTGACGACGCCGCCAATCGCATCTCCTTCCTGATCCGGAGTCAAGGCCTTGCTCAGTTCAATACCCTCCAGCATTTCCGATGAAATCATACTCAAGTCCAATGAGCGATTAGTTCTGTCCGTTGAAGGAACGCGTTGATTGTTTATTGTGACCACGCTGTATTTCGGCGACAAGCCCCGCACCATAATTTTTTGTCCCTCTCCCGAGCTTCTTTGAATTGCCACACCCGGTAAACGTCCCACTGACTCTGCTGCGTTCTGGTCGGGCAATTCGCGAATTCGGTCTGAAGATACAACATTTACAATCTTTTCAGCACTCAATTGTTGATTAATAGCGGCAAGCTGCCCTTCTGCCTGGGCGGTAATTGTAACCACCTCGCCTTTTACAATTTCAAAAACCATTTCAGCATCTTGCAATATGTTCTTCCCTGCTGCAACCTGAACGGTTTTTTCCAGCTCTTTATAACCAATATATTTAAACTTGATCGTATATGTTCCGACAGGCACATTACTAATAATGTACTCTCCCTCTCTATCCGTCGCAGCACCAAAACTGGTTCCTTCCAGATAGACATTGGCTCCCGGCAATGGTTCTCCGGTAGAGCCTTCGATGACTTTTCCCGTGACCGTAGCCAATTTACGTTTGCTCTTGCCGCTCGCCGATTGCGTTGATTGCGGAGTTACTGCAAGCGTACCATTCGGGGTTACCCGCAAACTCGTGCTGGTATTTTGCAAGGCAGCCAGCAGAACGGTATGAACACTGACATTCTGCAAATCAATATTAATCTTTTGATCCAAAGGTATCATATCACGATTGTAACTCAGGGGGATCTGACCTTGTTTGGTAATACTCGCCAATGCCGTCTCTAAGGATATATTCTCAAAATTTATCGATACTTTTCTGCTCAATGTTTTAGGAATTTTAGCTCCTTGAACCGCTTCAGAAAATTCAGCCTTTAATGTTCCAGCATTAAAACAACCAAACATAATTACACAAACACCCAAAGTGATAATTTTAAACAAACAAAACCGCATGATTTTTACCTCCGCTTAGAAATAAATTGGATCAGACTGTCTTTGTGACTGATTCCGGTATTGGTAACCAAGCCAATTAGCATAAACACATCGGATATATTTTCTTCACCAAGGTGAACAGTAAGCCTCTGATTCAAGATCGATGTATCTGAAAAAGAATACTTGTACCCATACCACCGCTCTAATTGAGCCAACACTTCTTTTACAGAGGCATTTTCAAAATGAATCTCATGATTCATCCAGCTGATTTGTTTTTCAGAATCCACTTTTACCGGTTCTGTTACATTTCCATTGGTTTGTATCTTGCTCTGTTCACCCTTTACCAAATACCGCAAACGTTCCGTTTTTTTATTGGAAACAGCCACTTTTCCTTCCATTACGGTCACGGATACCTCGGGGGCTTCATCCCAGGAACGTACATTGAATCTCGTACCCACGACTTTTACCAGAGCATGATCTGCGTGCACATAGAAAGGTACATCCTTGTTTGCCACAACTTCAAAATATGCCTCTCCTTCAAGATATACATCACGCCGATCTTTGAACACCTTGGGATAGCGAAGCTCACTTCCGGCATCCAGTATGATTCGGGTGCCATCGCTTGCTTGGATGCGGATCGTTTCGCCCACACCGGCGCTGACAACCCGGTATTCTGAAGTTTGTTTTGTAGTTGTAAACACCTGATTTATATCATCCATAAAAAAATACCCTGAGACGGCCGCTGTTAAAATGAGCATTGCGGCAATGCGAAAGATCATTTTCATATTCTTTTTGCGTACCCCAAATTGATCATGAAAAGGGAGTTCCAGATGATTTTCTCCCTGCATTCTGATATGATCAATATCCTGTCTTATTCTGTTCCAGACATCATCTGCATCCGTCAAATCCATTTTTTTCTGTTTCATTGAAAATATTGTTTGCAGTTTCGCCATGTATTTCGAAAAATCCGGATTTTTGAGGCGTTTTTTAAGCATTTTTCTATCTTTTTTCGTTTCCTCACCAGAGAGTACCCGGGCAATTCTTTTCCATTTTATAAGCAATTTTTGATTTCCTTAATTATTGTTTCCTCTCAATTAAATCCAACCACCCTTCAAGTGTATATTCCGGCAATCCGATTTCATCCGGGTTAAGGCACTTTAATTTTTCCTCCGGAATTAACTTTATATTTAAATCTAAATACCGACCACCACGCATATGACGATCCGGCCAGTATAACTTGTAGTGGCTATTCTCGAAATGCAGATTATTTCTTTCAAGCCACTGGTCAAATGTTATTTCCGGTAATTGCTCAATATTCTGTTTTGACCATCCCGGTGTGTTGAAATGCTCATAAAGCCACAGAAAAGCATCCTTATGGTTATGGTAAGAGCGGTGACCTCCCTCTGGATCAAACCATGTTTCAATCACATTGCCGTAATTTGCAAACCTTGAGGCAGTCTTGGCTACATTTTCTTTTGTCTGCTTCCAAATTTTACCCGATCCATTCTGGTCGATAATTTCATCAATACCTCCGTTCATAACCAATACAGAGGCATTCTTTTCTGCCAAAAGCAGATATTCCGGCCATGAGAGTATGTCTTCACGTAACAGAGCCGGCACCCTGCTACATCTTTTCCCCATTTCTGAATTGTATGAACCAAATCCCCATCCTGATACAACAACAGCTTTTAACCTCGGTTCCAAAGCCAACATCCAGGTAGCTTTTGTACCTCCCATTGAATTTCCGGCAACACCGATCATTTCCGGATCAATATCATCTCTTTCCAGTAAAAAATCAACTCCTCTCATAACATCAAAAACCATCTTACCCATCATTAGTCTTCCTGCCTTTGCAGCTCTTTCATCAGCAGAGAAAGCATCATGTGCCCTGGTACCCTTTTTGCCCTTGATATGCCTCTCCTCTTCTCCAATTGTATCATACACTAATGTGGCTATACCCATTTTCGCATAGAGTTGAGCCGTATAAATATTATTGGCAGTGCTTTTGGAATTTCCGTGCCCGTTGGTTATTACCATACCCGGCATGAGACCTCTGGATTCTTTTGGCCGGTATAAAAGTGATGTCACTTTTGAGCCCGGTTCACTTGTGTAAATCCATCTCTCAATAACGAGTCCTTTATGTTCAAAACTACCTCTGAACTCAGGGTCAAGATCGCACCGGTCAAAGGGAATCCCCATCATCTTTAACAGTTCAGTACGACGTTTTTCTTTCTGAAATGAGTCAGAGTTGGCATTTGCACTAAACTTGGTTCCGTTTAAATGATATTCCGGGATGGCAACTCCGGGATAGAAAAAACCGAGTAAAATAATGATTAATAACAGTATAAATTGTCGAGTAGACATAATATCGTTCCTTTCCAAAATTTAACTTTATTGTGAGGAACTTCAATGCCCCTCACAGAACCGGACTTGTGGATTTCCCACATCCGGCTCCTCAGTTTATCTCACCTTACACGTGACCCATAAAAGCTGTGCACGATTTTCGGTTCGGGCAACGGATAATGATCAAGATATTCTTTGAATCTCTTCCAGTTCATTTTCCGTTTCTGACTACGTCGGTTTAACCATTTCTTCACCATATTCAGGGTGAATCTGTAAAACCTGGCTATCCCTCTGTAATTCTCACTCACTCCATAATACTGAAAATGTCCTCGTAATTTGGCTCTCAATATCTTCCACCAGTCTTTCGTTGCTATCTGGTTCCTGATAGATTTAAGCCACACATTCATTTCCGTGCATTTGGCTGTATATTTCTTGCGGCTGGTTTTACGGCCTACCTTAAAATAGCCTCGCCTCGACCAGTCACAGTAATGATTAAATCCGAGTTAATGATCTTTTCTCTTTCTATATATTAAACCGGTAAAGAGCATAATCCCCCTACAAAATAAATAAAAAATATCTAAAATTTATAAAGGTCTGAGTTCAGTCTTTTCAAGGAAAATGTTTTTCGGGGTAGAGTAGATATTTCGGACTGGCTAGGAATTATAAAAAAAGGAGGGGCTTGCTAATGTTTCAAAATTTCACACGTTTACGAATAACTTTAAGCGCCCGAGATATTTGAGTTTCCACAGTTTTAATTGAAATATCCAGAATTGAAGCTATTTCACGATACGATAATCCGTCAAAACGGCTCATACAAAATATCTCATAACGCTTTGGAGGCAGGGAATTGACTGCTTGTTGTACCGATTCCTGCATTTCCTTTCGCAACATAATATGATCAGGAGAATAAATATCATACTCGATTTCAACCTGTTGCATCTTGTAGTTATCTCGAGTTTTTTTGCGATCCAAATACTTTAGACAATTATTTTTAACACTGTTGAACAGGTAGGTTTTAATGTTTACACCAAATCTTATGCTATGTCTATTTTTCCACAATTGGAAAAAAATATCCTGAATAATATCTTCAGCAATCGATATATCATTTACATAGCGGTATGCATAATGTATTAACGAATCATAATACTTTTTGAATAACTTTTCCACTTTTTTCAATTCAAGTTCATACTCTTCATCACTTGAATTAAAAGTTGGTTGTTTCAAAGTCTTAACACCCATTATTTAAGCCGGAAAAATATTTTAACCATTCTAAAAAGCATCTCTGATGCTATATTCAATTGACTTACTCGTGACAAAAAGAAATTAATCAATTCATATCTGGATGTCAAGGTAATTTTCAGAAGGTAAAAATTAAACAGCAAATAACAGGAATTCATCTGGACAACGGATATTGAACATCATCAGAACTGTATCGCATCGCTTTACAATATACTGATGAATAACCTCCATATATTTTGCGCACAAGGATTAAACGCCTGCGCGATCACATGGAGATAGAACCTCCGGAAATGCTGCGCGCAGGGGTTGAACCCCCGCGCGATCAGATCACGCGCCGACCACCCTGATCAGATCAGGAAATGAATACGGGTTATAACCGTATAAAAACCTGTTCATTATACGTATAAACAGCCTTTAATTATCCTCAACCTTTTCAATCAGCACCACCCAGTCCTCCTGCGGATCTGCGGGCGGCGATCCCAGAGGCACGGTTCCCTCGGCCTGAAACCGCCGGATATCTCCCTGAAATTCACCGATACGCGGATTGTACCAGCGCTGTTCAAAGGTGCCGGGAATGCGTCACATGGTTAAGGAACCGGTCGGTTCGGCGACCGGCAGATAAATGGCGCATATTTCCCCCGGTTTGGCAAACACCTGCGCGCCGCCCAGCTCCTTTGTTGCACCGATCACAGACATGTCATCCGGTTCCATCTCCCAGAACGGCAGATGCTCCTGCATAAACCGTCGCGCGTACCAGGTGTAATTCCACATATCCTCAACAGTCTTGAAATTATCATTGCGCAAATAATGCAGCAGTATAAATTCGATATTTGATGCAGTTTGCTGATATCGTAATGCAGATTATCATTTTCCGGACTGCCCTCCGGATTAATCACGCCGGCAAACGGCCAAACGTTTTTTCCGTCACCGCCGATGTTCATGCTAAGAAAATAAAGAGTTCACATGCCGGGAGGCAAAGTAATTCAACAGACCGATCATGGCCTTGCCTTTGCCGCCGTTCCAGGTCGAGTCTCCCTCCTGCCAGTCGGATAAATGCGCCTTGTAATAATGTCCCGGATTCGGGGTGTTATCAAAATCGACGTAGGACAGCAGATCTTCGGGACTGTTCCGCCCTTGATCCAGTAGGGACCGTCGGCGAATTTGAGATAATGTCCGCCCACCTATTCCAGCCGCCCGTATTTTAAAAATCCCGGCGCATCAGGATCTTTGGGCAGGACGGTAAACGACCCGGATTCCCCGTCAAAGGCAGCCGCATCGCCGGCCTGCGGATTCAAATTCACGGCAATGTTCATTCCCTTTCTAAACGAAGCAACATAGGTCCATCGTCCGGACTGATCCGGGATAAAGCGCACCGTCCAGATATTGCCGTTTCCCCCGCCTTTGCCGTCACCGTTGAAAAATCCCGGTACATTGTAACACTCACCAATCGGAGATGTGAACGTCACCTGCAGCCGGTAGTCCAGAAACGGATTCGGATCATCGTCCATTTCATGGGCGTTGGCACCCTGAAAATGAAGTTCCAGGAGATGCCATGTGCACAGTTTTCCCGTCACGGTTGCAGCCTGAACTGAACCAGCGAGGATTAATACACAGAGAATACTCAAGGTGACTTTAACCATTTTCATTTGTACAGCCTCCTTCAGGTCTTTGTGAACTCGTCTTTTGCGGTAGTCGTAAAGCTTCATTTTATTTTGCTGCCTGATTGCTCAAGAAAACCCATTCTCTCAAAAAAGTCATCCGTTTGTCTCAAAATATCCTCATCGTAATACACTTTTACCTCCTGATCCTCGTTGCCGAGATAATGCCGACGACCCTCAAACGTCACCAGTTCATAATGATTTCCCAGCTCGACGCTCTTGTCCCGGAAGCGCGTGACCACCCAGTAAGGCACCATGCGGTCGGCTGTGCCGTGAAAATGAATCGTTGGCGGCAGTCCGGATTTCAGATTGTGGAACGGGGACACCGACCAGATCTGTTCACGGCGGTCGCCCATCAATAGATCCGCCCAGGCTTCCAGGGTGTTGACAGTACTGGAATACAGCACAAACGCATTCGGCGCCGGACTCACTGCCAGATCATCGCTGGCCTCGTTGATGTCATGAAATAAAACTGTAGCCAGCGCCAGTTGACCGCCGGCGGACTGGCCGCTGGCCACGATTTTGTCCGGATCAATATGGTACTCGTCGGCATGTCCCCGAATCCAACGCATGGCGGAACGGGCATCCTTGACGCATTCGATCAGTGAGATATCCGGATGCGGGACTGTGCCCTCCTCTGTGATCGAAAGCCGGTACTGAAAAGAAAAACAGACAAAGCCTTTGCGGGCATAGCGGGTACAGGCGACGCGGAACTCGTCCGGATTCCCGTACGCCCAGCCGCCGCCGTGAAAAAAGGCCATGGCGGGTTTTGCCTCATCCGTTTTGTCTCGAGTTAGATAAACATCGGCCTTTAATTGCATTCCGTTTATGGTCTTGTAAACCACCGTCTGTTTGATTATGTCATCACGATCTGCAGCTGGCACCGCAATGACAAACGACAACAAGATCAGAATGGTTGTTTTGAGATTCATTTGAATATATTCTCCCAGGGCGCCTGATCTGTCAGGTATTTGGATTTTCGATTCAACATGCCGGCTCCTTTTTGGTGTTCGCACGGCATTTATTATTTCAAGCATTCGTCCGCAAAATTCAGCACAAAATGCCAGTCCAGCGGCGTGATGTTATGTCCGCCCTCGCGGATATGATATCTGATACGACTGCCGACGGGCTGATGCGGTTGCGGCACCGTCTCTGTCTGAAGGCCTGCTTCGCCCAGCAGACGATAGACCGGTCCCGCGTGCACAGCGGACAGAAATTCACCGCGCGGATCCGCCCACAGGTCTTTGCTGGCGCTGGCCACCACCAGCGGCCGCGGCGCGATCAATGACAGCAGCATATGCTGATCCAGCGGCAGATCGGATACCTTGTCATTATAGTCTTTAAACCGGCCGCAGAACCAGTGCGGAAACTTTTCATTGATGATTTTGACCGTTTCACCGAACTGTCGACGCGACAAAGCCGCGCCGCCGCAGCCCGAACAGCTGGAATACACCAGCGCAAAGCGCTCGTCCAGGGCTCCGGCCCACAACGCGGTCTTGCCCAGACGCGAATGCCCGATGACCGCCACGCGCTGAGGATCAATCTGCGGATCAAGTTCGAGATAATCCAGGATACGCCGCAGTCCCCACGCCCAAATGGAAATCGCGCCCGGTGAATCCGGTCCCGAATAATCCGGAAAAAACGAGTCCATGGCCGCGGCAAACAATTCCGGATCATCCGCTACAATATCATTATAGCAGACCGTCGCCACCGCATAGCCGCGCGCCACGATCATTTCCACCGGCCAGCGAAAACTGCGTACCCCGCGTGAGCCTTCGGTGACACGATTGTTCTCCGTTTGATAAGTGGCGCTGTTTTTTACCCAGCAATCCGCCAACGGTATACCCGGGTCGTGCTGTACCGCCTGATTACCGGCAAAATTGAGTCCCAGAAATGCCGGAACCGGTCCCTTGACATGTTCAGGGATATACATGAGCAGATCCACGCTCAGTTTTTTATCGTTTGACAGCAAATATACGGTCACCTGCTTGCGGCTGGCAATGCCTCCGAACAGCCCTTGTTCAACCGATTCGACTTTGAATTCGACACGGTCAGGCAAAACCGGAGATTCCCCGTAGACATTTGTCTTGAATAAATTTAAAATTTCCGGACGCCGTTTTTGAAACCACAGCTCGGGACGATTCACCGTATCACCGCTGCTCAGCACCAGCAAATCCGGCAGGTTGTAATCCGGCACTTTTGCTTCATCACGGATTACCTCATTGGGACCGGCTGGAACGGCAGCGGCCGACAAAACAAGAATCATGCATATCAACTTGACGTGCTGTACCATGGATTTTCTCCTGAACTTTATATTGAACAATGCCCGCTTGTTTTAATTTTGAAATCTTTATATTTCAGCGACAACCAAGTCGACTATAAAGACCTACTGGATCACCACATCCTCCGCCTGCTTGATGTATAGATCCAGGTCATCCGCATTGATAATTTTTTCACCGTTTATATAAAAATTCTCAATGGTCACATTTTTGATTTTGTGCTCCGCATCATAGCCGCCGATCAGCGAAATCGAGTAACCCGGATTATAGATCGTATTGGTTACATGAATGTCCTGCATCACTACATTTTCAACATGTCCGCGTTCCGGCATCCGGGACCAACGGCTCTTGACGATGCGCATGTCAATGAGTTTGTTGTAATAATGGTCCACGCGGATATCCTGATACAAAACATCAGACACCATCGCGCCATCGCAGTTGTGAATACCGAACACCCCGCCCTGTCCATGTACGCCCAGCACATCGCAATCGATATAGCGGATATGGGTAACCGGATTATCCACCAGTTCGTGCCCGATCTCAAACGCCTGTCCGCCGCCGTTGGACTGCACCGAACAATTCGTAACCAGAACATCATCCACACCGCTGTGGGTATTCAGAATCGGTACACTGTAGCGGTCGCGGGTGAACGATTTGACCACGATACAGTCGTCGCCGTTTCTCAGCATACAGTTGTTGATCCGGACTTTATGCGATGCGACGATATCGATGCCGTCCGATCCATGTCCGCTGCCCAGCTGTTTGATATTGTCAATACTCACATCCGAACTGTGATACAGGACCAACATCCAGCCCGGCGGTTCGATCATGATAATGTCCTCAACACTGGCATTGACACAGTCCTGCAGCCGGATGAAATGCGAATGTTCACCATAATGACTGTAATAACCGCCATCCACAACGCCGTAACCGGATATTGTAATATTTTTCGCAGATGTGGCCCGGATCGTACCCCGGACCACAGCGCCGCCCTCGATATAGACCTGCTCATTGTCCTCAAGTTTTAGCTTTCCGACCTCGTACACCTGTCCGCTTTTGTAAAACCGCAGTCCCGGTGTATCCGGATCCGGCCGGGGTTGAATATCATTGGAATAGACGAACAGCTGCTGCATATTATCAATTTCAACTAAAACCTTTTCGCCCTGCGGCAGTTCAAAGCGGATGCTGCTTGATTCGATGACCGGTTCAATGCCCAGACGCAGAGGCAAAATCCGGACGCCCTGCGGCGGTTCGGAACACAGCACCTGCACGGATACCGGTTCGTCACTCTCAAACGAGACAAAATTGCCCGCCGAGGTGTGATAGACAGAGGTCTCTTTCGCCTCGACCCGCACATTGAATTGTTCTGAACGCGGACAGATGCGCGGAAATGTGTGATAAATAACCTTGGCGGTTAATGGTCTGGTGAGTGCTAATGCAAACAGAATGAATAATACCGATCGCCTCATTTTATCTCCTCTTCAGGTAGGGATAATATATTTGTCAATTCAAAATATCCTGATATGCGCCTCGTTGAGACAGTTACTGTTCAGATAATGTTCTCTGTATATATTTCTGATCCAGTTCCTCGCTGTCCTTGTATTTCACGCGCAAATCCGCCAGACGTTGTTTCAAGTCCTGGACCACATCAGCATACGCCGGATCATCATAGACATTGTTGAGCTCATGCGGATCGTTTACACGGTCGTACAGTTCCCACTCGTCAATATCATAATAGAAATGCGCCAGTTTATAGTCCTCGGTCACAATACCATAATGACGCTTGACCCTATGCACCGCCGGATACTCGTAATAATGATAATACACCGCATCCCTGAAATTCTTGACATCGCCTTTGAACAGCGGCAGCAAACTCTCGCCCTGCATATCGGACGGCGCTTCCAGGCCGGCGGCATCTAAAAACGTCTGGGCGAAATCCAGATTCTGCACCATATTGGTATTCACGCTTCCGGCTTTGATGACCTTCGGCCATTTCACCAGCAGCGGCGTCTTGAAAGATTCTTCATAGATAAAACGTTTGTCAAACCAGCCGTGTTCACCCAGATAAAATCCCTGATCCGAGGTATACACAACAATGGTGTTATCGGCAAGGCCGTTTTCTTCGAGATAATCCAGGACTCTGCCGACGCCCTCATCCACTGCGGCGATACAGGCCAGATAATCCTGCATATAACGCTGATAGCGCCAGCGCATCAGGTCTTTGCGTGACATATTCGGATAATTCTTTTTAAAATCCTCAATCACCGGTTTGTACACCGCATCCCAGTCGGCGCGCTGTTCCTCTGTCATGCGTCCGACTGTGCGTTCGAACGCGTGTTTGTCCCAGTCCGAGGTTTCGGGGATTCCCAGTTCATCCATGACCTCGGGATAAACCTTGGAATCGCCAGCCCAGTTCTGGTGTTCCAGAATATTCATTTCCGCCTGTTTGGCGGCGGAACCACGTCCCTTGTAATCATCAAAAAGAGTTTCCGGTTCTTTGAATGTCTTTTTTGTAAATTCCTTGTAATGGCGTTCGGCGGGCAGCCATTCGCGGTGCGGCGCCTTGTGCAGATACATGAGCAGGAACGGCTGATTCTGCGCGCGTTCGTTTTCCAGCCAGTCCAGAGTCATATCGGTGATGATATCGGTGGTATAGCCTTCGAGATAGATCTCTCCATCATGTTTGGTGATAAAATCCGGATTGTAATAATGGCCCTGTCCGGGCAAAATTTTAAACTGGTCAAAACCTTTGGGATTGTTGCCGAAATGCAGTTTGCCGAACATGGCGGTCTGGTAACCCTGTTCGTGCAGGATCTGCGGAAAGGTGATCTGACTGTCATCAAACGGAAAGCGGTTGTCGACTTTGCCGTTGATGTGGCAGTGTTTACCGGTCAGGATCACAGCACGCGAAGGCGCACAAATGGAATTGGTCACGCAGGCATTGGTGAATTTTATACCCTGATCGGCAATACGATCTATATTCGGGGTTTTCATCAAGGTCGTGTCATAGGCGCTGAGTGCCTGATAGGCATGATCATCGGACATGATGAACAGGATATTCGGCTGTTTGCGCGGTTTTGCACAGGACGACAGCAGACCGGCTGCAGCAATGCCGCCGGTAAGGGCTGCGGCGCGTTTGAGAAAATCTCTTCGGGTTTGGGGAATATTCATGATGGGTCCTTGTGTGATAAAAAGCTGTAAATTTTAGCCGAAATACTGGACAGGATATGCAGGATTATAGCACGTATTCAGGATTGTCTCCTGTGTATAAGTTAAAAGCAAAAATAAGTGTAACAACACTTTATTAATATAATTATTCGTGTGCTGTTTTTCAAGGCGTTTTTAAGGGATTCACAAGAGGGTATATCCAAAACATGGAAACGTTTGGGAAATGTAAAGAACGGGTGGGGACGGATGAGACAAAGAATGGGGCCCGGATTGGGGGGATCAATAGGGGTTTTCGTGGGGAATTTGTGGTTGGCGTTTGACACGGGCTCAAAGTTGATAACATATATAGTTATTTATAACAATTAAATCAGCCGTTTTAACCGCATCAGAGAAACTAACGCAAAGCAACTAAAATAGAAATTGCCCCGAATTGTGCCTGAACGAATCGGCGGTTAAAATCGGCTGCATTTGCTTGATATGTTTCTTCTATCCATTGATATCAACAAAATTTAGGATTATTATTCTTTCATGTAACCCTATCCATAAACCTTAATGTTTAGTGGAAAGCTAATAAAGGTAGAGAATTTTTGGGACAGACAAATTATTTCCAATTTTATAATCAATAAAATAAAACCTAAAAAATATTAAGATTTGAAAAAATTGATTGGTAAACGAGTCAGATAAAGAGCCTGTATGAGGGAATTGACCAAATTGCCGGGTCACAGATTTTTTTACATTGATCTCCGTTATAAACAACTATGCCACCCAACCATCTTTTACCCAATGCAGATGCAACTTTTTTCATCACAGTAATATCGGAATGATATACTTTATTTCTTTTTTTGATCTCAATCCCGATAAAACCATGCTGATTTTTAATCAATAAATCCAATTCCATTCCAGAACGGGTTCGATAAAAATAACATTCAATATTCATACCTAATGTTCGGATTGTTTTGAAGATTTCACCCACAACCATAGTCTCATAAATCCTGCCATCATATTCGCTCCAATGATTACTTAATTGACGTAAAATACCTATATCTGACCAATAAAGTTTGGGGGTCTTGATGATTGAACTCGTTAAATTCTCATAATAGGGTTGTAAAAGAATCACCTGATAAGACAAAGCTAAATACTCAAGATATCGCCTTGATGAATCTACACTCAGAGAAGCATCTCTGGCGATTTCTGAATAATTTAAAAGATTTCCGGATCTTAATGCGGATAATTTTTGGAATTTTCTAAATGGAGCAAGGTCATCTAATCTTGCTAAATCAGAAAGATCTCTCTCAAGATAAGTATATTCGTAATCCTTTAACCATTTGATTCTTTCATTTGCATTTAAACTGATCAGTGCCGGCATTCCTCCCCAGTTCAGATAATAATTCTGTATTTTTATTCTTCTCTCTTTTTCCAATCCCATGATGATCGATGGAATTTTGTCAAAGTGATCGTCTATAGAATCTGTTTCCAATAGTTCTTGAATGAGTGGAGTTGTAACAGTTTTCGAGTTTTTATTCCAAAATAATTCCGACAATAATAAAGGCCAAAGCTCATAGATATTAATTCTGCCGGAAAGAGTTTCTCTAATTTTTTTAATTAATAGAATTTGGCTGGAACCTAATAGCACAGAAAAATTTATATTTTTTTCATCAAAACAATATTTTATTTTCTCAAAAATCGATGGTTCTTTTTGTGCTTCGTCAAAAACTGCTTCTCCAATATCTTTCCCCCAGGCGAATGTTGAAATGGTTTTTAAACCCTCCCGATATTCAATAGCGTCAAGATTATAATAGGGCATTTCAGCATATTTTTCCCTTGCTATAGTTGTTTTTCCGGTTTGTCTGGCACCTGTAATTAAAACGATTGTTCTTTGGTTTGAATCAGGTAACAACTGATTTAAAAAGCGATATTTCAGCAATTCTTCTCTCATAATCGTTAAATTAACAGTTTTTTTTACGAAAGTCAAGATTATTTTTAAATTATTTTTTATTTGATCAACAGTATCCGTGAAAAGAGAGAAATTTTCATCCTTGTTCTTGTGCCTGGCTTTGCTGCGGCGCATCATTTCAGAAAATGGAATGACTTGGTAGCATCCGACCTCCCACCCGGACAACCTTATTCGCTTATTTACAATCAATCCTCAGCAGTATAAGCTATCCCAAAAATCCGGCCCCAATAAGAAAAAATAGCTGGTTCGAATTAAAGTATGTAAAAACAAATGGTCAATTTTAAAAATCAGATACCTGTAACCCACAAACGTATCTAGACTGTCCGATTCGTGTCAACTGTTACATACTTGAAATATAAGCAATGACTCTATTGAAATCCCCCATAAAAACCCAATCACGGGTCAAGTTCAGCCATCTGTTACAGGCTTTACCGAAGCAACTATTGTACGGCTTGCTTGAGAATATCCTTTATATTTTAACATCGGTTATACCAGCCTCCTTTAAAAAACGTCTCACGGATCAAAGGGCGACTTTCAGTATCCCTCTGAGGATGAGGCCTGTGGAAAACAGCCTTTACCATTCAGATAATTACGAATTCTTGAACCTTTTCCTTCCGATAATTCACCACCAAGAGCAACGATTAATTTTTCAATATCCCGCCAATCAATATCCGACCGAATGGGATCATTAAATATCTGTCAAAGGATTTTTTTATGTTTCTGATTCAACGGCTCCATAGTACTAATTAATAGTATCTTTGAAATTGTCAACATTTTTCTATAACCTGATATTGCGAGTATTGGAAACAGGGATTCGTACTCTAACATTGCCCCGGCCAGGATTGATCAACAAGCTGCAAGGAACGGTGCGGGAAATGGCCTTTATTTACTGTTATACAATGACTTTGTGATTCTGAAACAGTACGTTCTGTAAAACGTACTGTTTTTATACGTGGAACGGGACACAGATTTGGGGCTGCGGCTCCTCCTCCCTCTCTCGCCTCCCATCCGCGTCATCCGCGTTCCATGAATCGGCTGCAGTGGGAATCCGCTGATCAGTTTATTTTTCGCACAGGAGTTGAACCTTTGTGTGACCAGAAAAACAGGTCTCCCATGTAACTCAATATGACATAAATTTCACTCCCTGACACATTAGAGTTTTCTATTTAAAAATGTCCTTGTTCGCAATAAGTCTAGTCGCTATAAAGCAACGCTAAAAGATGATATATTCAAAACATGGATTATTCCGAAAAAATTGATTGGAGGTATTCATAGAAAAACAAGATCCTGTCCTGGTCCCCGGGATCAAAAAGAAACGGTTCAACATCTTTGGCTATTAAATTCATATCTAAATCTTTACATACATTTTCAAGTGCATCTTTGAGCATTCTGGGCTCCTCGATTTCCGCTTTATTTTTTAAATATTGATAATCCGGTGAGATATTTTTACTATTCAGAAACAAAACATCATAAAAGTCCCTGCCTTTTTTTCTTGGCCGGTTTAAAATGGCCAGATACTTTTGTGCCAGTAATAATGATAATGGAGTGCATAAAACAGCGCTAAACACTTCAAATTTGTTCAGTATAATCCGTTTTGGTGAATAAACATAATCTTGCGGTTCTGTGTCCAATTGAATCAGTATTTTTTCATTTTTGTATCCGGATAATCCCCCGTCAAATAGCAATCGCGGAAACCGGATATAGCAATGCCAGGCACCCCGCATGACTGTCTTTATTTCAACCTCGTATCCTTCACGTTCAAGTTGTGTCGTTATATGTCGAGTTAACTTTTCAAAATCCTCACCTTTGATTCCAAGATTATCAAAATCAAGGTCTTCAGAGAACCGGTGATTCCCATGTATAATCCGAAGACATGTTCCCCCCATAAATGACAGGGAATTTGCAAAATCGCTCTTGTAAATAAAATCAAGAATTTTATACTGCAGATATTCCCTAATCATGAATCCGGGAAACTTGTGCAAATTTTCAGGATAAAAAGTTCTGATTTCTTCAAGTTTCAGCATGCAATACCCCTTTGAAAATGCCCAATCGTTTGTCAAGCGCGTCATGATCAAGATAATTGCCATACACTTTTAATTTTTCCAAAGACATATTAGTTCGAATAACATCCATTTTCCAGCGCAAAGATTGAAACGTAGACGAATCCAGAATCTCTGAGTGTAAGTATAAATAATCAATTACAGCTTTTTCCAATTCTGCCATAGCATAACGGACATTTTTCCAGGTCTCCAGTGTGTATCCGAAAAAGAGTTTCTTTTTTATATGTCTGTATTGAAAATGCCCAACCGGCGTGCCAAAGGTCTCGGTTTTAAGTGTGGTGCATGAAACGGTCTGAAAAACGCCTTCCGGGATAATACCATAATAAGCCAAAGCAGATTCAAGTGAAACATAAGAGGGCTGATATATTGTATTCGCAGTGTAATAGAGAAATTCTTCAGATATAAACGCCTCACTGAAACAATAATATCGATTGCGTATTTTCAAAATATAACCTTTTTCCTGCCATTCCACCAGACGTCTCGTATCAAATTCGGGAAAATGTTTTTCAATTTCCTGTTTCGTAAAAACAGGATAATCAGACATTTTCTTTTGGAATTGCGTATAATTCATTCTATGCACCTTTTATTTCTTTTTATTGTTAAAATTAACAATTTTTAGAAACAATATCAACTTTTTTTATTGAAAAAAACCTTTATATTCAGTTCAAATTTTCAGAACATTTATTTACTCTATATTATTTTATTCTTATCTTTATAAAACATTTTAGTTTCCTGGAATATCCCTAATATGAATGCTCACAACACAATCAGAATACATAAAAAGACAGAACAAACGTTTGTTTATCAAAACAATGATCTCTTTTACCGCGATCATATCATCATCAAAACACCGGATCAGCCAAATCACAGATTCAAATCAAATTATGAAAACGCTACATTCAGGGCATCGCTGGGGCAATTTGCATCCTATACTGAACATTTGAGTCTGCAGGATGACACTATTATTGGCAGGGTTTGCCTGACCGTGCATACGGATCAACCATTTATTGTGCAATGTCCCTTCCATTTTGCAAAACCGGATCAGCCTCCCTATTTTATGATACCCGGGTTTCTCTACGGCACCAACAATCTCGCCACATCCGACGGTCAGCAGCCGAAATTCAATTACGGCGGGCCTGCAGGCTGGCCGGACAGTTCTCTCTTTTATGTTCGCGCGGACCGCAGCACGCATCCCGGAGTGGTTTGTATCCGGAACGGAATCGGGATGCTGGTCGGGATCAAAGACATGATGACAGACGAAACCGGCAGACCGGTTCAGGGCCAGCCTGAAACCGAATGGGCGCCCGCCTGTCTGTACAACGGTTTGATGCTGGACACATATGATCCGGACACGGATATGATCGGCTTTCAGCTCGGTTACGAAAATGCACCGGCGCGCTATTCCTGGGTCCGCGAGCCATGGGTTCCAAAACATGATGAATACCTGTTCGGCTGGATTGAGGGACAGTCGGGGAAAACACTGCAGACACAGACTTTTTATGCAGCCACAGCGGCGGAACACATTCCCGATTACGGCAAACTGCTGCGGACATACTATGCGGTGCTGCATGAACCGCCCGCACAGCGTTCAACCCGAAAAGAGACGCTACGTAAAATCAGTCGGGCCATTTGTGATTATTCCTGGGATGCTGACAAAAAAGGATTTGTTCTGGTGGACGGTGAAAACACCGGCGCCGATATTGCCTGGACCGGCGGTATGCAGACGGCCTATCCTCTACTGAAAGCGGCAAAGATTATCGGGGATCAGAATGCGAACGATATTGCGCTGCAGTTCATTGACAACATGTGCCGGACTGCCCTGAACGATAAAGCCGGTCTGCTGTATGAAGAATACCGCGCCGGCGGCTGGCAGGTGACTGGTTGGTGGGGCGTGCGCGAGGATTGTTTCAATTTCGGTGATCAGCCGCTGCATTCGGCGTATCTGAACGGTCAGGCTGCCTATTATCTGTTAAAGTCATACGAACTGGAGAGTCAAACACATCCCGGATGGCTGCGGTCCGCCCGCACGGTTCTGGATACTGCAGCGCGCGGTCAGCGCAGTGACGGTGCATTACCTGTATTTTTTGATCCGGAGACGGGTGACGGCATCGATTACGACGGATTTCAGCCCTGCTGGTTTGTTCCGGCGCTGGTGCTGCTTTACAGATACTCGGGAGAAAAAAATTATCTGGATGCCGCGGAAACGGCGCTCCGGCATTATCATGGCTACCATTTAAAGGGCGAGCTGTACAACACGCCAATGGACACACACCGCGCCGTGGATCAGGAGGGCAATCTTGCCTTTATCATCGCCTGCGTGGAATTTCATAAACTGACCGGCCAATCCAGATTCCTGGATATTGCCATGCACGGGCTGAGCTGGGAATTTTCATGGAAGTTTGCCTACAATACCGTCTATTCCGCAGAGCCTTTGCGCAGCATGAACTGGTCGTCCTGCGGCGGTTCAATCACCAGCACCTATAATCCGAGCATTCACCCCATGGGTAACCTCATTGCCGGAGAGCTGTATTATCTGTATCAGCAGACCGGCAGCGAATATATTCGTCAGCGATTGAAGGATACCTGTATATGGGGCCTCGGGATCTACAATACCCGGGACAATGATTTCGGATTCGGCAAAACCGGCCAGGCCACTGAACAGTTTACCTACTCGGACGGACTGGTATTGCCATGGCCGGGTCCCTGGGACGGCGGGATCTGGAAGGCTTCGTTATCGTGGGCGTCCTCCTGTGTGCTGCTGCTAGCTGTGCAGAGGATATTCCGGATGAATTCTTTGAATAATCCGCCAATGCGTCTGGGGTGGTTCGGACAAGATTTTATTGCAATGTTGGAATGGCTTTGCTATATTTTAGCCTGTTTTTTCATCAACTTTTCAAACGGCCGGTATAATCCGTTCAATATCATCAAATTAAAAGGTTTGAGAGCGCCATGAAGCGCATAATTGTTTTTTCCCTGATCGCGATGTTCAGCATCCGGGGCTATTGTCAGACAGGTGATAGCGCAGAAGAAACTTTTTTCACGCCTACAAACATTCATTTCAGCGATATCACATTCAAAGCCGGAATTTTACCCCACGGTGAACATGACTATGGACACGGGGTCACATTTGCGGATATCAATCATGATCAGCGCCCTGATTTTCTGGTCAGCAACGCCATGCGTGATATTGAGCTTGATGAGCATCTGTATATGAACCAGGGAAATGCATTTTTTAAAGAGGATGCGTCTGCTCGCGGGCTGAGCGATCCGGGACTGACGCACGCCATGGTCGCTGCTGATTATGATAATGACGGTGACCTGGACCTGTTCTTTTCCAATATGACCATGTACCACGACGGGCACGGCGGATACGGTCACAATGTATTTTACCGCAATAACGGAGAGGGATATTTTACAGACAAAACGGATGCGGTTGGACTGTCAACGCAGCGCAATGACACCCGCGGGGCCGTGGCATTTGACGCGGACAATGACGGCTGGCTGGACATCTTTGCCGCAAACTGGGGACAGCCCTGCGAGCTTTATCTCAACCGCGGCAACGGCCGGTTTCGCCGCGAAAACCGTGGCGCCGAAGGCCCGCAGAATGATGAATCTGCGAAACAGGGGGTGACCGCAGCGGACTTTGACAACGACGGTGACATTGACCTCTATGTCTGCCGACGCGAAACCGGCAACTGGCTGCTGGTCAACGGCGGCGGCGGTTATTTCAGCGAACGCGCAGCGGATTATCAAATCGATGTGGAGGGCCGTTCACACGGCGCTGTATTTGTGGATATCGACAGGGACGCAGATCTGGATCTGTTTATCGTCAATTACCGAACGCCGCGCGCACCGCTGCCGTTTCTGAATGTATTTATCAACAACGGTGACGGAACGTTCACAGACCGCACGCAAGCGTACAATATACGGGTTAGCGGCTACAGTGTGGTGTTTGGGGATGTTGATAATGACGGGGATTTTGATATGCTGCTGGTCAAAAATCCGGACAAAGATCCGGGAGCACGGCCTGCTCTTTATTTAAATGATGGAAACGGCAATCTTACCCTCCTCGCTTCCAGCGGTGTGGAGATGCCGGTTCAGGATCCGCGCGGCGCCGGATACGCGGATATTGATCACGACGGCGATATTGATTTTTTCATCGCCTGCAAAGATGGACAGAATTATTTATTGAGAAACGATCTTGAGAGCAGCAATCATTATCTGGATATATTGTGCTATGGCCCACAGGGTGATTACGGCGGATTCGGAACCAAAGTCTGGATTTACGAACCCGGGCATCTGGGTGACGATACGCATCTGATTGCGTATCAGGAATCGATTTCCCAATACGCTTATCTGTGTCAAAACCAGACCGCCCTGCATTTCGGACTGGGACAACATATTTGCTGCGATATCAAAATAATTCTCACCGACGGCAGTGTGCATACGTTTGAAGCTATTAAAGCCGATCAACGGTTTGTGTTTCACGGTCCCGCGGATCTGAATTACGAATCCGGCAATGACCAGCACGGCTGGATTGAGCGTCAATTCCCCGAAGCTCTGGTGGTACGCGTCACTCGTCAGAACGAGGTGGTTGCAGATGCACGCGTCACCTTTACCCCGCAAAACGGCGGACGTATGCTCGAGTCACAGCCCGTTATAACCGGTAAAAACGGATATGCGGCAGCGCATTTCATGGCCGGATCCCGAGATGATGAATATCATATCAAAGCGACCTGTGATCAGACGCAGGATCAAGAGGTCTTTTTTTCTGTCACAGCAACACGTCCTCCGGTGCAGCTGGTCAAACTGGACGGGGAAGACCAAACAGGCCGGGTTGCCGAACCGCTGCCCGTCCCTTTGAGCGTCAGGACAGAACATCCGGACGGACGCCGGGTGACGGGACAGCCGGTGCGGTTCAATGCGGTTCCGGGCAGCGGTTCATTCACAGACCGGACCGTGCTGCAGGTAAAAACAGACAGCCTGGGAATCGCTTCTGCCAACTGGACCCTGGGAGAACAAAGCGGATTCCAGACCGTGACAGCCTCTATTGATACAGAAACGGTCTCTTTTACAGCAAACGCACAACCGCAAAATCCATATCAGATTGTATCCGAATTTGATCCCGACCGTCCGCGCCAGGCGGCAGAAACCTATCCGGTCCTCTGCCGGGTCACCGATCAATACAACAATCCGATAGTCGGTCATGCGGTTCAATATCAGATCATATCCGGTACGGGCCATATCAAGCATCAGAGCTCTGTGATTGATTTTACAGATTCAACGGGACATACCACTGCGGACTGGTTTCTGGGCGGAAATTATCAGGAGCAAACTGTTATCCGGATCGCAAGCAGTTTCGATGAGGAACCGCTGGTGAATTCACCACTGCGCCTAAAACTCTCACACATAACACCGCCCTCCTTCGGGCAATCCACAATTACAGCAACAGACAGCATCATCGCCGACGGCAATGACCATACAGAACTATTAGTGGCGCTGAAAAATGATTCAGGTGTGGCGCTTTCGAGTTATCCGATCACCATTAAAGTCAGCGGTTCGCAAAATCAACTGCACATCAGTGATTCTCTGACGGATGAACAAGGGTTGGTTCACGCGCAATTGTCCAGTACAACGACAGAGCGTAAAATGATCACAGCCCGTATCGATAAACCCGGGATTGCGGTTCCGGACACAGAGTTTGTGACATTCATTTCTTCGCCTCTGGATTCATTTTTTCTGGTCAAGATAAACGGAGACAATCAACAGGATACAGTCCAACATCGTTTGCCAAAACCGCTCTCAGTGCAGGTAATCAATGCCAATCAAGAACCGATACCGGGTCAGCCGGTGGTATTTTACAGGGTAAAAGGAAACGGTCATTTTGACGAAGATAGTCTGGTTACGGTTGCCAGTGACAGCAATGGTCTGGCACAGACAAATTATACACTGGGGACTCGTTCCGGTGTCCATAGTGATTCTGTAACCGCAACATTGAACAATAGCATCGGATTTCATGCCTCTGCCCTGCCGGACACTCCGGATCGATTACTGAACCTAACGCCTGATACATTATATTGCCGGGCTACGAGCCGACTTTTACATCCGTTCCGCGTCCAGATCATAGACCGCTATGGCAATCCGCTTTCTGGAGAAAAAATCCAATTTTCGGCACCATCCGGCGGTATGTTCATTGACGACAGTTTGCAACTCACAAATTCAGCGGGGGTGGGTTCATGCCGAATCCATTGTATAGACCGGGGCGGGGTTTACCAGTTCACAGCTCATACCTCGGATAGTTTAATCACACGCCTGACCGTGATCGTCAATGATCCGTATCATGTATTCAAAAACCGGTCACCCGACACAGTGTATGCCGACAGCCTGAATCAGATTGCCACGCTGGCAGCGCGAATCACACGACGAGACCGCAGTCCGTTGCCTGGCGTGACGGTAACATTCTCGCGCCTCGAAGGAACCGCCGAGTTTCACTCAGACTCGCTGTGTACAACGGATTCGACCGGCACAGCCACTTGTCGGGTCGGATTGGTACATCCCTGCCGTTCAGCTGTGTTCCGGGCCAAAACTCAACTGGACACGATACTGTTTGCTTTGGTGCATCGTAATAGTTTATCAGTTCATGATGATAATCCAGAGTCTGCCAATCAGGTACGCCTGCACTCGGCTTACCCCAATCCGTTCAATTCCCGAACAGTTATTTCATTTGAATTGCCCGTGTCAACCCGTGTCACACTGGCGCTCTATAACATCAAAGGCCGGTTAATTGCAACTCTGATCGACCGGAATATGCAGTCCGGTTTTCATTCCCTGACCTTTGATGCCCTAAATGATCAAGGTGTCCACTTGTCATCCGGTCTGTATTATCTGGTGCTGCGGACACCGGAATCCCGCAAGCACCGCCCGATACTGTTTCTGAAATAGCTGCCGCTTGCCGCATGGGGATTCACCAAGACGTGCAACGCCTGTACCGGAATGAAAGCCCGGCCGCACCATCCAGTCGGAGCGTTTACTCGAACAAACTACCCTGAACCGAACGCTTTTCCTCGCGCTCAATGCGTTCCAGTTCAGAAATCCGGTCCTCGAGCTCGGTGATAAGCTGCATCTGTTCTCCGGACATCAGTTTGGTGGCAAACTCTTTTTCCAGCAGTTCAAGCGTTTCATCCAGATTGGACGATTTGTAGCGCAACAGATCCAGATCTGTGAAATTTGACCAGTATTTATTCCAGTTCGGTAGATGTCGTTTTTGTTTAGACTTTCGTTCAGCTGCCATTCCCATGTTGATCTCCTTTTAATACATTCAGATTACGCGGCTTCTACCAATGGTTGTTCCTGATTATAATCTTGTTTGTGCTCTGCTTCATATTCATTCAACAAAGACAGCATCAGAGCTCGATAGGTTTTCAGGTCATGATGCCAATTAATCAAATTGCTTCTTACAATGCTATCTTGCAAATATTTGTTTTGAATATCCGTATCAATACGGCTCCATAGCTCGTTGAGCATAGAGGCTGTATTGGCGTGATTCATATGCACATAGGACATAAAGTGTTCGTAGGAATAATTCTTTTCATTGAATTTTTTGCTCAATTCAGAAACCAGGTTCTGCATTTCTGTTACGGGATCCAGCAGGGTATCAAGCCAGTCCGGCAGAGACAAAGACTTTGCAGTTTCGGCTCGTTTCATAAAATCACCTCCTAATATTTCCTCAACAGTCCGCGCACCAACCCGATCACGGAAAAATTTGGATGATCGCGGTCAATATATATCGGCTGCATGGTCGGATTTTCCGGCTGCAGTCGAATTCTGTCATGTTCTTTGTAAAAGCGTTTCACGGTCGCTTCATCATCGAGCAGCGCAATAACAATATCGCCGTTGTGACAGGACTGGGTCTGTTTGACCACAATAATATCCCCGTCGCGGATATCCGCGTCGATCATGCTCTGACCTTTGACACGCAGTAAAAACGTATCCTCATCGCCGGCCCATTCTTCATCCAGCATCATTTCACCTTCTTTATCTTCATACGCCAGCTGCGGCATGCCGGCCTGCACCTGACCGAGAATGGGGTAACTTTTTGCACCGCTGCGCGCCTCAAAATCCGGATTTGTATCCACAAGATTCAAAGAACGGGACTTGCCGTCGGTTTTGGTCAAATAGCCCTTTTCCCGCAAAACCTTGAGTATTTTATGAATCCCGGCGGTTGAGGACTGGCCGAACACATCCGCCAGTTCACGCACCGTCGGCGAATAGCCGTAATCCGTCTGATAGCTGCGCACGGCCTCGAGCACTTGCGCCTGTTTTGTCGTCAAATCATCCATAAGGTGAACAAACCATCTTTAAAGTGAACGTTTGTTTACCCTAAAGATAACATATTATCACCTATTTGTCAAGGATTTTTTTAAAATCCGAGTCCAAATCAGGAAAATAAAATTTTTATCATTCAAAACAACACTGCATAATCGCCCCTGAACTGGACGGATCAGTTCCCATGATACGACAAGGCATATATTTATGATGCATATCCCCATTACCCAAACACAGGAGAATCATATAAAGGAACGTCATATTATTCAGATCGCATCATTCTTATATTCTGCAGCTCGGTCTGAAATGTATGCATATCTTTGATGACGATCGCATTCAGACTGTGCAGTGCTTTTTCACAGGAATCGGCCGACTCGCCGCCGACAAGCATCGGCATATCACCGGACAGCAGACGCTTCAAACGTAAAAGCCGGGCGGCAATATCCGGATCTGCCGGCGGGAAAATAAAACTTGCAACAAGCGCTGCCGCATCCATCTGCTGATTTGATCGGGCGGCTTTTTAATTTGCATAATAGCTGTCAGAACATTACATTAAAACAAAAATTAGCAATAGGTCCACACATGCGCCTGATCCTCATATTCATATTGTTGAGTGTCGCTGCACTCACGGCACAGGAACTTGAAGAATATACACTGTTCGGCATGCTGCAAACAGCGCAGCTGAGTGAAATAAGCGGCATTGAACGGTCAGCACAATCGGATACCGTCCTGTGGGGCATCAATGACAGCGGCAACGCTCCCAACCTGTATGCTTTTTCAAAGACCGGAGTTCAGAGATCCTTTACGATAGAACATGCTGAAAACAGGGATTGGGAAGACCTGTCCGCGTTTCGCCGGAAGGGTCAGTCTTTTTTGATCATCGCGGACATTGGAGACAACAGAGCCGTGCGGGACCATTGTGTACTTTACATCATCAAAGAACCCGATCTGCGTTCATCCAGTGATGAAATCACCTTGCAGCAAAAAATCTATTATCAGTATCCGGACGGCCCGCGCGATGCGGAAGGCTTCGCCGTAAATCCGCAAACCCGCTCTATTCTAATCTGCTCTAAACGCACTATTCCACCTGCTATATACAGACTGCCGCTCGATTTGAGCAGCGACAGCCTGTATACCGCAGAAAAAATTGCCGATCTCACAAGTATTCCGCGTCCCAAGATTCCCAGGCTCTGATCGACCGCTATCAGTGGCAGCCGACGGCCATGGATATTGATTCGCGCTCTGAGACTTGCTGCATTTTAACCTATTCTTATCTACTGGTTTATAGAAAAAACAGCAGCGAATCCTGGGAGCAGGCGGTCCAACGGGCTCCGGCAATCAGACAACTTCCCCTGATGCAGCAGGCGGAAAGCCTGTGTTTTTCCGATAACGGGCAAAACCTGTTTGTGACCAGCGAAAAAACACCGGCGCCTGTTTTTCGCATTTCAACCCCCTGAGCCCAATTGGCTTGATAAAATGGCAGAACTTGAAATCATAATATGGATTAACTCTTATTTTCTTTGCGGTCTCGGCTCGTTATAGAACCACCCAATTCTTCCTGTTTTCCCCCACTCTAAAACAAAACCCGGCCGCCGCCCGCTTTGTTGGTTGTCCCCGCCCATTTCATTTGTTAACTATGGTTTACAATAGTTTACAACCATTTTTCCTTTCATTTTCGTATTTTACATGGTATTCTAAAGAAAGGACAAATGAATGGTTTCTCGTTTACTATTGGCGATTCTCACACTGACTATGGCAAGTCACGCGATACCCATTGACACAACCCGCGTTTACACAGACGACGGCAAACGTATTTTTCAAACACAAAAACTAAAGCAAGCTCCAACCATTGACGGCAGACTGAATGATGCGTGCTGGCAAAACAGCGTCTGGTCCGGGAATTATACCCAGCAAATCCCAATGGAAGGCGCCCCCCCCACCGCAGAAACCGCTCTGAATATATTGTATGACGACCACAATATTTATGTGGCCATACGCGCGTTTGACGATCCGGACAAAGTGGACCGCTCCGCCAGCCGCAGAGACGGCTTCAGCGGCGATATCGTCGGAGTCTGTTTTGACAGCTATTTTGACCACCGCTCCGGATTTGAATTTAATCTGACAGCCGCCGGCACCAAAATCGATCTGATTCTGATGAACCGGGGCATTGATCGCAATTGGAATCCGGTCTGGGAAGGCAAAGTGTCGCACGATGACCGCGGCTGGAGCGCTGAAATGCGAATCCCCTTGAGTCAACTCCGATATGACGGCGATGAACAGCAAATATGGGGCCTGCATGCCTGGCGCTGGATCAATCGCAACCAGGAGGAAGACCAATGGGCGCTCATTCCGCGCGACACCCCCGGACGCCTGTATGACATCGGAGAACTGCACGGCATTCAGAATCTTCCCAAACACCGCCGCATCGAACTGCTGCCCTATGTACGCGGCAAACTGCACACATTTGATGCGGACAAGGACAATCCGTTTACAAACGGCCGGGATTTAAACGCCGCTCTGGGGTTGAACGGGAAAATCGGTTTGAGCAGTGATTTTACCATGGATTTTACCTTAAATCCGGATTTCGGCCAGGTGGAAGCCGATCCCGCCAATCTGAATCTGAGCGCCTTTGAAACCTTTTTCAGTGAAAAACGCCCCTTTTTCCTGGAAGGTAAAAATATCATGGACTTTGAGCTGGGCGGAAGTGAGCTCTTTTATTCAAGACGCATCGGCGCCAAACCGGCCTATTCTCCGGATACAGAGGATAATGAATATCTGGATACGCCGCAAAACACGTCTATTCTGGGGGCCGTCAAAATGACCGGCAAATCCCGAAACGGATTATCCATTGGTATCATGGAAAGTGTAACCGGCAAAGAAAAAGCCCGGATCGGAAGCAGGACGGATGAACGAGAGATTACGGTCTCTCCCTTGACCAATTATCTGGTCACCCGGGTTCAAAAAAATATCAACGACAGCAATACCATGATTGGCGGCATATTAACCGCCACACATCGCGATATTCAGCAAAACCATCTGCTGGAGCTGCCGGATCAGGCCTGGACCGGCGGACTGGATGTTTTACACTACTGGCATGATAAAACCTATTATATTGACGGCAAAGCCGTGTTCAGTCATATTGACGGTAATCCGTTGGCAATACTGGAACGACAGACCTCATCCGCACGCTATTATCAGAGACCGGACGCGGATTATCTCTCTCTGGATTCGAGTCGAACTGATTTGAGCGGCACAGGCGGTGAACTGGAAATCGGCAAGGGCGGAAACGGAAATTGGCGTTTTGAACTGGAAAGTCAATGGCGCACACCGGGACTGGAGTCTCAATGATCTCGGGTTTATGCATACAGCGGATTTTATCAGCGCCGGCGGTGAAATTGAATATAAAAACAATGTCCCCTGGTGGTGGTTCCGGTCTGTATCGGTTTCCGCTTCTCATGAGCGGCAATGGACGTTCGGCAAAGAACAAATTCACAACGGTACCAATCTCATGCTGAGCGGACGATTGCGCAACAAGTGGAGTGTTTTCATGCGTGTCACACGTATGGCTGACGCCATCAACCCACGACTGCTGCGCGGTGGTCCGGCCATGATTCAGGAGGGGCACTGGTGCCGATTTCTCAGAATCGGCACAGACGACGCCAACAAGGTCAGTGGTGGTTTTGGAATTCACAGCCACCGGCACGACGATGCTCCGGCCTCTCAGACGCTGGACTTTTTCCCTTTCCTCACGTTTAAACCCACCCCCCAAAGCCGTTTGAGAGCAGAACTCGATTACAGCAAATCCAGAACTCCATTCCAGTATGTGGAAGCTGAAGCGCCGTTGTATGTGCTGGCCCGACTGGACCGGGAAACCATCGGTATTACCCTGCGAATGGACCTGTCTATTACCCCGGATTTTACAATCCAGTTTTACGGCAATCCCTATTTCTCAACAGGACAATACAGCCGCTTCAAATCCATTGACAATCCACAGGCGGACCGGTACCGGGACCGCTATTCAATACTCGATCAAGAACTGGCCTATTCTTCAGAGGATGAACAATTTAAAGTGGATGCAGATCTTGACGGCAGCGCCGATCTCGGTTTCGATGATCCGGATTTCAATTTTGCGGAATTTCGCTCCAATGTTGTAGCGCGCTGGGAGTTTAAACCCGGCTCTACACTCTTTTTCGTGTATACTCACGGAAGATCGGCCTATGAAACCATAACCCGATCATCGTTTTCTCATAATGTTGACAACTTGCTGCATACAAGACCGGATAATATCTTTATCATCAAACTTAATGTGTGGTTTTCAGTTTGAGTCTTTAGCATCATTTATCCCGTTTTTCAAAGAGGAATAAATGATGTTCGGCAGGGGGTATATTTGATTTTTTCCACGATGTTATTAACAAATTTGAAAGACGCTTGAATCGGATGGATATTCAGGAAGGAAAGCCGCCTCTGCAGAACAGAGGCGGCATATTACTTTATTTCAAAACATACGTCAAACCAATGGCAAAATCTATATTGCTGCGCTGATAGATCTCCTTATAAGAGCCCAATGGTGTCTGTTCGTTCAGATAATAAGCAATCTCTTTTTCACCGTCATCATACATGGTGTACAGAGCGCCCAGATCCATAAACAGGGCTTCGGTGAGCGCCACACGCGCTCCCAAACCGACGGTATTGCTGGTGAGACTGTGACTGATATCAGTCTGATAAGCAGCACCGACACCGGTCTGTGAGTGCAAAACGCCGAGACTCAGAGTCACGTCTTCATTCAGCATATACTCGGTTCCGGCCGATACTTCAAAAAAGTTATTATCAACCAGTTCCTCGCGGCCTTCCCAGTCCGCGCCGTCATCAAAAAAGTAGGTTCCGGATACGGATGCTTTCCATTCCGGAGCAATGACATACTGAACGCCAACACCCAGAACAGCGGGAATGTCATTGCTGAAAGACACGCCGTCCGGATACATTCCGGTGCCGTCTTTTTCGGTATCGTTTTCAAGGTCAAGATCCGTGTTCATCTCATAGCGGAGTCCGATATTCAGTCCGTCCATGGGACGTACATTCAAACCAACCAGCGGAGTCACAGCTGTACCGGTCTGAGTGACATCAACCTCTTTGTCCGCCACCATAGCAGCGTACTGAGACATTCCCAACGTATTGAACAGATGATAAGCAGACACCAGCTTGCCCTGCGGATTCACATCCGGTATAGTCGGATTGATTTTCACATCAGCAAGAGCACCGTCATAGGTATTGACTGCATAAATATAACGCGCGCCTGCGGACACACTGACCATGGGATGCAGGTCGTATGCGGCGTTGAATTGAAATCCCCAGAAAATGGAACTGCCCTCGAGATTTACGGAAACATCATATTGCGATGTCGGAACCGGGCCGCCCATTGCTTCCGGTAAATTTGACAGAATTAACGGCAGTTTGGCCACGTCGGTTTCAAAAGAAGGCAGACCCTCGGCATAATCAGCCGTACCGCCGCCGCCAGTGGGGCCAACACCCAGGGACAAAGCCAGTTTGTTGCGTTTCCACACAACATAGGCATTGGGGAATGTGGGGACTGTAACCTCACCCACAAATTCTTCATCATTCAGATAAGGAAATTTGTTAATGATTGTTTTTTCCTGAAAAATTGTCTGACTGCTGACAGAAAAATACCAGCCATCTTGCAAATCAACCAAACCGGCCGGATTAAAATAGACCGCATCTACATCGGTTGAAGCGTTGCGTGACAAATTGCGCACAAACGCCGCACTTTGGTTGGTATTCGTAATGATGCCCCCTGCAAGTACAAACTGTGCTGCGATGAGCAGCACCAAAATCACGACACACCCTTTAAGATACATAGCCGCTCCTTTTGTTAGTGAATACATTAAATGAACACAATTCAAGATAGGAATTATATTAAAGATGCACAAGTATTTTTTAATATTATTTTAACATTTTTCAACGGATGACAGAGAACCAGCGGTCTGCATCAATGACGTTGGTTAATAGGCGCCGCGAATATGATCTTTGACATGTTCCTGATAAAAACGACGCAGTTGTTCGTGAATTTCAGGCGACAGTGAGGGCAGATCACCGGCCGACGTATTGGAAACCACATGTTCGGTATTCGAAGCGCCGGGTATGATTACACTGACCTCCGGAAAGTCCAGAATCCAGCGAAGCGCAAACTGCGCCATGGACCAGTTCTGCGGCACAAACGGCTTTAACTGATCCGACAGTTCCACACCTTTTTCAAAAGGCAATCCGGCGAATGTTTCCCCCACATTGAACATTTCACCGTTGCGGTTAAAAGACCGATGATCCTGCGGGGAAAAAGTCGAGTCTTTTGTAAATTTACCCGCCAGGAGTCCGCTTGCCAGAGGCAGACGAATAATCAAGGCGACATTTTTCTCTTTGGCCTTTTTAAACAATTCATCGATCGGTTTTTGTCTGAAAATATTAAAAATAACCTGCAGCGACGCCAGATCATCCTGTTCCAGGCAGATCAATCCTTCTTCCACGGTTTCTACACTGGCGCCGAAATAACGGATCAATCCTTCTTCTTTCAAGCGGCGCAGCCAGTCAAACACTTTGCCTTCCTGCAAATGATGCCTGGGAATGCAGTGCAGCTGCGTCAGATCAAGCCGGTCCACACCCAAACGTTTCAAAGATTCTTCGGTGGATTGTTTGAACAAATCCAAAGAGTAATCATCAGGGTAACCGCGCAGGCGGCCCAGCTTGGTTGCGATAAACAGATGAGCCCGCGATTCCTTGATAAACTCGCCGATCAATTCTTCGCTTCTGCCGGTTCCGTAAACATTGGCTGTATCAAAAAAAGTGACGCCCCGTTCCACGGCGGTCTGCATAATAGACATGGCGGTTTGATCCGTTAGTTCTCCCCAGTCCCCGCCGAATTGCCAGGTTCCCAATCCCACTTTTGATACATTTTCCTGTGTCGCTCCAAAATGTCTCGTCTTCATAAATCTCTCCTGTACTCTTTTTTTTATTGTCACCTTCAATAACAGTTTGATGAGGCACAATCATTCCGTCACTGTAGAATAAAATGTAGTGAAAATCAAAACCAGAAGCAGATTGATTGACAATTAATTATATTTTTGCTTGACTTTGTCTTGAAAAAGCCCTAATTTTCCGAATTACTAACCGAATTGAATTCATTCATGCTCAGGACAAAACGTGTTTTTCACAAACTCACACATACCGACACTCACACGCGCAGCATTCGCCAATGGTATGGCTTGTTCTGACAGCAAAGGCAACCGGGTTGTTCCGCTCGTTGTCAATGAAATCATCTCCCTGCCTGTTGTATGGGTCGTACTAAACATTATAGTACTACCTCTCGTTATTATTAACCTCTTGCTCCTGAAATAGCAAACAGGGTGTAAGAGGCCAATCAAACACACAAATTTTCCACAAATAATCATTTTCTTTACTATAGCCTCTGCACCCTGGGAAAAGACTGCTAAGACAGGTTTCACAGGCGGGAAAAGAGTTTGAAACAAAAAACAATAAAAAATGAGGATTTCCATGACTGGTGCAGAAATGTTACTCTACGCATTTACAAAAGAAAAGGTTAAAGCGGTTTTTGGCTATCCCGGCGGTGCGGTCATTGACATCTTTGACAAGCTGTACGATTCAGATACCGCCTTTTTCCTCACACGGCATGAACAGGGCGCAGCCCACGCAGCAGACGGTTATGCGCGCGCGTCCGGAGAGGTCGGAGTCTGTATCGCCACATCAGGCCCCGGCGCCACGAATCTGGTAACCGGACTGGCTACGGCTTATATGGACTCGATTCCGGTGGTCGCCATCACCGGACAAGTCAACACCAGCCTGATCGGCAACGACGCATTTCAGGAAGCGGATACCGTCGGTATTACACGCTCAATCACCAAACACAACTATCTGGTCAACAATGTAGACGATCTGCCGCGCATCTTAAAGTCCGCGTTTTATATTGCGCGCACCGGCCGTCCCGGTCCGGTCGTGGTGGACCTGCCGAAAGATATTCAGCAGGCCGTGACCCAGGTGCCCTATCCGGATACCATTGACATCCCCAGCTACAAACCCACCATGGAGGGCCACAAACAGCAGATTAAAAAAGTGGCCCAGGCCATTGCTGAAGCCGAACGCCCGGTCATTTACGCCGGCGGCGGCGTGGTGGCCAGTGAAGCCAGCGACGAGCTGCGCAAACTGGCGGAAATTGCCGATATCCCGGTGACCACCACTCTGATGGGACTCGGGTACATTTTCCGAAACCGACGAACGCGCTTTGAAAATGCTGGGTATGCACGGCACGGAATACGCCAATTATGCCATTCAGGAATGCGACCTGCTTATTGCTGCGGGCGCGCGATTTGACGATCGCGTGACCGGCAAGGTTGAACACTTTGCCTCCAGGGCCAAAGTTGTACATATTGACATTGACCCCACCACCATCCGCAAAAATGTTGAGGTTCATCTTCCGGTGGTCGGTGATATTAAATCCGTACTCGGGATGCTGAACACCGTTGTCAAACCCAAACAACACAAGGCCTGGCGGCAAAAAATTGCGGACTGGAAAAAGAATCATCCGTTGACCTACGCCGAAAACGGCCGCATTCAGCCCCAGTACGTGATCGAGCAAATCGCGGATCTGGCCAAACACCGCGCCATTATCGCCACCGAAGTGGGTCAGAACCAGATGTGGGCGGCCCAGTATTACGATTATGTGCAACCGCGCACGTTCCTGACCTCCGGCGGTCTCGGGACCATGGGCTATGGATTTCCGGCCGCCCTCGGTGCACAGGTGGCTCACCCGGATTCCCTGGTTGTGGACATTGCCGGCGACGGCAGTATCCAGATGAACATCCAGGAACTGGCCACCGCAGTGGTTTACAATATCCCGGTCAAAATAATCATCTTAAACAATCATTCTCTGGGTATGGTGCGCCAGTGGCAGGGAATTTTTTACAACCGGCGGTTTTCCTCAACCTGTCTGAAACGCCGCGCCACCTGTCCCTCGCACTGTGACCGCTCCGGCGACCAGTGTCCGGCTTATATTCCGGACTTTGTCAAACTGGCCGAGGCGTACGGCGCCACCGGATTGTTTGCCGATCAACCGGATCAGGTGCGGCCGACGCTGGAAAAAGCATTCAAAACACCGGGCCCGGTTGTGGTTGAATTTACCATTGATGAAGATGAAAACGTGTATCCGATGGTGCCGGCAGGCGCCCCCATTGATAAAATGATAAGAGGGATGGCATAATGAGACATATTATTAATCTTGAAGTAGAGAACAACGCGGGCGTCCTCGCCCGCATCGCGGGACTGTTCAGCGCCCGCGGTTTCAATATCGACAGCCTGTCTGTCGCCAATACGGACAGTGATGATATTTCCAGAATGACCCTGGTGGTTCAGGGTGACGATGCTATTATTGAACAGGTGAACAAACAGCTGAACAAGCTGATTGATGTCATTCGGGTGACCGATATCACCAAAAACAACTATGTGGACCGGGAGCTGCTGCTGGTGCGTGTCAACTGCCCGCCCAATCAGCGCGCAGATGTCTCACAGGTCGCCGAAATATTTGGCGCCAAAGTGGTGGACATTGGCCCCAAAACCCTGACACTTGAAGTGATCGGATCTGAGCAGAAAATTGACGCGTTTGTCGAGACCGTGCGCCCGTACGGGCTCAAAGAAGTGGCGCGCAGCGGTCCGGTGACCATGCTGCGTGAAGCCGCCAAACGAAATTAAACATTAACCAGAATATATAATCGAGGGAGTACGCTATGAACGTTTACTATGAAAAAGACGCCAATCTGGACCTGTTCAAAGGGAAAAAAGTCGCCGTGATCGGCTATGGAAGTCAAGGTCATGCCCATGCTCTGAACCTCAAGGACAGCGGCGTGGATGTGGTGATTGGTCTGCACGAGGGCAGCCGTTCCAAAGCCAAAGCTGAAAAAGCCGGACTGACGGTGATGAGTTCCGCTGACGCCACCCAAACCGCCGAGGTGATTATGATGCTGACTCCGGATCAGACACAACCGTCGATTTACGAAAGCGAGATCAAGCCGAATCTCAAAGCCGGGAAAGCGCTGGCCTTTGCGCACGGGTTCAATATCCATTACAATCAGATTGAACCGCCGCAGGATGTTGATGTCATCATGATCGCCCCCAAGGGACCCGGACACCTGGTCCGCGATCAGTTTGTCGCCGGTCAAGGCGTTCCCTGTCTGATCGCCATCCATCAGGACGCCAGCGGCAAGGCCAAAGACAAAGCGCTGGCATGGGCCAAAGGAATCGGCGGCGCGCGCGCCGGTGTGCTGGAAACCACATTCCAGGAAGAAACCGAAACCGATCTGTTCGGCGAACAGGTTGTGCTCTGCGGCGGTGTCACTGAACTGGTGCGCAACGGATTTCAGACTCTGGTGGACGCCGGATACAAACCCGAGATCGCTTTTTTTGAATGTCTGCATGAACTCAAACTGATCGTAGACCTGTTCTATCAAGGCGGCATCTCGCGCATGTACTATTCCGTCAGCGAAACCGCGGAATACGGCGGACTCACGCGCGGGAAACGCATCGTCGGCGAAGAAAGCGCCAAAGCTATGAAAAAAATCCTGGAAGAAATCCAGAGCGGCGAATTTGCTACCGAATGGATTCTGGAAAACCAGGCGAACCAACCGCGCTTGAAAGCCATGCGCCGTGAAATTGACGAGTCACAGATTGAAACCGTGGGCAACAAATTGCGGAAAATGATGAGCTGGATACAAAAATAGAGGAGTCTGTGTTTTGGATAAAAACCGAGTTCTTGTATTTGATACCACCTTACGCGACGGTGAACAATCACCGGGCGCCAGTTTGAATGTGCAGGATAAATTGAATATTGCACATCAGCTCGCCCGCCTGGGTGTGGATGTCATCGAAGCGGGATTTCCGATTTCAAGCCGGGCCCAGTTCGATGCGGTCAAACAAATATCGGAAAACGTGCAGGGTCCAGCCATTGCCGGACTGGCGCGCTGTGTTCAAAGTGACATCGAAAACGCCGCCAAAGCATTGGAAAAAGCAAAAAAACCGCGCATTCATACCTTTGTCGCCACGTCCAGGATTCATCTGGAGAAAAAATTCGGAAAATCCAAAGATGATATTTTAGAAATGGCGGTAAAAAATGTTGAACTGGCGCGCAAGTATGTCGATGACGTTGAATTTTCCCCGGAAGATTCATCGCGCACCGGCAAGGACTATTTGTTCCAGGTCGTGGAAGCTGCCATCAACGCCGGCGCTTCCACCATCAACATTCCCGATACCGTGGGTTATGCCACCCCGGATGAATTTGGAGAGCGCATCCGCAGAGATCATCGAAACCGTGCCCAATATGCACAAAGCCATTCTCAGTGTGCATTGTCACAATGATCTGGGACTGGCTGTCGCGAATACGCTGGCCGCCATCCGCAACGGCGCCCAGCAGGTGGAAGTGACCATCAACGGTATCGGTGAACGCGCCGGTAACGCCTCACTGGAAGAAGTGGTGATGGCCCTGAAAGCGCGTAACAATTTCTATCAGAAAACCACGGGCATCAACACCCGGGAAATCACCCACACCAGCCGCATGGTCAGCAGCCTGACCGGCATGTCGGTGCAGCCCAACAAGGCGATTGTCGGCAGCAATGCGTTTGCGCACGAAGCCGGTATTCACCAGGACGCTATGATCAAACATGCCAGCACCTACGAGATCATGACCCCGGCGGAAATCGGTCTGGATGCCAGCCGCATTGTGCTCGGCCGCCACTCCGGCCGTCACGGACTGAAACAAAGACTGCAGGAACTCGGCTATGTCCTGGATAAAGGGGAAATGGACCGTGTGTACGAACGTTTTCTTGAAATCGCGGACAAGAAAAAAGAAGTGTTTGATCAGGATCTGATTGCCATTGTCGGCGACGAATATCAGGAATACGAAGAGACGTTTCATCTGGACTATTTTCACATCACCAGCGGCAATTCGGTGCTGCCCACCGCCACGATCCAGTTGCTGCGCGGTGAAGACAATTTCAGAGACGCCTCGGTGGGCGACGGTCCCATTGACGCCGCGTTCCGGGCCATTGAAAAAATCGTGGACCGTCCGCTGGTACTGGAAGAATACTCGCTGCGCGGCGTGACCGGCGGCAAGGACGCCATGGGCGAAGTGGTGGTGCGTCTGCGCCAGGGTGATTACAAAATCCTGGGGCGCGGCGCCTCGACCGATGTGATTGAAGCCAGTATCCGCGCTTTTGTCAATGCGCTCAACCGGATGCTGCACATGGAACAAAACGGCAAGTTTGACTCGAATGAACAGGTATAAACAAGCATACGGCGGTCACGCCGCAACAGGAGGAAACCAACAGGCATGCAAACCGACACCACAATAACCGTGCTGCCGGGCGACGGCATCGGCCCCGAAGTCACCGCGGAAGCGGTCAAGGTGCTAAAGGCGTTAGCCGGGTCAAGTGATTTGAATTTTGAATTCAACTATGCCGATGTGGGCGGCTGCGCGGTGGACAAGCACAACACACCGCTTCCGAAAGCCACACTTGAACAATGTAAATCCAGTGATGCGGTTCTGATGGGCGCCATCGGCGCGCCGCAGTACGACGAACTGCCCGGACACCTGCGGCCGGAACGCGGTCTCCTGGACCTGCGCAAAGGCCTGGGACTGTACGCCAATCTGCGTCCCGCGCGCGTGTATCCGGCGCTGGCGTCCGCATCAACGCTAAAACCCGAGTACATCGAAAACGTGGATATTCTCATTGTCCGCGAGCTCACCGGCGGTATTTATTTCGGCACGCCGCAGGAGATCAACGAGTCCGGTGGAGAAGCGCGCAGCACCATGGTATACCAGAAACATGAAATTAAACGCATCGCCCGCGTCGCCTTTAAAGCCGCCGGCAAACGCGGGAACCGCGTCTGCTCCGTGGACAAGGCCAATGTGCTGGATGTCTCCAAATACTGGCGCCGGATTGTCAAAGAGACGGCAACCGAGTATCCGGATATCGAGCTCAGTCATATGTACGTGGACAATTGCGCCATGCAGCTGGTGCGCTATCCGGCTCAGTTTGATGTGATTGTCACCGGCAATATGTTCGGCGACATTCTCAGCGACGAAGCGTCCATGCTCACCGGCTCTCTGGGCATGCTGCCCTCCGCCAGTCTGGGCGACGACTATGCGCTGTACGAGCCCGTGCACGGATCCGCGCCGGATATTGCCGGACAGGGCAAAGCCAATCCCATTGCCACCATTGCGTCAGCGGCCATGATGCTGCAATACACCCTGAACCGTCCCGATCTGGCCGAAACCATTGAACAGGCCATTGAAACAACCCTGATTGCAGGCTGCCGCACCGCGGATATCGCCATGAACGGCGAAACCCCGGTCAGCACGGCGGACATGGGACAGGAAATCGTTAAAAATCTATAATACTATGACTATGAGACGTTTATGAGCACGTTGACCCTATATGACACCACCCTGCGCGACGGATCCCAGGCAGAAGGGATCTCGTTTTCCGCAGAGGACAAAATCAAGATCGCCAAAAAACTGGCCGCGTTCGGCGTTGATTATATCGAAGGCGGCTGGCCGGGATCCAATCCCAAGGATATGGAGTTTTTCCGCCGCGCCCGCGACATCAACTGGGGCAAAACGAAAATCGCCGCGTTCGGCAGCACCCGGCGCGCCAAATTTAGTGTACAGGACGATCAGAATATCAAGCTGCTGCTAAAAGCCGATACCCCGGCGGTGACGGTGTTTGGTAAAACCTGGGATCTGCATGTGACCGAAGGCCTGCGCACCACCCTAAAGACCAATCTGGAGATGATCTATGATTCCGTGGCCTATCTCAAGGATCAGGACAAACAGGTGATCTATGATGCCGAGCATTTCTTTGACGGCTTTGCGCACAATCCGGATTACGCGCTGCAGACCCTGGAAGCGGCGCAGCGCGGCGGCGCCGAGTGCCTGGTGCTGTGCGATACCAACGGCGGCACTCTGCCGCATCAGGTGCAGGATATGATCGAGGCGCACTCAGGCGCACGGATTCGACGTGCCGCTGGGCATGCACGCCCACAACGATTCGGATGTGGCGGTGGCCAACAGTCTGGCCGCCATTCAGCTGGGACTGTATCACGTGCAGGGTACCATGAACGGGTATGGCGAACGCTGCGGCAACGCCAATCTGTGTTCAGTGATCCCGAATGTGGCGCTGAAAACAGATATCAAGCTCAGCCGCCGGGTCAAGCTCAAAGACCTGACCCGACTCTCCCGCTATATCAGTGAAACCGCCAACATGCAGCATGAGGAAAAAGCCGCGTTTGTCGGCAACAGCGCCTTTGCGCACAAAGGCGGCATTCACGTCAGCGCCATCAAGCGCAACCGCCGCACCTATGAACACATCGATCCGGAACAGGTCGGCAACCATCAGCGCGTGCTGGTGTCGGATCAGGCCGGACAGAGCAACGTGCTGCACAAGGCCGAGGAAATGGGCTATAAACTGTCCAAAGACGCGGATATCAAACAGATCGTCGAGCGCATGAAAGAACTGGAACATCTCGGATATCAGTTCGAAGACGCGCTCGGCTCCTTTGAGGTGCTGCTGCACAAGACCACGGGACAACACAAGGACTTTTTTGAACTCAAAAGCGCCAGGGTGATGATCGACAAGCATGAAAACGGCGATTTATACTCTGAGGCCATTGTCAAAGTCACGGTCGACGGCATGCTGGAACACACCGCATCCGAAGGCACCGGACCGGTCGATGCCCTGGACGAGGCCTTGCGCAAGGGTCTGGAACCGTTTTATCCGTCCCTGAAACACGCATGAAACTCACGGACTATAAGGTGCGAGTGCTGAACAGCACCGAGGGGGCGCCGCCGCCAAGGTGCGCGTGTTCATCGAATCCCAGGACGAAAACATGGTCTGGGGCACCGTCGGCGTCTCGGAAAACATCATCGAAGCCAGCTGGCAGGCCCTGGTCGACCGCATTACCTATAAACTCATGCGCGAAGAGCAGGCAGCCCCGGAATGAGGAACAAGCGGCGGGGCTGGCCGGGTGTACGTGCTTGTTATAACCTGTTTTCTTTAATCATATCAACATAAGCACTGCTGATCAGGTCTTTCGCTGAGATATTGAAAGCCTTTATCAATTCATTGGCTTTAGTCTTGCCTTCAGTCATATTCTCATTCTCTTTGAGAACAACTTCAAATTCTAAAAATTCTCCCAGATTTTCGACCTGATCCAAATGAATGCGAGTTCTTCCGATGAGATAAAGTCTACGAGTCTTTTTTACTTTCCCGCATGAACCGTATGATCTTTCTAAAATATAAAGTAAACGATCAGGTTCATGAGTGGATGTAATATGGTACTCGGATGGTTTGGGGCCGGTTATATCAGGTCGATTGTAGAATATGAGCACACCATTGTCCTTTGAAAGAATACGGAGTTTTAGTCTTCCATTCTCACATTTGAAAAACGTATCGTCTTGTATAATAATTTCGGGTTCTGCATCAGCCAAGCTTTCAGCTTTTTTCATGCAGTAATCAAAGTCTGAAATTCTCGCTTTTATTTCTATATTTCTTGCCATTCATTCTCTTCCAGTTCTTTAGAACGTCGCGCAACCGGTAAAGCCGTTTGGCGCGGGCTTTTCCAAAGGCCGTGACAAGCGGTTTTGTGCGTGTTCATGCGCTTGTTAGTGCCATCTCTCGCTAGCATTCGATCAAAGGGCCTCTATCCGAAAATGGCGTTGCGATGGTTTGTTTTATTTGTTTTTTCAATTTCATTACTTTTTCTTTAGAGTTCCCAATCAATTTCTTCCAGATTCCAGCTTTCCAAATAATCTATTGGATCAGATTCAATACCAGTCACAAATGTTAGAATTCCTTTTAAATATTCTTCCTCGTTAGTATAATTCCTAGCGGCAGCTCCAAGCTCAACAGCTAAAATATCAATTACACTATATGCAAACACAATGCACTCATAAGCCATCGGTGTCAAGTTATCAGTATCCATTGATCTTTTTAAAATAATTTTTACCAGTTATGATTCCCAAGGCATATCATACCAATTTATATATTCATGGATTGCGCTGTCAATAATACTGTAATGGTTTCCTCGATAGTCTGTTCGTTCATGTTTTGCATTTGAATCATCGAATAATTGCTCCAAAGGTTCCGACAGTAATCTTTTAATCACTTCAAAGTCATTCAGTTCTTCCGCCATTTGAAGATTGCCCGCAACAGTTTCAGAATCTTTTTTCTTTTTATCCTGCTGGCATGCCATTATTGTCGCATATTGAAGCATGCCGGCAATAATTAGAGCGAGGCGATGTGTTCTTCCCTGCGGTATCAGGTGTTGGAGCATACTTGTCCATACGTTATATGTGGCAGGTCCAACAACTGATTGTAATGTATTCATGCGATCATCCATTTTAAATTGATATCAATATTAGCTCTAAAAATGATTTTGTATGCGCTAACCTGCACGCGGACTGAACCGGCTCGGTCCCGCCTGAAAAGTCCAATTCACCCAGGCCCCCTTAAACAATTAAAAAGAGCACGCACCCCGCGTGTCAGGTTGAGCTCTCCGTTAGCATTTTATCTGCAAATCAATAGAGCGTGTTATATGTGCTCTATGATATACACAGTGAGCGTTTCAATAAAATATTTCGCCTTTGCTGCATAATCTGATATTAATTCTTCCGAAGGTATGATTAAATCGACATAATCGAATTTTTGACGATATTCAAATACTGTATTAAACAGCCTTCCAAATTCTTTTGGGAAAACCCCGGTTTTGATGAATTCTTTGTTGAAAAATCCTTTCACTTGCCCATGCTTGGAAAAAGAACTTTTTTTGAGAATCAATAAAGCCTGAACCGCGTAAAACATCGAATAATAAATACGGTTCATCGCAGGAATATACATCGAATTTTCCAGCATCAATTCTGCGGCTTTTATCGATTCATTTGCCCGCTCTAACCGGTAATTAATCAAGGTTTTTTGTTCATCATGGCTCAAATGGCTATGCCTTCCTTCTCAATATGCTTATATAAAGGAATGGTGTGATTGAATTCTTCAGACAGTACAATCACATCAATTTGGCAATCATGCTCCAGCTCAAGGTCATAGGCCATATCAAACAAATCTTCCTCGATCTCCCGATTCACTTTTGGCAATTTAACCATGATATCAATATCGGACTCTTTTGTTTGCTCCAATCTAGCCGACGAACCGAACAATTTCATATCAATAATGTTGTACTTTTTTTCTACTTTTTGCTTGAATTGCTTTGTAATTAATTTGATCTTGTCATTATTTGTCATTTATTTAAATCTCCTGAATCCATCTATAAATACTATTTGTAATATACAACTTTAATAACTTTATGCAAATTATTTCAATGCTAACGATAAAGTTCTGCGGCGGTTAGCCGTTCGCTGCAGCACATTGCTGGCCATTTGCTTTGAATCCTTCATGAAACATGACATTGCCCTGCGGCATGTTCCCGTCAAATGAAAGAGCGAAGAACACTTCTTGCGGAACGCCTTCATGAACTAGCCCTTCAACATTGTTAAAGCCAAATTGTCGATAGTATTCCGGATGTCCGACCAGGCAGCAACCTTTGGCTTTGAGTTTTCTCAAGTGTGACAATCCTTCTTGTATAAGTGCCTTTCCAATGCCCTTGCGTTGAAAGTCTGGGTGTACTGAAACCGGGCCGAGTCCGTACCAGTCTTTGGTGCCGTCTGACATTGTTAAGGGAGAAAACGCAATATGTCCCACAACAAGGCCGTCTAACTCTGCAACCAATGAGACTGTTAAGGCCTTCGCAGATCGTAGTGCCTCAATGATAAACTGCTCAGTGTGATTGCTGATCTCCATCGTTTCGAATGCTGATTTCGTCACATCCGAGATTAATCTATAATCAGTGTCCTTTTCGTCTCTAATTATAACATTTTGTGCTTCCATCAAAGTTCCCTTTACTTTTTATTATTATGGCTAACTTTCACTTGAGTTGCCTGGCGCTGTTACGCATTAACCCACTCGCTCTAACCATTCTAACTTTACTTTCCCAAAACAACGAATACTTTGCCATATTCACTGCCAGGTCAATTCCAAGTGGTTGTTGAATAGCAAGTCTTTTTTTTATACTCAATAATATTATTATTTATAAATTCATATAAACTTTTTGGCATACGACTTCTAGTTGAAATAAGTGTAACAAAATTTCTTATTGAAACAGTAACATACTTTTTCGGCTTCTTTTCTATTTGTTTACATATTATTTCTACGTTTTCATATACATATTCACAAAATGTAATAAAAAACCAAATTAAATACTTTCCCCTTATAAAGTGTTCTGCACCTTTATTTTCAGTAAACTCTTTTTTTATAATTTTTACCAGTTATGATTCCCAAGGCATATCATACCAATTTATATATTCATGGATTGCGCTGTCAATAATACTGTAATGGTTTCCTCGATAGTCTGTTCGTTCATGTTTTGCATTTGAATCATCGAATAATTGCTCCAAAGGTTCCGACAGTAATCTTTTAATCACTTCAAAGTCATTCAGTTCTTCCGCCATTTGAAGATTGCCCGCAACAGTTTCAGAATCTTTTTTCTTTTTATTCTGCTGGCATGCCATTATTGTCGCATATTGAAGCATGCCGGCAATAATTAGAGCGAGGCGATGTGTTCTTCCCTGCGATATCAGGTGTTGGAGCATGCTTGTCCATACGTTATATGTGGCAGGTCCAACAACTGATTGTAATGTATTCATGCGATCATCCATTTTAAATTGATATCAATATTAGCCCTAGAAGTGATTTTGTATGCGCTAACAATTAAATCAGCCGTTTTAACCGCATCAGGCTAATTTGTGCAAACCAACCGAACTTGAAACTGCCACGAAATTCGCCTGAAAGAATCAGCGGTTAAAATCGGCTGCAGTTGCTTGATATTATTCTTGTCCTTTAGTCAAGTTTTGCTTAAAACATTGCAACCCCATAAACCAAAGGAGGACAAGATGCGATTTTACACAGAACAGCACCGCTATTACTGCGGTATCGACCTGCACACCAAAACCATGTACATCTGCATCATCGATGCTGACGGCACAATCCTTTGCCACGAAAACGCACCGGTCAATGACGTGATACTTTTGGACATCATAGAGCCGTACCTTCCGGATATCGTCATCTGCGTCGAGTGCATTTTCACCTGGTACTGGATCGCTGATTTTTGCGAAGAACGCGACATCCCATTCGTGCTCGGTCACGCGCTTTACATGAAAGCCATCCACGGCTCGAAAACCAAAAGCGACAAAATCGATTCGCAAAAAATCGCCAAACTGCTCCAGGCGAAAATGCTGCCCATGGCCTACGTCTATCCGCGAGGCCTTCGCTCGACCCGAGATCTTTTACGCCGGCGCATCCATTTGACCCAAAAGAAAGCAGAGCTTTTGGCTCATATTCAAAATACTAAAAGTCAGTATAACCTGCCAGGATTTGAGAAATCAATTTCCTACAAAGCCAACCGCAAAACAGTCGTTTCACATTTTGACGATCCGAGCGTGCAGCAGATGATCCACTGCGACGTGTCGCTGATCGATCATTATGATGTGCTGCTGCAACAGGTCGAATTGTATATTCTCAAACACGCCAAAGCGCATCGACCGCAGGATCTTTATCTGCTGCAAACGATTCCGGGCGTGGGCAAAATCCTGGCGCTGGTGATGCTGTACGAAATCCACGACATCAACCGTTTTGAACGAGTGCAGCATTTCACCTCGTACAGCCGACTTGTAAAACCGACAAAAGAATCAGCCGGAAAAATCAAACGTGGCGGTGGCAAAAAAATGGGCAACGCCTTTTTAAAGTGGGCTTTTTCCGAAGCCGTGCTTTTAATGCTGCGCGAAAGTGAGGAGGTCAAAGAACTGCACAATCAACTTAAAAACCGTTACGGCAAGCCCCGCGCCTTGGCAATCCTGTCGCACAAACTGGGACGCGCCGTCTATTATATGTTGAAAAATAAACAAGCCTTTAATGTAAAAATGTTTGTAAATGAAAAAACAAAAGCAAAAGAAAAAACTTTGGTAAATGAAAAAGCAAAAACGGCTGTCGCAGTCGGATCAACGTCTAACTGAGGTCGCCAACAAAGCGAGTCGATGATAACGATCATTGCCAATTTGAGAGTGTGCTTGAAAGCACAAGTATTAGTACGGGCTATGATCTAGACAGCTAAGAACCTCGCTTGTTTGATTGGACGGCCGGCACGGGCCATATATAAAGATCATACATTTTTCGTCTGCTCCTGTCTGAGCCCGTTGACTAACTGAATCGAACGTTGAGTCATATTTCTTGCATGGGACAGCCCAGGATCCGAGAATATTTCCGAGATCGCCCCGCCAACGATGCGGGGATACAACTCCAATATATGTTTGGTGGCAGACAACGTTCTGCGAAACCGCACGAGAAATCAAGTCAGACAGTAAAAATGAGTTGATCAAAGAAAAAACTTAAAATAAAAAACTAATTTATTTGACAGGGATTACTGTTTTTACTTGACATTTTGGGACAAATATATGTTATGTGTTCTCTTAATTTAACCTTATTCTCAACGGTTAGCAATATGAAACGGTTGGGTTTTCGGGCTGCGTACTTGTCCACCGACAAAAATGCTGAAGCGAGAAACAAACGCCCACAAACCGCTGAACCCCAACTGTTTTATATTGTTTGTTGTGTTTTCGTGCTTTATTTTCTGTTGTCTATCCGTGTATTGGGGCAGCCATACTCTTTGACAAATTTTGGTTTGTGTGTCGGGTTTTTGAGCGACTTGGCAATGTGTATGGATGCGAAGGGCTGGCATTGTATCGAGATATCAATTTTTACTAATCAAATCTATCAAGTAATGCCATAATACAATACTTTCCTTTTGTGATGTTCTGTGGTGTATGGAACTTAATTTCTCAACTAAAGGAAATGACTCTATTTCAGACAGCAACTCTTTTTTTTCAGTCCAATCAATAGTTGAATCAGAGTTTTCTTGTGACAATTCTGAAATCCAATTATTTATCTTTTTTATCCATTCAGCAGAAGTCTTGTCCTGAATATATCCAAACATTCCACATACTTTTAAGTGAGATGAATGATGCCCCCTCTTAAATCGTTCAATACCTCCTCTAATTCCACAAACATATTCTTTATTGTTAGATGATTCTGATAGTCGTTTTGCTTCAAATTCGATTATTGGAATAGGCTTTCGTGTTCTTGACATTACAAAAACACCAATATCAGTTTCTTTATCTGATTCTGGTTGTGTAGGATTTTTACTAAATCTAAAAGGGAAAAAGCTTTCAAAATCATTTTTACATAATTCAAAATGACCTACTAAAAAATCACTAATTCTATTTTCGCTATCAGAGTCTTTGTATTGGTGGTAATATTCAGGAAATTCTGAAATGTTTTTATCTATAAAAGTCAGTATTAAATCCACTTCAAAATTTGAGTCCACACTCAAATCGTTTGGTTTTGGAGTTTGATATGATGGATAAGAATCTCTAAGCATTATAATAACGGGATTTAATATAGTCTGCAAAAGTTTCGTCTGCATCCCTTAATGCAATAGATGGTAACCAATATCGTAGTTGTTTTGGCTTAGCTAATATGATAGAGTCTTGTCCATAAGCTTTTATTATCCGTTGTATATGTGTTTTTTGCTGATTATCATCTCGGGTTGGGATTACATTTTCAATATATTGTTCCAAGTCCGTAATTACTTCTTGTTTTGGGGTTAAATTTTCATTAGTATATTCAAAATGTAAGGCGCAATACCTTTCTGCGTCAATTACTTTATATAATTGGAAATTTTTATTTGTATGATAAATGCTATTTAAAGTCTTACAAAACAAATTATTGTATCTTTCTATTTCACTTAAAGATGCGTTCTTTTCAATACTATTGTTAGAGTTTGAATTTAAAAAGTAGTCCATAGAATCATTAAGAATGATTTTATCAGCCTCAGATAATAGAACTTCTTTTACATTTTCAGGATAAGGAATGTTCAAAATATCCTCATCGTATAAAGAAGTAGATTTAATTATCTTAACACGGCTACTTGTTACTAATATGAAGAACCTTAATAAATAATCGTGTTCTTTTATGTAATCAGCTAGTTTAATTAATTCCTGCCTATCTTTTTTTGGTGCATGAATTGAATATATATCACTTAAAAATGTTAAATATTCATCCGAATATTCTGTGAGAAGGCTACTTCTTCCCAAAACTTTTCTAATCAATAAATGAGGAGGAGTATACAATTCTTCTTTTCTAGGTCGATGGAAAAAGGGAATTTCACATTTTGGATATGTATCTATTTGAATTCCGTTTTCTGTCAAACATTCTGTCGGAAGAAAGGCTTTGCCAGTTATATATTCTGCTTTGTTTTTATCTCCTTTTTCAATAAAACCTTCACCTTTTATCCAACCTTCACCTTTTTTATTATTTAGGAAATCTCCTAAACGTCGAACCTTTGATAACCGTTCCAAAAGCTGAACTAATCTACCACCTCCAAATAAATTCGCTTTCCATATATATGGATTGTTAATTACTGCATCCTTATTTGCATAATGAAAATCATAATAATCAAATTCTATAAACAGCCTATTTGCATTTGAGAAAGTTCTATTTGCAATTAAATGCAAGACATCTTCATTATCAGGCTCTGTTTTTTGAATAAACACAGCTGCTGTAGCAACATTTTTTCTTCCCCAAAGCTTATCAGCAAGTTTTGTGAAATCAATTACTTGTATTAAATTATTCTGCGAAAATAATTCTTGTTTAAAATCCTGGTCTTTTTGATAGAGAATTGGTCCTGAAGGTTGGATTAAGCATAAAAGTGCATCTTGCTTAAGCAGTTTCATTGATTGTACAAGAAAATGTAAAGCAGGATTTTCATCTGGTATTTTTATTTCACTTTCATATCCAACATCTTCTTTTAGTTGTTTGAAATGTTTTTTCCTGCTAGGTTCTTTGCCGTTAACTTTAGGTAAATTAAAAGGAGGGTTACCAATTACTAAATCAAAATCAGATTTTTGATTATCTGTAATAAACTTGAAAAAATCCGTTTCAATTATATTTTTGCTTAAATCAGGAAATTTCAGTTTCCCCCATGTAGGTGGGTCTAAATCAACTTCATCTAAAACTGCTAATGCAAGGCTCTGAATACTCTAGAAGGCGAATGGCATTTGCGTCTTTAATGTCAACACCATGAATGCTTTTTAACAAAAGATTCTTTAAAACAGATAAAGAAGGTTTGGTTAATTTTCCGGTTATCTTCCATTCAGTGTATCTCCACCATTGAACAATACGCTTGTAGGTTTTTACAAGAAAAATTCCCGAGCCGCAACTGACATCAATTATTTTAAAGTTTTCCTTTGGTTGTTTTAACGGCATACACTCATCAACCAAAGTACTAACAATCATTTCTGGAGTATATACAATATCCTTATCATCTGTGAGTAATTCCTCATAAACCGAACTTATAACTTCTACCGGTAAGTGGGAAAATGAATATAGACGCCATATTACAATCTGTTTGTCTTGACTATTACCATCTAAATATTCAGCCAATACTTTAACATTTGCATCTTTGATTGCTTGACGTTCTTTTGTCTCATGCTTTTTATCCCATCCAAATATCTGTCCGTTAAAATCTTCAGCTAATTGGTCTAACCAATCAAGTCGCTTTGCAGCCTAGTATGTAATAGTGTTAAAAAAGTTTGAGCAATGAAAATGTTTATTAAAGTTCCTGCAAAATATCCACTGGCACTTTTTTCATCTCTTTCCTCAAGGTACTTGAGCAGGTGCAAGCTGTTGTCACTTATTAGTTTAAGGGAAACGTGTTTGTCTAATCCTGATTCTTTTTGAAAATCCTCATGGACTTCTTCAAGTCCTCTAATCAAATCACGAGTAGCGGATTCTTCAAAACGAAAATCTTTTTTTTCATCTTGCTCATCCCAAAAAAGCCCAGTATCCAAATCTTTTGCACGAAATTCTTTTAATCTTGTCCCGGTATATGTTAATAACTCTTGCGCATAATTATCTCTGTTCATCTTTCGGTTTTTTGCGTGAAATAGAAAAACGCTAATTGACGATTTTCCAATGGGTCGAGTGTTCGGCAGGCACCTGATAACCAGTTCCAGGCGACTTTTTATGTGTATCGAGTTTTTTTCTTCAGATGTTAAATTTTTATGAGTGAAGAATCGATGTTGTACAATTGAGGCACATTACCTCTTCCACCTTCAAAATGTCTGAAATAAACAGCGTCTGCATCAAATTTCTTCTTTGCTGTTTCCAGGGCAAAAAGAATATCAGGCGATGCGACATTAAAACTGACGTTTTCATAATCATTTGTCAACAAAACACCATTATTCTCACTACTATCTAAAAATGAGAAATTCAAGTTAATAATTTGTTTTTCAAATAATTGCATCAATTTATTTTAATTTTAATATAATCCAAATTACAAAAATACATTTTTATTACTGAGCATCGAAATTTCTATTTCTAAAATATCAACAATTCTATGTTGTTTAATCGGAAACCGTGGAATGGCAAAAAATTGGCTCTTTTGCAAGCTGTAGTATTGGCTTGTGTGTTTGGGCTTGCAAATGTGCCAAATGTGCGCAGGCATTACTTGCACGGTCTTTTAGCATGAAACACAACGTTTGCGTGTATGAGAAGTTTCGCCGACTTCCTTATTATTATATCATAGAGGAGGCGAAATTTGGGTGAAAGAAAAAGTGCAACCTTTGAAAATTAAATAACGCACTTTTTCTTGAACCTCATACACGCTGTTATGTGATGTTCGGCTTTTATGCTCTTTTATTAGATGTAGCAAGAATGATAAAACCGATTCCAGACAAAATTGAGGTAATGTCATAAGTTAAAACTCTTGAGTCATCAATAATATTTCCTATACCATTTAACAACAAAAGAGCACCCAGAACTATTAACGAAATTTTGAAAGTTTTGTTCATAATTTCTCCTCAAGTTATAAATAAATTAAATAAAAGCCGAATTTCCCATAACGGTTCGCAAATATGATTAGTTGCGGAATGCGTGGTGCTTTCCTGTCGAAAAGCACCGAGATTAATGCGGGCTACAAACCTTGATTATCCGCACCGAAACCGCAATTAATTATATTTTGCTGTTGGCGGTAGTATTTATTTGCCAATCAACACTATTCCAACTATAAATATTATTATTTGTATTATGAAATAAATATATGCAATAAATGTCAGAAATATCTTAGTATAGAATTTTTTAGTATCGAAAAATTGATAAAAAGTCCAAAAAGTAAATAATACTCCAATAATAACTGGAATTCCCTGTAAATAATTATCCTTTAAAAGTACAAAACTAAAAATTAGATGAATTATCATTTGTTGACCAGTAACATAAAAATTCAATACTAAGTGTTCAAAATAGTTGTATTTAGATTTTATGAAGGCTAAATAAGATGCAAGGGAAAAAAAAGGTAAAAATATCAATGTGGCATATTCGTGATTATTTGCCAACCATTTCAAAAAATTTGTGGTTGATAATTCAGTCGAATTATCATTATTCAAACCATCTGTAATTCCTGATATTATTTCACTCAAAAAAGTGTTTTTCCCCAGCAAATAGGTCGATATCACATATAATGTAGATGCAAGAAATACAAATGCCAATGGTTTAAAATGCTGTTTCCTTTTTCCTTTTAAAAATTGTCTTATACTGTGACCTGGTCTTGTAAATAACTCTTTCACAGTAAATAAAAATCCGCTATTTAGTTGAAAAATACTATTTGGAATTTCAATTAGTAGATATTTAAAATCAATTTTCTCAACATTTGAATTTTGCCCACAATTATTACAATAATTTCCATCAAATTTTTGTCCACAGTTTTTGCAAATCATAATATGTTAATTCTTTATCTCGTGAGTTTTCAATATTACCGCCAACGGTTTGCGGTATGAAATCGTTGGGGGTTTCGGAGCTACTTCACTATCAAGGTACAACAAACTTTGATGCGAGAACCGAGGCTCGAATAACCACTTCGCCCCCAATGTTTTATGACCGCGTGTTAGCATGCGTTTTTATTAATCTTAGTTTTACAATTTAGACAAATATCTCTGTGTACACTTAATCCAGAACCACAAACTTTACATTTCCATTTTTTCTCCTCATTTTTTAAGAAGCTATCAAGTCCTTTAACTTTAATATTTGCAAGGTTTTCAATCATGCTCATATCGTAATTAGTCCTGTATCTTTTATCAAGGTTTATTAATCTGGTACATGGATATTTCTCGCAATCGTAGCAAAATCCGGATTCAGTTTCTGCTAATAAACTACAGTTTACAATTTTACAACTTCGACAAACATTCGGCTTATTCTCATCATCAATTTTAAAGCATCCTCCACATGGTCTTTTTTCTCGCAAATGGCCAATACAAAGTCCACAATTCATTCCACATGGAGCAATAAGTCCTTGATATTTAAGAGAAGTTGTCATATTGTGTTAAACAGTTTTTACATGTAATTGCATATTGAACCGTTTCAATGTTCTTATCAACGATTGTAAATAAAGGTGAATTATCGTTTGTACAACAAAGTCTATTTTTAATCAGCTTTAAATCCTCTATTGATTTTGTTGGTTCTTTGTCAGTTTTATATTGCAATCTAAAAGAACCTTTATTTCCACATTTGCAAACAAAATCATATTGAAAATCCTGATAAGTCGAATAACATAAATATCCAACAGTCTTATTGCATTTATTGCAATACATCCAACTACCGTTGTTTTTAAGAATCCGACCGTTTTTTATTTCTTTAATCAATTCACTCATTTATCCAATAAATTTTGCTCCGGCGATGCCAATACCTGCACCAAGTATCAATGAAAAAATAATCATTGGAATTATTGCTTTTTTGTCTTTGGGGAATACAATTATCATTATCGGAATAGCAGTCAATAAAGCAATGACAATTCCTTTTATCCAAGGTTCTATTCCCCAGTCCACAAATGGAATAATTAATCCAAGTGCAAAATAATGAACAAAAGCAGAAATACTTGCTGATTTCTCAAGTTTCATTATTATCATCGGAATAATGTCAATCATTCCTGCTATCAATCCGATTATTATGGCGATTAAAAAATCATTCATATCGTAGTTTGCTTAGTTTAGTTGTAAGTCTCCTAAAATGCATGCTAACGTTAGTGTATAATTATTGCTTTTATACCGCTTATTGAGGTGTATAAGAACAATTGTATTTATTTTCAATTTGGCGTTCATGCCGAAGACTGAGTGCACATATTAAACACGAAAGATTATTCCAAAGATTAAAAAAATAATAAGCAATAATAATTCAACTATAATCCTTGGATGAAAAATATGGATTTCAAGTCTTTTCATGTTTAGTAACGAGTATATAAGAAACAACATCGCGACTAGAGCAAAAATCAAAAATAAAGTGGATTTTGATATCATAGATCCAATTTAATATTTATTTGTTCAAGTGTGTCGCAAAACTATGTCTGAGCATGTGGGGCGTTACGTTTTTTGACATACCAGCCTTGCGTGCCGAATTTTTCAGTATATTTGCCACGCTTGTTGTCGAGTATTTTCCACCTGTTTGCCCTTCAAATAGGTAATCCCGAGGCCTATACTCTTTATAGTAATCTCATAACATCGCTAAGGCATTTTTTGAAAGTAATGTTATTCTATCCTTCTTTCCTTTTGCGCCTCGAATAGTTATAATCATTCTTTCAGAATCAATGTCAGAAGTTTTCAATTCTATTAATTCACTTCTCCTCAATCCTGCTGAATATATCAACATGAGAATACATTTATGCTTCATGTTTGTGCACGAGTCAAAAATTCTTTTTATCTCATTTTTGCTTAAAACTTTTGGTAATCTATGTTCTTTCTTGGGTCTGTGTAATTCATAGTATTGCTTTTCTCTGCCAAGAATTTTTTCATAGTAGAATTTAATAGCATTAATTCTTTGGTTTTGTTGGCTCGTTGAGATGTCTTCAGATTGAATCAGATGTAGAATATAGGCATTTATTTGTTCTTTGCTTAATTTTTCCAAGCAGACGCCGCTAAAGTGCTTGTAAAAATCCAAAAAATATTTGCAATAAATATTGATGCTATTTTGACTGTATCTTTTCTGAATCAACCGGCTTTTATATTCTTCTAAAGTACTGTTCATTTTGTTCTACCACACATAACCAGTGTGTATACAGTTTCTTATTATCATTCAAAAGAAACTATTCAAAATTATCTATAAAAGCAATAAAAATAATTTCTTTTAGATTTTTTTATCCTCCCGAGTGCTAAACAGATTGCTTCGCATCGCAATTGTTATCATAAACAGAAAATACAACCTTGAATACCTGATAAAACCACCCTTTTGATCAATGTTATTTACAAATTTTTTTCGAAACAGGCAAGGGAAAATGAAGAAAAATAAAAACGCCGGTCTGTCGTATGGCGCGCAACCTGGACGCCGACTATGCCATGACAATCAAAACGTCCACTACATATCAGCGCAAAACTTGTTAAACAACCCGATTACAGAGCCGAGCGGCTTCACAGCATGCAGAATCACAGTACGTACTGCAAACCGTACTGTTTTGAATCTATTAAATCATATGCCGGTATCAGAATCTCATCCCCGTTGGTCAGATGCCGTAGCTGTGTATCACTTTGACAGCGACAGCAGCCGGGCTATGGACAGCCGGAGCGGGTATCACGGTATCATCCCTGGCGCCGAAAGTTTTCACAGTCAGGAAAATACCCATTGACAAAGAGGCAAATTTTCTTTACAATAAACAAACTTGAATCCATTGATCTACAGAGGTGAATATTGACTCGTCACTCCCGAAACACACTCTGGGCCGGAATCCTGGGCGGTTCATTGTGGGCGTTTTCCGAGGTCGTGCTGGGCGCCGCACTGCGGGCAACAGCGCTGCCGTTGCGCAGTACAATACTCACAGGAATTGCTACTTTTATTTTGTTTGCGGCGTTTGCATATACCAGGCGCATCCCCACCCTGATCCTGGCAATGCTGACTGCTGTATCCGGACGCATTGTCCTGACATTGGCAGCGGGTGCGCAGATCAGCCTCACCAACGGCTCCCTCGCAGTGATTGTCACGGGATTGTGTTTTGCCGGTGCGCTTTACATGCTTCAAGCTCATAAACATCCCTCATTTGCCTATCTCGGATTCACCGCGGCGACGGCCATCCTCTTATCCGGCACCCTGTTTTATGCCGCCGGGCTGCATATGGATCCCTGTCCGTACCTGACACAGATGACACCGTTCATGTTCTTTATGCGCGAGAGTCTGCCCTGGGCTGTACTGTCCGCTGTAAGCGCGCCGTTGGGATATGCAGCGGGACACGCACTCTTGAATGCACAGCAGCGGAACAACCTGAAGCGTCTGACGATATGGGGTCTGACTGCCGGATGCTGGCTGTGCTGCGCGCTGGTGATTTGGGTTGCCGGTTAAGGGAACAAAAATATGACTTTATTCATCGTCAATCAAACTCTGGTTGAACCGGATATCCCGCCCGGCACCGCGCTCCTGGATGTGTTGCGCCGCAATCTCGGACTCACAGGCGTCAAAGAAGGCTGCCGCGAAGGCGACTGCGGCGCCTGTACCGTACTGGTGGGGGAACGCACACGGGACGGCGTGCGCTACAAGACTGCGGTGTCCTGTCTGCTGCCGGTCGGGGATGTGCACGCCAGACATGTGGTCACGATCGAGGGACTGAACACCAGCGAATTATCGCCTGTTCAACAAGCCATTGTGGATCAGGGCGCCACTCAGTGCGGATTCTGTACGCCCGGCATTGTGATCGCGCTCACCGGTTTTCTGCTCAACAGTCCAGATTTGTCCTATAAAGACGCGGTCGCCTGCATGGCCGGCAATATCTGCCGCTGCACCGGCTATACATCCCTCCAACGCGTCTGTAAACAACTGACCGAGCAGCTATACATCGATGCCGACAGCGGCGAGCGCGTCCAACAGCTGGTACGGGCCGGATATCTCCCGGATTATTTTTTCACCATCGAAAAACGCCTGGACGCCATTGATCCTCAGGCATCTGTGAATCCCGGTGCCGTGCGGGTGGCCGGTGGTACGGATTTATTTGTACAACAACCGGATGTGTTAACAGATAAAGATCTCGAATTCCTGACCCGGCGTCCCGATCTGCAGGGCATCCGCTTGCAGGACGATCATATCGAAATCGGCGCCGCCGTGACAACAGAGGCGCTGAAAACCAGCAAAGTTCTGAACCGAATCGAAGGATGGCAGAACGCCTTGACCCTTATATCCTCCACGCAGATCCGCGGCCGCGCCACGCTTGCCGGCAACCTAATTAATGCGTCTCCCATTGGCGATTTGTCGATTATGCTGCTGGCGCTGAATGCCGAGTTGGTGATCCAGGGTGATAACAGCAGCCGCAGCTTAAAGCTGAATCAGTTTTTCAGAGCCTACAAATCCATAGACCTAAAGCCCGGCGAACTCATCACCTGCATTCGCCTGCCGCTTCCCGCCCCGGAATCCCGATTTAATTTCGAAAAAGTCTCACGCCGCCGGCATCTGGATATTGCCGGTGTCAACAGCGCCTTGCTGATCACGATCAATGACGGCATCATCGCGCAGGCTCGACTCTCGGCAGGCGGTGTGGCGCCGGTGCCGCTGTTTCTGAAAAAAAGTTCCGCTCTACTCAAAGGACAGCCGCTATCACGCGGCACGCTGCAGGCCGTACTGGCAGGTGCAGCGGATGAAATCGATCCGATCTCTGATGTACGCGGCAGCGCAGACTATAAGCGACGGCTTTTGGGACGCCTGATCGGGGCACATTTCATCACTTGTTTCCCGGACCTGAACACGGAGGATCTGCTATGAACGGTTCACCGGATAGCCGCGCGCATGTGCGCGGCGAGTCCCCGTTTATCGATGATCTGCCGGAACCCTCCGGCGCCCTGCACGCCGCGGTGTATGCATCGCCCTGCGCACACGGTATTATCCGGAACCTGGATTGTACTCCTGCCCTGGCCGTGCCCGGGGTGAGCGCCGTCTACACAGCCGCGGATATTCCCGGTGACAACCAGATCGGCACGATCATCAGGGACGAACCGCTGCTGGCTACGGATACCGTGCACTATATCGGCCAGCCGCTGGCGCTGGTGGTCGCGAAAGACCCAATGACTGCCCGCAAAGCAGCCGCATTGATCCAAACCAACATCAAAGAACGGCCCGCGGTCTTTGATCCGCGGCAATCGGCGGCGCGCGGCGATCTGATCGCACCGGCGCGCACTCTGTCCCTCGGTGACGTGGACTCGGCCTGGGCCCGCTGCGCGGCCAGCGTGTCCGGCCAAGTTGAATCGGGCGGACAGGAGCATCTGTATCTGGAAACCCAGGCTTCTCTGTGCATCCCGGAATCGCGGGGACGCCTGCGCATCTTTGCCGGAACCCAGTCGCCTTCCGCGGTACAGCGGGTCACGGCGCAGGTACTCGGACTGCAGATGCATGACATTCAAGTGGAAGTGCAGCGCCTCGGCGGCGCATTCGGCGGCAAGGAGGATCAGGCCACACCCTGGGCGGTGATGACAGCGCTTGCGGCGCTAAACCTGCAAAAACCGGTCAAGCTGACGCTGCGCCGCGGGGAGGATATGCGTCTGACCGGCAAACGGCATCCGTACTCTACGGATTACAAACTGGGTCTGGACGCGGATGGATGTTTCATCGCCTTTGAAGCGACGTATTATCAAAATTCCGGCGCGGCCGCAGATTTATCTACCGCAGTGATGGAACGCACCCTGTTTCACGCCACCGGCAGTTATTACATCCCCAATGTGCGGGTAACGGGACTCTGCTGCCGCACCCATCTGCCGCCGTTCACTGCGTTTCGGGGATTCGGCGCGCCCCAGGCCATGTTTGTCATGGAAGCGGCCATTGCCGCTGCAGCGGAACAATTAGACTGGCCGCCCCGGACTCTGCAGCAGACGAATCTTTTGCGCAAAAACGACGAGCTGCCGTACGGGATGCGTATGCAGACCGATACGGTGCGGCGCAGCTACAACAAAGCGCTGTCGCAGTTCAATGTGGACGCCCGCCTCCGGGAGATCGACACAAAGAACAATGCGTCCCGCCACATCAAATACGGTCTGGCGCTGATGCCGGTGACGTTCGGCATCTCGTTCACCAACACCATGCTGAATCAGGCCGGAGCCCTGGTGCACATTTACCAGGACGGCAGTGTGAGCGTCAGTACAGCCGCCGTGGAAATGGGCCAGGGCGTGCTCACCAAACTGCGTCATATTGTCGCACGAAGCCTCGGCATTTCAGAGACAAAGATCCGAATCGAAAGCACCAGCACGGCGCGGGTGGCCAACATGTCCCCCACCGCCGCCAGCACAGCCACGGACCTGAACGGCGCGGCAGCGCTCTCTGCCTGCCGTATGCTGTCGGACAGGCTAATCACACTGGCCGCCTCATTGCTGCGCAGTAATGCGGATCATCTTACTCTGAACCGCGAATCCGTGTGGATGAATCATGAACAGACGCATCTGGGATGGAGCGATCTGGTCGAGTGCGCCTATCGGCGTAGAATCGATCTGTCCGCGCACGCATTCTATGCCACCCCGGATATTTATTACGACAAAAAAAGCGAAAAAGGACATCCGTTCGCCTATCATGTTTCAGGAACCGCGGTCGTGGAAGCGCGGCTGGATGCCTTGCGCGGCACGGCGTCCATTGAATCCGTGCGCGTTATTCACGATGCCGGACGCAGTCTGGATCTGCTGGTGGACCGCGGACAGGCCGAAGGCGGGATCGTACAGGCCATCGGCTGGATGACACTGGAAGAACTGGTATATAACGAAAAAGGACAATTATTATCCGATTCCATGTCCACTTACAAGGTGCCTGATATCTATTTCGCCCCGCCGGACCTGGAGGTTGTGTTCCCGGAAAACAGCGACGATCCGGGTGCGGTTATGCAGACCAAGGCCATCGGCGAACCGCCGTTCATGTACGGGATCGGCGCCTGGCTCGCCATCCGCGACGCCATGCGCAATGTGCGCCGCCTGCCGCATGACATTTTACGCGCCCCTCTGACGCATGAACGCATTCTGGATCAGCCTGCCAGAATGCAGGGGATCGAAATTCTGCAAACCGGTCTGGCGCCTGATATGCATATCCGGTTAAACCTGCGCGATCATCTGTCCGGACTGCTTATTTATGCGGCCGGGGATACCGCAGCCTCGCTCATGCTGAATGAATTTGCCTGGACGCGGCTCATCGGCATGATGGCTGTGGGCGCTACGGTTTACGCGCTCGAGATCCCGGCCTGGTTTCGCTGGATCGACCGGCGCACGGCGGCGCTGTCGCATGGATACAGAAAAATCGCCCTGCGCACCGCACTGGCCCTGCTGTATTTTAATCCCTTATGGATTGCCCGGCATTTGTTCTTCATCACCCTGTTCAGCAGCGGCTGGTCGGCATTGTCATGGAGCATTTTCCGTACTGCCCTGCTCTCCTGGCTGGTCAACATTCCCATCGCCATCATCGGTAACGCGGTCATACAGGGTCTGCTGCCGCTGCGCTGGCGCTTTACCGGCAGCGCAACATTTTCTGCCTTGCTGGCTTTATATTATGCACTCTCGAGGGTATGGTTTCATGCTTGATACTGAATTCTGGACACAATTGACGGACATTCTAAAAAAAGGTACACCGGCCTGTCTGATTATCATGGTGCAGTCCACCGGACACGGGCCCAACCGTGCCGGCGCGCGCATGATGGTCACAGCCGACGGTCGGCACCACGGAACCGTGGGCGGCGGCGCCTCCGAGGTTCGGCTCGCTGAGACCGCGCGTCACTTGATATCTTTAAACCAAGCATCCGGCCCCAACTCGTGACGCTGCAGCGCACGGACTCTAAAAGCAAAACAGAGTCCGGTATGCTACTGTTCCGGATCACAGACCTTTGTCCTGATCAAACTCACGCCGAATGATATGGATACCCTTCAAGTCTTGGCACGCGCCGATGAACATCCGGTTGTTATGAGCGTAACGGCGGACGGACTGGCTGTGCGAAACGCCGACAACACTCTCCAATCCGCAGTTTTTGATGAAAAAACATGGCGCTATGATGAACCCATTGGCATCCCGGATATTGCCACCCTGATCGGCGGCGGACATGTGTCGCTGGCGCTGTCTCCCCTGCTCGCAGGACTGGGGATGCGCGTGATTGTGCTGGACAACCGCACCCGCCTAAGAACCATGCAAAGCAACCGTTTTGCATATGCCTGTCACAAGGTTGACTATGACAATATCCGGCCGCACATTCCAAAGGGCAGCCGCAGTTTTGTCTGCATCATGACCTATGGCCACCAATATGACGAAACCGTATTGAGTCAACTCGTCAATCTGGATATGTGCTATCTGGGCATGATGGGCAGTCCGCACAAAATCAGGACGATTTTCGAACATTTGCGCTCAAACGGCATCCCTCAATCCGCGCTTGATAACGTTCATGCGCCGATCGGATTGAATATCGGCAGCAACACTCCGGAGGAAATCGCGGTCAGCATTGCCGCGGAAATTATTGCGGTGCGCAATGGAAGGCTTTACGGAAACAATCATTGAACATCTGAAAGACATCGCCAATCAATAAAACCTAATTCTGATTTTTTTAAACAATTTTCTATCCTTTGTGATTAACAGTCATTTCTCTGCCGCCTGCATCCGATTGTGCTGCGCTGAAGAAGAGTCAGCTATGCTCCCGCCGATTGAACCGATGTTATAGAAATGCACTTTTCCTTCTGATTGTGCTCTCGGCAGCTCACTTTACATCAGGGAGGATATCATGAAAAAACAGGTTATGTATCCGGGATTTTCTGTTAATCATAACCCTGGTAAGGGATCAATCTTTCACCGAAATTCAGAATTACGGCTAGAGTTGGTCAGCGCACAGCTGCAAACCTCATTCACTCATCAGATAAAAGATAACAGTGAATATGTTGTATCACTGAACCAGCCTGAGCCATTAAAACAGACCTCACCGGCAATTTTGCAAAGAATCGACAGTTCGCTTCCCGAAACGGGCGTGGAGCGCTGCATTGGGGTTTCGTCAGCCTTAAACCGGGCATCCGTGTGTTCACCCCGGCTATCCGCTGGTATGATACGCCGGATTCACACGCGGCATCTGCGCGTCCACTGTTTTGAGCCAGGTGTTCAGCATTGCATGCAGTTCACGCGTTTTCTCCGGCATTTGTCCGGACAGGTCCGTGGTTTCGCCGATATCCTCGGCAATGTGATAGAGCTCTGTTTGACCGGTCTCGTAAAATTTGATCAGTTTGTAATCGCGCGCCCGGATGGCGCTGTGCGGCGTTGCGCCGCCGGGATGGTAATGCGGATAGTGCCAGTAGACAGCTTTACGTTCCAGCTGCTGATCAGGGCGCCGGAGCAGAGGCACCAGACTCGTCCCATCAATCTCCTCCGGTAAATGGACGCTTTCCTGACCGCGCGCCAGACTCAACAGGGTGGGGTAGAAATCGGGGCTAATCACCGGTTCCGGACAGACCGCGCCTTTAGCGGCCATATTCATCCGCCAGATAAACGTCGGCACGCGCACACCGCCTTCGTAAGCCGATCCCTTGCCGGCGCGCAACGGCGAATTGTCCGTTACAGAACCGTGCAGCCAGCGCCGATAGGTCAGACCGCCGTTATCGCCGGTGAACAGAATAACCGTATTGTCCAGCAGTCCCAGTTCATCCAGTTTATCCCGGATCTGTCCCAGACTCTGATCCACACTTTCCACCATGGCTGCATAAACCGGATTGCGGTGTTTCATACCCGTTTCAATCTTTTTCTCATACGCATCAACCCTGTCCGGTTTGGCCTGCAGAGGGATGTGCACGGCATAATGCGCCAGATTAATATAAAACGGTTCATCCCGATGCTTTTCAATAAACCCGCAAGCCTCTTCCGCCTCCCGGTCGGTTAAATATTCGCCTGCAGGACCCGGCTCAAGGGATGGAATATGCGTTTCCGGGCTGTTTTTATGCTGATACGGCGAAAAATAGGACGGCGGCTGCCCCTTGTGATATCCTCCCTTGTTGATATCAAAGCCCTGATGCTCCGGATAGTACGGTTCATTTCCCAGATGCCATTTACCGATGTGAACGGTGCTGTATCCCTCATTTTTGAGCGCCTCGGCGATCGTGGTTTCCTCAAGCGGCAGCTGCAGGGTCCAGTCCGGCGGCAGCAGTTTGGCATTCTGAAAAGAGTGCCCGGCGATCCAGTCGGTGATATGCAGACGCGCCGGATACTTGCCGGTCATCAATGAGGCGCGCGTGGGTGAACACACCGTGCATGCGGCATACGCATCGGAAAAGCGCACACCGTCGCGCGCCATGCGGTCAATATTCGGGGTTTTATACAAATCACTGCCGAAACAGCCGAGATCCGTCCAGCCCAGATCATCCACCAGGATCATGATAATATTCGGCCTGCGCGGCGTCGCTTGAAGCGGCAGAGCTACGGCGGGCACAGCAGTCATGATAGATTTCAGGAACATGCGTCGATCCATTAATTCACCTCATGGTTTGAACCAGTATTCACGTTGATACAGCTTGTCGCGCTCTGCCGGGGACAGGGCACGATTGAAAAGGATCAGTTCATCAAGGGCGCCCTTGAAAAAGGCATACAGTGAGGGATTCGAACCGATAATCAGCGGAACCGAATTGGGCGCCGCATCCACAGCAAAACTGTCCGTGGCAAACCATTGATTATCAATATAAAAAGAAATCGCAGAGCCGCGTTTTTCCGCCAGCAAATGATGCCAGTTCGAATCCAGATTGTAACGAATTTCACCCTGTTCCCGCTCATTGCGGCTGCCGCCGCAGAAATTTATCTTGTCAATATGCGGATTGATCTCCAGTTCGTATCCGGTACTGTCATCCCATCTCGGCTTTTTGCTCAACACCCGGGTAAAACTCGACAGATCGGGATCCTCCAACTTGACCCATACGGAGACGGCCATATCACCGCTGAGATTAAAAGTGTCCGGGCAGGGACATTCCACATAGGCGTTTTCACCGTTAAAATACAAGGCGGATTGTTTTATTCCCTGCACCTGGCGTGCATGGTAAACCCGGCATGTACATTTCTCAGAAACAATGGCGCCATCACGAATGGTATCGAATGACCAGTACCCGGTGACCGGCTGATCCCGGAATGTCAGCTTTAAATCCTGAACCGTATTTCCGTCCGGCGAACGATCCGACAGGCGGTTGACATGCAAAGTATAATCAGTTTGCGGTTCAATCGTCCCCATGCCGATCAATGCCGTACGACCGCCTTCCTGAAATTGGATCGATTTAATTTCTATATCCGGCTGGATACTTGTACCTTGATCGGTAAAGGATAGCGTATCGACCGGCTCGGAAAACTCGAGCATCACGTGCTGCGGGTCCACCAGTCGAATATCCTGCACAGCCGGCGGGGTTGTGTCACCGAGACCGGTGATCCGTGCCTGTCTGGTTTTGGAAATCCCGCCGCCAGGACCGACCGTGGCAATGCTGTATACGTAGAGTCTGGCCTGATCCGCCGAGGCATCGAACCAGGAAGAATCCCGACTATGGGCAAGCGGTTCGCCGTCGCGTTTTATCAGGGTACGGAACAATCCCGCGTCCCGGACAGCCGGAGGGGTCCAGGTGATCTGAATACCCGGAGGATTGCCGGGTACCGGTTCCGCCTTGAGGTTCTCAGGCGGTATCAACAGCTCATCAAAATTAAAATCATGTCCCGGAAAGCGAAACTGCGTCGATCTGTCACCGCTGACCCGGATCAAATCCATCAAGGACCACAACGAATCGGCGCTTACAGTGATATCAGTAGAATTATGAACACGCAGCACCGGCGGAGCATCCAGTCGGGATGAGTGGATGCCGGTAAAATCAGCGGAATGCACATCATCCAAAACCACAGCCGGCCGCTCATCATCGGACAAGAGACTGAAATGGATATCAGAAAATTGAATATCCTTTACATGCCGAAAATAAAAGCCGAACGCCGGGAGGTTTACACCGTATATGCGATTCATGGGATAGCTGGATGAAACCTCGGGCACGTTTAGCAGCGTATCATCCCCGGCTCCCCCACCCTCGGATTGAATGGTAATATCATGAAACTGGATTCGTCTAACCGGATGCTCAGGATAGCCGGTGATGGCGCTGCTGATAAGCCCTGCATCGCGAATGCGGATGTGCTGCAGGGAAATATCAGAGATTAAACCCGGGTCCGGCGCCGGAGCGCTTAGGGGCACTCGGTCATGCCGGTTGCCCAGCTTGATGTGGATCGGCGTTTCGACACTGTCAATCAGCACATTGCTGATATGCACATCCTGCAAATCGCCGCCGTCCACACTTAACAATTCGATTCCGGCCAGACCGCGCCAACTCTCCAAAACATGATGCATTTTGGCCGCTTTTGAGGGACGGATAATGCAGTTATCCAGAGTAATGCGCTGGAATCCGCCCACAGAACCGGTGCCGAGCTTGAACGCTGTGGCGTGCGAACTCAGAATACAGTTACTGATCACCACATCGCGCACACCGCGGTGGCCTTCGGCTTTCAGGCACAGAGCATCGTCACTGGCATCAATGTGGCAATCCGATATACGCACATCATGGCAACCGTCGATATCCAGGCCGTCATTGTTCAGATTACTGTGATTGTATATCGTCAAGCCGGATAACCGCACCCGGTCACATTCCAGATAACGCTGCATCCAAAACGCCGAATTCTGCATGTGGATGCCGGATATACTCACATCCCTGCAGCGTATAAAAAACAAGCCGTAAGGACGCATTTTGCTGTCAGTAATTTGATCCTGGAAGACATTGTCATCGCCTCCTGGATAGATCATTCCGTTTCCGTGGATATGAATATGTTCTGCATCGATTGAATAAATCATAGCCTTTTGCGTAGTCTGGCTCATCCGCGTGATTGCGCCATGGTCGAGTTCCGGATACAAATCAGGATCAGGAATGCCTTTCCAGACCGTTCCATTGCTCAAAAAAACACTGACATGACTTTTCAACTCAATAGAACCGGTGCGGAACAGGCCGGATGGAAAGATCACCGTTCCGCCGCCCTGTTCATGACAGACGTCAATAGCGGACTGTACGGCACGCGTATTGTCCGTATATTGACCGGATTTGGCTCCAAAATCAATGATGTTCAGGTCTGCAGCGGTAAGAGAAGAGATGAGCAGGATCAACAAATAAACGATTAATTTGTACATGGTTACTCCCTTTTTGTTACAGTAGGTCGTAAACAGTAAGTAGAATGCAGTAAGCAGTAAATAGAAAACGATATATCACCTAACAAAGCGTATGAATAGAAAACATACTTTGCAATTCGCTAATCAAAAACCTGCATAGGGGACCCGACCTGACCGTGTTCAATCAAGTTGATCATGCCCAGCAGCGCGCCCCAGTGGTAAAAGGGATTGCTGCGCGCACCGGGATCACCGCCGGTTTCAGCGTGATAGTTTTCGCGCACGTTGCGTTCCTCACGCCATTGTTTCAGCAGCAGGGCTTTGGATTTTTCCGCCAGATCGGCCCGCGCCTGCGGCAGGTCATAGTTCTGGAATCCGAGATACACCAGAAAGTTCATCGGCGCCCAGATACTGCCGCGCCAGTAATCTCTGCCGGTATAGCCGGTGTCATTGCGGGCAATGGACGGCAGGATCCACTCACCCCAAAACTCATCCGGATTGTAGAAATGTTCTTGAACCATGCGCTCAGCCTGTTCCCGGGTCGCGGCGCCGGCGATGAGTGGATAAAGATTCGTCGGAGAAATCCTCCGACTCAGCTCGCCGGTATCCGTGCGCTTGTTGAGAAACATGCCGAATTCATCATCCCAGAGGGTTTTCAGTTTATTTTCATAACGTCCGGCCCGCTCTGTTAATTCCTGCTTTGCTTTCGGACGCTCCAGGATATCCGCCATATGCGCCAGCACCTTGCAGTCAGCTATGTACAAACCCATCAGTCCGACATCCGCCATTTCCAGCAGATGTTCGGTTGTGTCAAAGGGCACCTCATCGTACATGGGTGTATTGTCCAGCCCCGACTCGTTGGACGCAGCTTTGAATTCATTTTGCACACCTTCCCGCTTGTCTCCAGCCACGGGATCAAACGGATTCGACCCCCAGCATAAATAACCGTCGTGATCACGGTTCTCCGACCACCAGCGGTTCCAGGTCAAAAGATCATCAAACACCGTTTCCAGAAACCAGTCCTCGCCGTAGCGATTGTAAACACCCATCACCATCAGCGACCCCACCGGCGGCTGCGAGCGGTCGCGGCTTTTCAATCCGCCCGGCGCGGCAAAGTTGGGCACAAATCCGAGTTTTTTGATTTCCCGACACATCTGCACGGCTTCGTTATAAGCCAGTTCTTTGCTTTCAATAGCATGCATATAGGATGCAAAAAAATTATCCCAGCAGAACAAGATATATCCGCCCGGTTCACGGCCGCCCCAGCCGTAAGCCCAGGGTCGGGCCACGGGGGTGACAGCCCGGTCTTTTTCCGGATCATACACCACCAGCCAGTTCATGGCGTTCTGGATCACATCCCAGATCTCGGCCATGTCGCCGTATTCGGCTTTTTGATTTTTGTACAAACGTTCCTGTTTCAGCATCATCGCTTCTACAGCATCAAAATCAATATCAATCTTCGAACTCCAGGCGATCGGGCCGTTCAGCGGCTGATACACGGCATTGGCATGCGTGACTGCATCTTGCGGATTCAACAGCCGCAGCACCCGTGACGTATCCGGCAATTCAGCCCGCAATGTGTTATCTTTGGCGGAAAGACTTCCCTCGCCGACCATCCTATCTTTTCCTTTGATACGCAGTTGTCCGGGATTGGTATAATCATCCCGCGGAGTGATCAGAAAAAATATATCATCCGCCTCGGTGGACGCGCTTTGAATGCGCAGACCAAATGATTTCCAGGTCAGGGTAAAATCGGTGTACGAGCCATCCGGAGTATGAGCGATGGTGCGTACATCTTCCGAACCCGGAACCTCGTTGCCGGTAAAGGCATAAATAAGCGAGTCCCCGGTCAGGGTGTCATGCAGACTACTGCTCCCAGGCCAGACCCTCGGGCAGCAGAATGTGTGTCATAATACTGCGGTTGTCCCAGGTATTCCAGCCGTCAGTGACAGAATCGGACAGATGTTCAAAACGGGCTTTTAGTTGAGAAGAGTGATCACCCGGTTTACACGTAATAATCAACAAGGGTAAAACCGCGATCATTATCATTTTCTTCATAGTTATTTCTCCTGAATGTTAAACCGTTTTATCAATAACCGGGCTGGGTTGATAACCGATACGGTGCGCCACACAGCGGATGGTATCGCCCGGGTTGATCCGAAACGAACCGGTATACAAAAACCAGTGTTCCTTGGTATAGCCTGTGCCGTTGATCTGGTAGCCGATCGAGGCGCCTCGAGTCGGGCAGGTGATGCGCACTTGACCGTCAGCAACGGTAATTACAGGCGCTTGGGTTTCCGGCTGCACGCCGCCCGGCCACATGGAATAGACCAGCTCTTTTTCCGTCATAAATCCCTTGTCGTCAATGCGCTGCATCCAGTCTTTACATTCCTGTCGCAGACGCCTGAGGTCATCCGCATAGGCCGGATCATCCGCCAGATTGTTCAGCTCGTGCGGATCCTGCTGGATGTCATACAATTCTTCCGGCGCTTTGGTCCTGCGGAACCAGATCATCTGCTCTTCATTCAGTGAACCCGCATCACGCAGCCGCAACAGTTCGCGCATGCCGGCCAATTTTTTTCGAAACGAGATATCCAGATAGCAGGGAATTTCGGGATGAAAATTTTTGATGTATTTAAAACGCCGGTCGCGCACCGCCCGGCGCATATCAACCTGTTCATCCATGCGATCGCGCGCCGCGTAAATATACCGCCGCGGTTCAGCTTTGTATGTACCCCAAAAGGCCTGACCGTGCATATAATCCGGCGGTTTGATACCGGTCAGCGATAAAATGGTGGGTGGAATATCAACAAAACTGATCATGTCATCCACCTCGGACCCGGCGTAGCGTTTGTCCGGAAAACGGATGATCATGGGTACTTTGAGACCCGAATCGTAAATCTCGCGTTTGCCGCGCGGCAGCGGACCGCCGTGGTCCGAGTAGAAAATGACCATCGTATTGTCCCACAATCCCGCTTCCTTGACCTCCTTAATCAGCTCACCCACTTCCCGGTCCATGACCCGAATATTGCTGTACACGCGCGCCATATCCCGGCGCACATGATATGTGGCGGGATAATAGGGCGGCACAACCACCTGATCGGCTCGAATAACCACCGGGTCATTGGCCCGGTCCCAGACCTGGGATTCATGCGTGGTCATTAAATTGAATATTGAAAAGAATGGCTTACCCTGCGGCGCGTGACGCCAGTGTGCCCGGTTGCTGTTTTCATCCCAGGCTGTAACCGGCGCTTTAAACTGATAATCCGTTTTTACATTATTGGTGCAGAAATAACCGGCAGCGCGCATAAATTCGGGATAACACTTGACCTCCGGCGGTGGCACCGCTTCGTATTTCGGCAGTCCCTGATACTGCTGGGTCACCCGCATATGATTGGCGCCGAAACTGTTGTGATACAATCCCGTGATCAAGGTCGCGCGGCAGGGCGCGCACACCCCGGCATTGCCAAATACATTATTGAATTTGACACCCTCGGCCGCCAGTTGATCCAGATGCGGGGTCAGAGCGATACCATCGCCGTAACAGTGCAAATAGGGACTGATATCTTCGCAGGTGATACAGAGAATATTCGGCTGCCCCGGTTGTGCCTGACGGCTGCTGCAGCCGAGCACAGCTGCGGCAGTCAAAGCCAGGCCGCTTTGTTTGATAAATTGACGTCTGGAAACAGAATTCATCGCAGATCCTCTATGTTAAAATAATGCTGATCATCCGATCCGGTCCACAAACTGACAGTTATTCATTCTTTTGCTGCAGTTTGTCTTTGAGACAGCGGATACAAAATGCATTTTCCTTGATGTAATAATCACCCAAAAACAGATTCATATACTTGGGCGGCTGTGGATACCAGTACCCGTCCAGTTGCGCAAACCAGGCGAACCCGCTGTCTGCTGGAGTTGACGTCCAGTATACGGCCCAGTGTCCCTTGCGACCGAAATATTCACGATAGGCCACCCCGGACGAGATGGCTGTGAATCCGGTCACATTGTTTCCGTCCCAGGAAATGGAATCGGTTTTTGATGCTTTGAGTTTTTGTCCGGATGAATCGGCACCGAGCACGCTGCGCAGCATATGCCCAATCCTCACGTGTGGGCACATGCCAGCCCGGCGGGCACACCCCCTGCGCGCCCTGCTGTTGCGTCCACTGCATGGCTTCGTTCCAGGTATACAGCGCGCCGTAAGCCTGTTCTGCATCCGGATCATTGTTATAAAATGTCTTTTCCGCAATACTGTTATCCGATTGTTCACAGTCCTCAACCGCAACACCATAATTCAAATTTTCCGCCATCCAGACCTGAGTACCAATGCGTACGGTCTGATACGTTCGGCCGTCACGCGGATCAGTCAGCGGTTCAGCCTTACGCATGACCACAGAGTTATCGAAAGTTGGATCGGGTTGCCGACCGCAGCCGGCGATCAGAAATACGAGTACAAGCAATACAATTCTTTTCATTTATTTGTCCACCGGTTTTTTAAGAATGTTCCGCCAATCCTGTTTGGAACCACGATTCAGATTCCGAATCAATTTTTTGGCCAAGAGTCCGGACGTATCCAGATCCGCCTCGGTCCAGTTGCCGCGGGCATTCGCTCCAGGCAGCAGCGCCGAACAGGTTTCCTGTTTATCGGCAATTGACCATTTCACCCAGCTAATCTGATTGGTTTCCATCCAGTCCACCCACAATCGCCAGGATTCCAGATCCAGGCCGCCGTCACCGGACGCTTCGGAACCGCCGTATTCGGACACAAACAGCGGCAGGCCCTGTTTCAAAGCGTAATCACCGCGGTCACACAGCCATTGTTTGTGAGTTTTCGCGTAAAAATGCAGGGTGTACATGATGTTCGAATAACCGGTAAGCGGATCATCCGCCGCAACATGCACGTCCTGATCCCAGTGCGGACTGCCCACCAGAATAATATTCAACGGGTCATAGTCCCGGATGGTCCGGATCAGAGTATCGGAATAGGCTTTGACCGCTTCCCAGGATTCATTATCGGGTTCATTATAGATTTCATAAATAATGTTCGGATATTGTCCATAGGTCTCCGCCATATCCGTGAAAAACGTTTTGGCTTCCTGCACGTGTTCAACCGCATTGTGATCATGCCAGTCGATAATCACATATACGCCCTCTTTGAGACAGGCGTCCACCACTTGGCGCACCAGGGAATCGGAAACCTGCGGCCGTTCCAGATAGCCGTCCTCATGTTCCACTCCCATGGCCGCGCGGATCACCGTACAATTCCAGTCATTGACCAGCTTGGAGACCACATCCGCATTCCAGAACTGCGGCCACCAGTTGGACCAGCCGAAACTCATGCCGCGCAGCACCAGGGTATCGCCGTTTTCATCTGTGAGTTTCGTCCCGTCCACCACGAGTTGTCCGTGCTCGCGCACAAAAGTGGGTTCCTGACTGCATGCTGTGATCATCACCGTCACCATCATCACAATCATTGTCAATACCAGACTGTTATTTTTCACGACTCTTCCTTTGCGGCAGACATAGACCAGAGGCCGGTTAAATTCAATGGTTCAGGATTGTAAATAAAATATCCAAATGTTTGGCAGCCAGCTGCACGCTCATTTGCGGTTCCGCACCCTCAACCAGACAGTCGAGGAAATGCTGGGTCAGGGCAAAATTGTCGTCATGTTCCTCGGGGATCTCGACCTCCAGTGTTTTCTGCTTTTCATTCTGATCTTTGTCCAGATAAAACATTTCCACTTGCGGCGGATCCCAGCTCGCAAAATCCGGAACTGCAGTCCGCCCCGGGTGCCGTAAATACGCGTTTGATTCGGCACTTCAAAGTGCACACCGCTGCCGCGTTCATAATAATACGTCAATCCAGTGTCAAATTCAAGGAAAGAAGCGCCGTGTTCTTCAATATCCGCCTGGGTATTGGGATCAGGATAAACCTTGAGACCGTTACGGGTGAACGATTTAACCTGCTCAAGCTGCGGTTTGTCATGCAACAGTCCCAGATGAAAGGACAGATCGTACACCCCCCAGTCAATAAAGGCGCCGCCGCCGGCTTTTTCTTTCTGCAGCGCCCAGCTTCCGGCAGGATTGTATTCAATAAACGTACCGCGTGATAATGCGTTGTGATGAATATGATACACCTCGCCGATCTCACCCGAATCGATGATATCCTTGATAAATTTGAATTTCGGCTGCAGACGCGCATGACGGCAGGAACATTCCAGCGTCAACTGTTTGGGATGTCCGACAACCTGCTGGATAATGGCCTGCACATCCTGCCAATTGGCGGCGATGGGTTTTTCCAGCAACAAATGTTTACCGGCGGACAGACAAGCCCGAACCATATCCCGATGGGTAAACGGCGGTGACGCGATAATCACCGCATCCAGCGAATCATCGTTCAGCATATCCTTATAATCAGTCGTGGCGTTTTCAATGCCGTATTTCTTTTTTTTCTTGTCCAGGGTTTCGCGCGTACGCGTGGCGATCCAGGTCACCTCAGCCCGGCCGTCCCGGCGGATATTTTCAATATGTACATCCCCGATCATACCCGCACCGATGATGCCGATTGTTTTTTTTGCACTCATAGCATCTCCTTGTGTTGATTTCGGCTCTCTGCTCAGAAAGCCGGTTCCCGATTTACAGATTCAACCAGTCAAACACCACACCCATGTACGTGTCTTTGTCATTGGCCAGTCCATCGTAGGCGTTTTGCGCCTCGGACGGATGCAGCTTGTGGGTGTAAAAGGGTTTGATCTTTAATTCATCACGGCGCATCAGCTCCATGATAATTCGCGAATTGCGTTCAATGGAATGCTTGACAAATTCATCGTTTTGCGTCGGGAACGTAAATTCCAGCGCACCCTTCATAGTTAAAGAATGAGGCAGCAGGTGTACTTTCTGCAGCACCTGGGTCAAATCCGTTTGATAAGGTTGCCGGGGGCTGCCCAGTAGAATCAGTTCGCCGTTGAACGCCACGGTTCCGGCATACTGTTCAATGACCGGAGACACACCGGTGGCGTCAATAAATGCATTCACACCGGCGGCGTCTGTCAATTTGTTGATCAGTGCGGGAATGTCTTCTTTTTTCGAATTGTAGACCTGTTGGATACCGCAAGCTTTTGCCACATCCAGCCGGTGATCCACCAGATCAACGGCGATCACCCGCGCACCTTGCAGTTGCGCCAGTTGCGCCGCCAGGTTACCGATCACACCCAGTCCCGTGACCAACACCGTATCCCCGAGTTCAATGGAAGAAGCCCGCAGTGACGTCATGGCAATTCCCGCCATATGCGTAAATGCCGCCACATCTTCATCCAGCCCATCCGGCACCGGCACACACAGACCATGCCAGCGGTCGGTGATATCAATTTTGTAATATTCCTGATGCGGTCCCATGGTATAGACCCCATCACCCACATTGAATTGATCCACGGCCTCGCCTTTTTCAATAATCTCGCCGATGGCGGTGTATCCGGGAACGCCCGGAATCTCGAACCAGCTTTCCAGACCGGCCAAACAGGCCAGTTCGGTTCCGGCGCTGATATGTGAGAATCGGTTTTTTAAAATCACCTCAGTGGGAGACTGTATTGATTCTTCAAAGGCCTCTTTGACAAATTCGACCGTATTGATTTTAGTTGCTTTGACAGTTCTGCATTGCATGAACACACCTCTTAATTTGCTTTACGTTTTGCCAGTTCAGCTTCTATTTCCAACACGGTGGCATCATCCAGCTTGTAAAAAAACAACAGCACCATAGCCGCCACAGCGAACACGGCCGGAACCACGCTCAGGGACAACCGGATACCCAGCAGCGACAGATCGGTCTGGGCCACACCGGCAGTATATCCGAACAAGGACAAGATTCCCATCGAAATTACGCCGCCGAGAGAGAATCCGGCTTTTTGACTGAATGTAGACGCGGAATAGACCAGGCCGGTAGCGCGCCGATCGTTTTTAAATTCTGAATAATCAGCAACATCCGCCAGCATGGACCAGAGCAGCGGCATGGTGGGGCCGGAGGCCAGTGAAAAAATAATCTGCAGTGTATAAATCAGCACAATACTGTCCGGTCCGGCCAGAATAAATCCGGAAGAAGACAGCGTGACTATGGCCATGCAGATGATATAAAGCTTTTTTTTGCCGATTTTTTCAGACAGCCATTTGGTCGGCAGTACCCCCAGCAGCACAAACAGGGTGCCGACGACCATAAACGCGGAAGCGGCTTCGGTATTGCCCACATAGTACTTGAAATAATACATAATCACGGAACTTCGGATCGCCACATAAATCAGCGTGACCAGACACAGCAAAAACAGAATGATCCAGGGTTTATTGTGAACCAGATCGTTCAGGTCTTCCTTGAGCTTGCTCTTTTTCGCCGGATCCGGCTGCAGCCCGCTCGCGCACGGACAAAAACGCAATAATAAAACAGGCGATACAAATAGCGCCGAAAATGCCCATGGTGATCATATAACCACGCTGACTGTTGCCGGCGCCGAATTTTTTCACCAGCGGAATGATCAGGGCCTGTACACTGGCCCCTGCGGCATAGGCAAACACAAATTTATAGGACGATACACTCGTGCGTTCTCCCGGTTTCGGTGAAATGACACCAATCAGCGAATTGTAGGGAATCATGATGCCTGTATAGATCACCATCATCAGTCCATAAGTCACATAGGCATAAATGATTTTTCCGGTATCGCTGAACTCCGGTGTGGTGAACATTAACACGGTCCCGAGACCATAAGGCACCGCAAACCACAACAGATAGGGCCGAAACTTGCCCCAGCGGGTGTTGGTGCGGTCGGCGATGGTGCCCATCAGCGGGTCATTCACCGCATCAAACAAACGGATCACCAGAAACATCGTGGCCACCGCAGCCGCCGATAAACCAAACGTATCCGTATAAAAAATGGGCAGAAAGAACATCAGCGTCTGCCAGATCACACTACCGGCATATTCACCGATACTGAATCCAATTTTTTCTTTTGAATGTCAAGGGTTTCACGTCTGCTCCTTGTATTTTTTGTTATTCATCCATTTATCATCCGGGCGAGCCAGGATCATTTAGACGTTGCTGCTGCTTTTTTCTCTGTCAACTCAAAAGCCAAGGATCATTTCTGGAACAAATCAGTACCACAATCATCGCGTAAACACGCATTTCTCTCACTCCCGTATACCGTGCTTCCGGAACATTGCTGCCGCACCGGCAACTTAACCTACTGGTACGTACTGTTATGTATTTTATGAAAAACCGAACACAAAAGCAAGGCTTTTCATAGTGTACTCGTAACTTTCTGACCGAAATTTAGCCGCATATCTTGTAATGAGAAACCTTGAGATGATCAACCCATCCTCATCGTTTTTTTTCTTTTTGCTTACTACTTTCTATCGACTGTAACGCTGAACCCTTGCGCCTAAATGAAAATTATTGTAAATTACAATCAAAACAGCAGACCATACCGGAGCATCAGAGACTTGCGAAAAAAAGTCACATTAAAAGAAATCGCCGATATCCTAAATGTGTCCATTGCCACGGTTTCCAAAGCGCTGCGGGACAGTCCGGACATCTCTGAAAGCATGTGTAAAACGGTAAAGTCACTCGCCGATAAATTGGGATACCGGCCCAATCTGCTGGCCAAGAGCCTGATCAACCAGGACAGTCATCTCATCGGCGTCATCATACCGGACCTGCGCATTTCGTTTTATTCTGAAGCCGTACGCGGCATTTACGAGCAGGCGCGCAAACAATCGTATCAGACGATTCTCATGGTGCACGATGAAAATCCGGACATTGAACGTCAGAATATCGAGTTTTTATCAGACATCAATGTCGACGGCATCCTGCTGAACAATGCACCCGGGGATCAGAACCACGAATTGTTCACCCGCCTGCGCGAAGAAGGCATCCGCATGGTCTGCTGGGACCGGCGTCTGGATGAACTGAAATTTCCGTCCGTCAGCATTGACGACCGTCAGGCCGCCGTGATCTGACCTCGGAACTCATCAGCAGGGGATGCCGGGATATTCTTTTCATGGGCCCCAACCTCGGTTTTTCCGTTGCTGAACAGCGGTTTGAGGGATTCTGTCAGGCTATGCAGGACCACAACATTGATGCGCCGCAGAACCGGCATCTGTTTTGCGGTTTGAACGCCGAGGACAGTTACCGCTGCATGAACCATTATCTGAACGAACGCAAACCCGATGCCGTGCTGTGTCTGGGCGGTATGGTGGCATATGGCGCCGGACATGCAATCCTGACACGTGGCTATGATATACCGGAGGATATCATGATCGCTGAATTCGGTGATAATAATATCGTGGCGCAATTGGGTGCTGTCGTTCATGTCCATTGACCAGAACGCCTATGAGATCGGGCAAACCGCGGTCAATCTTGTTAATAGACCGTTGCAAGCAGACCGACTGGGACCAGCCGCCTGAGCACATCATCGAACCGGTCAAAATCATTCATCACACCAAAGGCAAACCGTTTTTCAAAATCCTTTGAAAGGAGTTGTTATGAGTCATCAGAATTTAAACCGCAGGCATTTTTTCAAAACAGGTTTGGGCACCGCTGCGATCGCTGCCCTACCCTCCATGCTGTCGGCAAAACCGTATACTTTTCATTCGCCAAAACCAAGTATCAGCAAAAACACCCCCAGTATTCTCTGGGTGTATTTGGAGGACACCAATGCCTGGATGAGCTGTTACGGCGACACGGTCATAAAAACTCCGAACATTGATGCTCTGGCCGCACGCGGTGTACGATTTGACCGCGCCTATATGCCGGCGCCGGTTTGCACGCCCACGCGCTCGGCGCTGATCACCGGCATGTATCAAACTTCCATCAGCGCGCATGAACATTACAGTTCCTTCCGCATCTGGCGGGACAATGAAATGGAAACCTGGCATCCGAATCACCTGGGCGTGCGCACACTGCCGGAAATTTTCAAAGCAGCCGGTTATTACACCTTTAACGAAGGCAAGAACCATTACAACTTTGTGTTTTCCAACGAGGACCTGTACGATCACAAAGGCGAAAACGGCTTTAAAGGCGCAGCAAACGGCAGCGAATGGACCGGACGCGCTCCGGACCAGCCTTTTTTCGGTCAGATTCAGCTACGCGGCGGCAAACGCGGTGACGCGCCGAAAAAAACCGATCCGGATGATGTACCGGTGCCGCCGTATTATCCGGATCATCCGCTATACCGCAAAGAAATCGCGCACCATTATGATACAATTTTAAAAATGGACGAAATCCTGGGTCATATCATCAAACGCCTCAAAAAAGACGGATTGTATGACAATACGGTGGTGTTCTTTTTCTCGGATCACGGCATGAAACTGCCGCGTCACAAACAATTCTGTTACGAAGGCGGCCTGCGGGTACCGCTGATTGTCGCAGGCCCCGGCATTCCCCAGGGTCAGGTGCGCACGGATCTCGTGAGTGGACTGGATATCAGCGGCGCCACCCTGACCCTGGCCGGCATTCCCATCCCGAATCACATGCACGCCCGCGACATGTTTGCCGATTCGTTTCATCGCGACTATGTCATCTCGGCGCGCGACCGCTGTGATTATACCATAGACCGCATTCGCGCGGTGACCACAAAACGCTATAAATATATCCGCAATTTTATGACCGATCGTCCCTATCTGCCAGCCCAATTATCGCGACGAATGGGACACGTTTCAAGTGCTCGAACAACTGTACAAAGACGGCAAACTCAACCAGGTACAGGCACGCTTTGTCAGCGACGAGCGTCCGGCCGAGGAACTGTACGACCTGGAAACCGATCCGCATGAAACCGTGAATCTGGTGCATTCGTGGAAACGCGAACATGCGGTTGCTTTGGCGGAACTGCGCAATATTCTGTACCGATGGATCATCGAAACCGACGATAAAGGTCAGTACCCGGAAACGGACACAGCGCTCGAGGCGGTGATCGACCGCTGGGGCGACAAGGCGGTAAATAAAGAGTATCAAAGGGTGCGGAACTCTTCCGCTGCGTCCGACTAAGACCAGACACTATCTCCGCCGGCTGACGGAAGATGGGATGGTAAGAGCGGGGAGTGAAAAATAAAGCTACAATCCACCCCCTGATCCCGGTAACCCGGGATCTGTCCCCCTTGAAAAAGGGGGACAAAATCTCGGAGGATTGCGTTGAGGCCTGGGTTTGAAAATCTGTACATTCAAAGTAACTGCTTAACACAAGCATGCACCAACACTCGTTTCTTTCCCCTCCTTTGCCAAGATGGGGCGGCTGACGGCCTTGGCCAGAAGCCGGGGGGGGAGTTCCGCAATGAACTAATATGATGCATACCCAAAAATGTTTTCAGGATAGGGGTGATAAAAAACTGCGAGCTCTTTTAAATTTATAACCAAGGAGAGCCCATGACAAAAATTTACAACAAAACAAATATGAAAGAACGCAGACGAGAATTGCGTAACCATATGACCCCAGAAGAGATTATCCTATGGTCAAAATTAAAAAACAAACAATTGGACGGATTTAAATTCAAAAGACAAGCAAGTATTCACAACTATATAGTCGATTTTTATTGTCCTAAACAGAAACTTGCCATCGAATTAGACGGTCAGTGGCATTTTGAAAAAGAAACGCAGGCGTATGACCAAACCAGACAGAATGAAATCGAACAAGAGGGAATTCAAATTCTGAGATTCACCAATAAGCAGCTCAGAGAAAATTTAACCGGCGTGTTGGAGATTATACGGAAAGCATTGCTTTACTCTACCCCCTGATCCCGGTAAACCGGGATCTGTCCCCCTTGAAAAAGGGGGACAAAATTATAAGTTTGCGGACGGATATCTGAAAATTTACATAGTAATCGGTTATTGCGGATAGGCACAAAATTGCACATCTATCTTTCCCCTCCTTTGCCAAGGAGGGGCGGCTGACGGCCTTGGCCAGAAGCCGGGGGGAGTTCCGCAATGAACTAATATGATGCATACCCAAAAATGTTTTCAGGATAGGGGTGATAAAAAACTGCAAGTCTTTTTAAATTTATAACCAAGGAGAGCCCATGACAAAAATTTACAACAAAACAAATATGAAAGAACGCAGACGGAGAATTGGCGTAACCATATGACCCAGAAGAGATGATCCTATGGTCAAAATTAAAAAACAAACAATTGGACGGATTTAAATTCAAAAGACAAGCAAGTATTCACAACTATATAGTCGATTTTATTGTCCTAAACAGAAACTTGCCATCGATTAGACGGTCAGTGGCATTTTGAAAAAGAAACGCAGGCGTATGACCAAACCAGACAGAATGAAATCGAACAAGAGGGAATTCAAATCCTGAGATTCACCAATAAGCAGCTCAGAGAAAATTTAACCGGCGTGTTGGAGGTTATTCGGAAAGCATTGCTTTACTCTACCCCCTGATCCCGGTAAACCGGATATCTCGTCCCCTTGAAAAAGGGGGACAAAATTATAAGTTTGCGGACGGATATCTGAAAATTTACATAGTAATCGGTTATTGCGGATAGGCACAAAATTGCACATCTATCTTTCCCCTCCTTTGCCAAGGAGGGGATATTGCCGCCAAAGGCGGCAATCGGGGTGGTAGCAACCCTCAAGCTTTAACCAAGCGATATTCAGGGGAGGTTCCATGACAAAAATTTAAGCATTATTCCAAAGACACTGCTTGCAATCCATATTCAAATTCCCTATATTTTGGTTAACCAATCACCAATCATCTATGGTTTACCAGTTATGCATGAAACCATACATTATTTTAAAGAAATCAGTGTTACCAACCCCTTCGAACTCATCATCAGTCAAATCAAAACACTGATTTCATCCGGAATATTAAAACCCGGAGACCGGCTCCCGGCGGAACGGGCGCTGATGCAGCGCTTCGGAGTGGGACGGGGACACATCCGCAAAGCCATCCAGAAACTTGAATTTTACGGCATACTTGAAACCCGACCTCAGAGCGGTACGTTTGTCGCCAGTATCGGAGTCAAAGCGCTTGAAGGTCTCATCACAAACATTCTCAAACTGGACAGCAAAGATGTAAATTCGCTGATCGAAACAAGAACCCTATTGGAAATAGAGGCGGTCGGACTGGCAGCCACACGGGTAACGGATTCGGAGCTTGAGGAGCTTGAAGAGGCGCATTTGGCCTTTAAGAACAACGTTCGTTCAGGGAAAAACGGCATTGATGAAGACCTCTTATTTCATCTCAAAATAACAGAATGTGCACACAATGCCGTCCTCCAGTCTTTGTTGGCGGTGTTAATCCCGGATATCATTACGCTTTCCAATGATTGCGGAGCCTGCCGGGACGGGCGTTCCTCTGTTGCCATCCGTGAACGTTATGAAATTCTGAATGCCCTGCAGGAACATGATGCTGCCAGAGCATCCGGAAGCCATGAAACGTCATCTTGAACAGACGCTCAAAGTGCTGAAAAATACCAGGTAAACTGCCACCATAAATCAAGGAGGTTGTCAATGAAAGATATCGTATAAAACGACGCACGTTTATCAAACAATCAGCCATGGCCACTGCCGCCCTGACCGCAGCCGGTTACAGTCGTGTACTTGGCGCCAATGAACGCATTCGAGTGGGTTTCATCGGAGTGGGCAACCGCGGCAGTCAGCTGATGCACAATTTCATGGATAATGAAGATGCCAGGTCGCCGCGCTTTGTGATGTCGTACAGGCCCTATACTAAACGCGACCGCTCAAAGGTGAACAAGCGCTGGTTGAGCATCGGCAAAGTACCGCGCATGGGCGAAACCTTTCCCAACAAACCAGAACAGTATACTGATTTTCGTAAAATGCTGGAAGATAAATCCATTTGACGCCGTCTGCATCGCCACTCCGGATCATTGGCACGCCGTGCAGACGATCCTCTCCATTGACGCCGGCAAAGATGTATACGTTGAAAAACCGCTGACCATCACCATTAAAGAAGGCCGCGCCATGGTGGATGCGGAGAAAAGCAGCGACCGCATCGCGCAGGTAGGACTCAACCGCCGCGGTTCGTCCATTTATCAGAGTCTGGCACCCAAAGTGCAGAAAGGACTGATCGGCAAAGTCCTGACCGCACGCGCCTATCGTATCAGCAATATGTATCCGGACGGCATCGGCAACCTGAATCCTGAAGAACCGCCTGCCGATTTTGACTGGGATATGTGGCTGGGCCCCCGGGATTTTCGCCCCTATCAATACAATCTCGCTCCCTACTTTTTCCGCTGGTGGTATTTTTATTCCTCGCAGATGGGCAACTGGGGTGTGCACTATATGGATGTCATCCGCTGGATGATGGGGGAACAGGCCCCCTCCGCAGTCACAGCACATGGCGGTAAATATGTGCTCACCGATGACCGCACGATTCCGGACACCATGGAAGTGTCCTTTGAGTTCAATTCCGGCGCCGTGGTCCAATTTCATATTTATGAAGGCACCAGCGGCAGCGGTGTTTCAGGCGGCGAAGTGGAATTTAACGGCACCAAAGGCACCCTGATCACCAGCCAGAACGGCTACAAGATCAATCCGGCCTGGCCGGGACAGTTTCAGGACTGGGAACGCCTGGTCGAGCCTCAGGAAGAAACCCTCAAGAGTAGGCCGGCCATCAGGAGATCTGAACATCAAGGAAAATTCAACCGGAAATTTAATGAAATTTTCTCGACTGTGTTGAAATATGCCGAAAACGACCGCTGTGTTCGCTGGAAGACGGCCATCGGTCCACCACCTTTGCACACCTGGCCAATATATCCCTAAAAATGGGTATGCGCATCGAATGGGATGCGGAAAATGAGCAGATCAGCAACAGCCATTATGCCAACAAGCTTTTGCATTACGATTACCGCGAACCCTGGACTCTTTAAGGAGGTTGAGTATGTTTACCAGACGAACATTTTTAAAATCCGCACTGGCTGCATCTGCCCTTCCGGCAGCAGCCTGTGGATAAAACGGCTGAGCGGCGGCGATCCAGGCTACGCGCCATGCTGTATGTTCCAAACATCTGCAATGGCTGGATTACGAGGCCATGGCCCGAACCATTGCTGAAATCGGATTTGACGGTGTTGATCTGACCGTACGTCCCGGCGGACACGTGCTTCCGGAAAACGTCACACAGGATCTGCCGCGCGCGGTTAAAGCGATTGAAAAAACCGGATTAAAAGTCCCGATGATGACCACCCGCGGTGGCACTCTTGTAGACAAACCGCATACGAACCATTCGAGAAAACCGCAGATGACTGGGCATTACCCACTACCGCATGGAACTATATCTGAGATATGATCACAGTCTGTCCATCACGCAAAACCTGGATCGTCACCGAAAGGAAATGGAAAAACTGGCTGAATTGAACAAAAGCTTGCAAATCCGCGGCGCCTACCAGAACCACGCCGGCAACGCGATGGGCAAACCGTTCTGGGATCTCTGGTTCCTGCTCCGGGATCTGGATCCCGACTGGATCGGCTGTCGGTCGACGTCGACATGCCGCGATCGAGGGCGGATATTCATGGCCACTGGGTATGCGGTTGTTTATTCAGCGAATTATATCGAGGATACGGTCATCAAAGACTGTATCTGGAAGAAAAAACAAGGCGAATGGCGTCACCACAGTGTTCCGCTGCAATGGTATGGTCGAGTGGACAGTCAACCTGATTAAAGAAAAATTCTGCGATTAAACTTCATGCATTTCGAATATCCGTTGTATGATAAAAACGTGGATTTGACCCCCGAACAGCGCAAAGCTCAGACGGTGCAGAATATGCACAAGGATTTGATGTGGCTGCGGAAAGAATTAAAAAAAACAAATCTTTAATTTTTGGGAGGAAAAATGATTAATCGTCGTGATTTTTTTAACAAAAGCATGGCCGGACTGTCTGTGCTGGGACTCTCCTCCCTGGCTTGTCAGAACGGCTCTTCAGACAAACAGGCAATGACAAAAGGCGGTCGGATACGAATCACCGATGTGGATGCCGATTTTGAACGCGAGCCCCTGATCCGGCCGTTCGGATTCAAGGGCGGCTATATGACCGAGATCTGGCAGACCATTGCCAGGATGAGCAGCGGTTCCGGCCATCACAGCATTGGTCTTTGCACACAGAATGTACTGTGGTCCGATTCCGCGGTGTTTGCATCTCATTCCGAGAGCGGCGGTAACGCGCTCATGTACGCTCTGAGCGAACGCGCTCTGCAAATGGCCAAAGGACAGTCTTTTGATTCTCCGGTTGATCTGCTGGATGCCGTACTGGAAGAGGTGTATAAACACGGGAAAGAAATTACCGATAATCCGGATTTGCGCAAAACCTTTGCATTGAACGCTCTGGTGGGATTCGATAATGCCGCCTGGCTTTTATACGCCAAAGAGCACGGGATCACCGATTTTGACGCCCTGATCCCGGAAACCTATAAACCGGCACTATCGCATCATCATGAAAAAGTCGCCAGCATTCCGCTCATGGCCTATTCCATTCCGATCAGCGAGATCAGGGATGCGGCGGACCGAGGGCTACTTTTTTCATGAAAATCAGAGCTGGGGCAGCCCGGCTACGCAGGCGGAAGATGCTGGAGAAGGACATGAGCGAGGCCTGTTCAACCGCCATCCACGAGGCCATCGGGCGGCATCAGACCGGCCGTACGCCCGGAACGGGAGGCTTCCCTATTACTTTCGACGCCAACGGCCGCTACGAGAAGAAGGAAACCCTGCTGAAGCTGCTGGGCCACGCGGCGCAAGATCGGCGCCTTTGATCAGATCGCCGTGATCGAAGAGCCGTTTCCGGAACACACGAACATCACTGTGGATGACCTGGGCGTACGCATTGCAGCCGACGAAAGCGCGCACACAGATAAAGACGCTTTAAAACGCATCGAAATGGGTTATTCGGCCATTGCCCTCAAAGCCATTGCCAAAACCCTGAGCATGACCATGAAAATCGCACAGGTGGCGCATGAACACAATGTACCGTGCTTCTGCGCGGATCCTTGACCAGTCAATCCCATTCTGGTGGAGTGGAACAAAGCCGTGGCCGCGCGTCTGGCGCCGTTTCCGGAACTGGGCCTGGGACTATTGGAGACCAACGGGCATCAGAATTACAAAAACTGGTACCAAATGGTCGGTTATCATCCGTATCCAGACGCGTCATGGCGCAAAACGGTGAACGGTGTGTTTCACCTGAACAAGGATTATTATGACAAAGACGGCGGCATTTTTGAACCGTCTGTTCATTATGAAAACATGTTTCAGCACCAAAAAGCATAATCTTCGATTTGATAGTCTGGAAAATAGTTTGTCTGTTTGCAGACGTATATTGATATTGACAGTAAAAGGCGATTATTTTCATGAAATGGAGCCCGTTAGTCAAACGCCTGCAGCAGCCGTGTTACGTTAGCGGCGCCCGGATTTTAAAAAACGTTTCCAGCTACCCAAATGATGGCGATAGCTCTGGGATTCATCGGTGTCGGTGGCATGGGCACCAACAATTTAAAGGGTTTCCTTGGCAACCCAGAGGTCCGGGTTCTGGCGATTTGAATATCAACGATATCGTGCTGATCGAGCGCAAAACCTGGTGCAGCAGAAATATGAGAATCAGGATTGTGCCCTGTATTCGGATTTCCGTGAGGTGACCTCGCGCCCGGATATTGATGCCGTGGTTATATCAACTCCGGATCACTGGCACACCCTGCCTGCCCTGGAGGCTGCCCGCAACGGCAAGGATATCTATCTGGAAAAACCCTTAACGCTGACCGTCAATGAGGGCAGGGTCATTAGCGATACCGTTCGAAAATACAGCCGTGTCCTGCAGACCGGCAGTATGCAGCGCAGTATGCTGCTGTTCCGGCGCGCCTGCGAACTGGTGCGCAACGGCTATATTGGTGCTATACAAAAAGTCGAGGTCTCGCTGCCCGGCAATAACCGCGCCTGCCCCCCACCTGGCAGCCGCAGCCGGCGCCGGAAGCGCTGGATTACGAGTTCTGGCTTGGGGCCTGCACCGCATGAACCCTACACGGACCAACGCTGTCATTACACGTTCCGGTTTATCCGCGATTATTCGGGCGGACAAACCACCAACTGGGGCGCGCATTACCTGGATATTGCCCAATGGGGCTTGGGCATGGACGATTCGGGACCGGTGAAAATCATCGGACGCGGCGTATTTCCCAAAACCGGATTGTTCAACACCGCCACGTCTATCGATTTTGACATGATCTATGACAACGGCATTAAATTGACCTGCCGTACCGGCGGACGGGGTACCAAATTTATCGGCACCGAAGGATCCGTGTTTGTCAATCGCAGCGGCTGGTGACGGGAAACGGATTCG